>JAAYKD010000144.1 GCA_012522585.1 Bacillota bacterium | reverse complement strand
CAGCAAAAATTTGGGCTGTATCAGCAGTGAAATGTAAACTGCGGCTAAGTTTTTTATGATTTTTGGCAAAATTTGCAATTTGAAGCGGTTTTCCTGTGAAGGGGCCTCTTTTAAGGTGAATTTTTCAGTTATTTCGAGTTAATTGTCGTAAAAACGGTGTTTTCTTTACAATTATTTATATTATAGGTAGTTAACCCTTTTATCAGAAATAAAAGGGTTTTTTTCTGTGTCTTTCTACTTGACTTTCTTGTTTTTTCTATGGAAGATTGTTTGAATTTATCACTAATTTCTTTTATAATTATTATAAAAATAAAAGTGAGAAGGTGTAGTAGGTGGCTTACAATTATCATCTCGATAAGGGTCTAATTACGGCAATCGTTCCTGTTTACACTAGCAGAGGTAGTATGTGCCAGGTGCATTATGAAGATGGTTCTCTGGAAGAAGTATCAAATCGCCTAACTTACATTCTCAAACGTTATTTGTATCACTGGGGCACTGTTTTGCGCAGCTATTATCAGCCAAACAGAAGGACTTTTTCACCTCTCACCAATGCATTTGTGGTCAACGGTATGCAGACTTTTATTCCTTTGAGGGTGCTCGACCCAATTTGCAAGGGCGACACTTGTAAGGGGCTTTTTTGGCACGAACGCATCGAATATCCCTATACAAAAAAGGCGGCAACTTTGACTTCTATCGAGTGCAACAACAAGATTTTCAGGGTCAAAACCACCTGTTACAACCTGCATATGAAATGCAAGCAAGCCGACCACGAGCATTTTGCTTATATGGCTCTTTATTACATTCAAAAGGAAAATATTAAGAAACACAGCGACCGTCAAGCCAGTGCCAGAGCCAAACATAACCGCATCTGGATAGAAAATGGCGACAGAGACTCCTATAAAGCAGGAAAATAAGCCCCCATGTCAAATTGTGTTCATACACTATTAAAGGGGGACGCAAAATGATAGAGATTCGCACCGATCGTGAACTTGGCATCAAAACTATAGGCATACGTGAATGGAGGGACCGCAACAGCGTTTATAACCGCTGTGAGCCCACCCCTTATGTGGCTTTGGATGCTCTTTTGGCAAATTATAAATTCAATCCAAAGGACCATTTGCTTGATGTTGGTTGTGGCCGAGGCAGGGTAGGCATCTATCTTTATCATAAAACCAAAATCAGAGTCACCGGAATCGAGATCAACGAAACCACTCTCGACGAGGCTGATTCTAATTTGGCAACTTATGAGTTTAAGCATTCCTTAAAACATACGCCCATCCAGTGGGTCTATAGTTCGGCTGAACAATATGAAATTGAGCCTAGCCAAAATGTCTTTTATTTCTTCAATCCTTTTTCTGTCCAGATTTTCAAAAAGGCGATCAATAATATTTTGATTTCCCATAAAGAGCATGAAAGACCGATTACTTTGATCATCTATTATCCCATTGGCGAATACCAAACATATCTCAAGAAGAGCACTCCTTTTAAGCTGGCAGCACATATTCCTGTGCCCGAACTCCTTGACTCTACCCAGTATATTCTGATTTATAAACTCTAAATTGAAACTGCCACCCCCCCGGCGGCTTGTTGTTCCTTTTTTAAAGGGCAGCAGGCCGTTTTTTTGTTTATAAATGCTTTTCTAGGTGGTAATTGGTATTTGTAATCAAATTGTTAAGTTATCTTAAATATTTAATTAAATTTAGCAAGGGATTTTCCATATATTGTAGAATCTTTAACTAAATCACTCAATTTCTTGAAAAGGGGGGCTAATCAATGTATAAAAACAGAAGGCAATTTCCCTCTTTTCTCCTGTACTTTTTCAGCTTTTTAATTTTATTCAACTTTTGCCTTAATCTTAGTGCAGCTGAGTTTAGCCCCGAAGAGTTGAGCTGGATAGGCGAGAATTCAGTGCTAGAAATAGGCACGATTGAGTCGGGGCCACCCTTCTTTTTCGAGAGTTCTCATGGTGAGCTGACAGGCTTAGCCGTTAAAATAGTCGAAGAGCTGAGTAAAATCAGTGGAATCGATTTTAAATTTGTCTTCTACGACACAGTGGAAGATTTGTTCGCCGCTTCTGACGAGTTGGTTTTTGGTGTCTCCACTGATTATCAGCTCAATGATTATACTTTGAGTTCGCCCTTCTTAGAAGCAGAAACGGTTTTGTTTTATCGGCAAGGCCTAAACCCGGCTGAATTGAACGACAAACGTTTTGCACTGGTTGCCGGTAGCGTTTTGCCGGAGGACATCGATGAAGATTTGTTGGTCTTTGTCGCTAACAGGGAAGAGTCACTGCTGGCAGTCGAGCAAAACAAGGCCGATTATGGTTACGGCAACTCTTATTCCATTGCCTATTACAATATGAAGGCTAAATACAAAAACCTAGCTCTGGCACCTATCTCTGAGCTCAAGCGTGCTTATAGTTTTGGCTTAAAAAGCGATGCCAACCCTCATTTACTGGCGGTTTTGAACAAATCCATTGAAAAACTCGACCCGGTTCGCATGCAAAGCATCATTATGGCTGTGACTTCAGAGGTCATGGGCAGTTACGCTTTCGACCTTTTCATGCGCGACAATTGGCGTTTGGTGGCGATTGCCACTAACCTGATTATACTCGTACTTTTCTTGGCAGCTTTCTATATTTGGGTGATCAACCGTCGCCTCAAGCGGGAAATTGTCAATGCCCAGATTAGGGAAGAGGAGATACGCTATCTCAATTTTTATGATGTTCTGACCGGTTTGCCCAATCGTCGCTATTACGAAGAAGCTTTAGTGGCCATGGATATTAAAGAAAACCTGCCTTTATCCATAATTGTGGGCGATTTAAACGGTTTAAAAATTTCCAACGACGCTTTCGGTCACGAAGAAGGTGATAATCTGATTCAAAGGGCAGCTAAGTTGTTTAAGGAAAACTGTCCAGAAGCTTGCTCTGCTTTTAGGCTGGGAGGCGACGAGTTCATCATGCTCTTGCCTCAAACCAGGGCCAAGAGAGCGGCTGAGCTGATGGCTGAAATGGAGCGCCAGAGTGATTTAGACCTGGATGGCAAAATTCCTTTGAAAATTTCCTTGGGTTATGCCACTAAAACGAGGGAAATTCAGAGTCTGTTTGGGATCATCAAGCTGGCCGAAGACATGATGTATAAGGAAAAGATGCGGACCAGTCAGAAGATTAAAAACGGAATCATCGCCGATTTGCTGGAACAAATGTTCGAAAAGGGCATTGAAAGCAAAGAAAATATAGAAAAGACCAAGGAATTAGCTACGGCTCTAGCCAATAATCTGAATTTGTTTGACCAGGATGTTAAAGACCTTTTGATGCTGGTAGATATTCACGATATTGGTAAAATAGCTGTTTCCGAGGAAATTTTGTTTAAAGAGGGCCCCCTCAGCCCGCCTGAACTGGCTGAAATGCATAGTCATATCGAGGTGGGCTTTCGCATTGCCGATGCTTCTAATATTTATTCGCCTGTAGCTAAATTTATTCTGACTATTCGTGAACACTACGATGGCAGTGGCTATCCTCAAGGTTTAAGAGGCGACGAGATACCGCTGATCTCTCGTATTTTCCAGATTGTCGACGCTTACGTGCAGATGACCAGCGACCGACCCTATAAACAAGCCATGTCGGCAAACGAAGCCAAGGCCGAACTCTTAAGTCTCAGCGGCAAACACTACGACCCTCAGCTTCTTTCCACCTTCATCACCCTCGTCTAAGGCAAAACCGGGACAGTCATAAGGAACTTAGGCACACAAAGTGGGCCGGTTCCGCAACTCCGGCATATTTAAAGAACTTAGGTAAACAGAAAAATGCAAATCGGGGACAGTCCCCAATTCGCATGCTGGTGAAAACAACAACTTCTATAGAAGCTTTGCAAAACGGGGACAGTCCCCGTTTTGCATAAGTTCCTTATGTAGGCCCGTTTTGCATTTCTTTACAAAGGAATTTGCAGTAAATAGAGCGAATATGTTATTGATAAAGCTAAAGGCTTGTATATTTTAGTTTTAGCATATTTGTCTCATTCAAATTTTGTTATATTATTATTATTTTATTGGAGGGAAATTTAATGAGAAAAGAAATTGCAATTACCTGGCTAGGCCATAGTTGTTTCCGTATTCGCTTCAACGATTATCGCATCGTTATAGATCCTTATCGCGACGGCTCGGTGCCTGGGTTCAAATTGCCCATGCAAACTGCCAACGATGTTTTCAGCAGTCACGACCACGACGATCACAATTATTTTGATGCAATCAGCTGCATTTCTACCGAGCATACAGAGCCTTATCTGGTGGAAGAAATCGAATCCTTCCACGACCGAGAGAAGGGTTTCTTAAGAGGCAAGAACACCATTCATCTTTTCACTTTTAAGGAAATCAAGCTGGCTCATTTCGGCGATTTAGGCGAGCCCCTGACCGACAAACAAAAGGAACTTTTAGGCCAAGTCGACATAGTCATGCTGCCCATTGGCGGTCATTATACTATTAATTACGAAGAAGCTTGCCAAATTGCCAAAGAATTGGAAGCTCGCATAGTCATCCCTATGCATTACAAGAGCGATGAATTTGGCTACGATGTCTTGGATACAATCGACAATTTCCTCACCTGTGCCCCTCATAAGGTTGTGAATTACGAAGGCAATCAGCTCCTCGTAACCGATGAAACTGAACCTCAGGTTGCAGTTTTGACATATCACGAAGAAGAAATCCCCGATGTAGGCGAGATTGAAATTTTCGAAGAGTAGAGTGTTTAGGTAAAAGAATTTTGTTTTTCTATATCGGAGGTAGAAAATGTTACACGACGGAAAACTTTTTGTTGCCAAAAGCAATAGACGGATTTATCTCTTGCCCCAGATGTCCAATCGCCATGGCTTGATTTCAGGGGCGACTGGCACAGGCAAAACCACCACTTTAAAGGTGATGGCTGAGTCCTTCAGTGATTTGGGCGTGCCTGTCTTCATGGCTGATATTAAAGGCGATTTGGGCGGCATGTGCAGGCCTGGTTTACAAACGGAAGGTATGCTGAAGCGAATCGAACGCTTCGGCCTTGAAGGTTTCACTTTCACCGATTACCCCACTCGTTTCTGGGATATTTACGGTGAATTTGGCCATCCTGTGCGGGCTACGATTTCTGATATGGGGCCTTTGCTCTTGTCTCGTCTTTTAGGCTTGAATAATACGCAAACAGGAATTTTAAATATTGTTTTTAGAGTTGCAGACGAAAAACAGATGCTGCTCATCGATTTAAAGGACCTGCGTTCCATGCTTCAATATGTGTCCGACAACGCATCCGCCTTTAGAACCACTTACGGTAATATTTCGGCAGCCAGTGTGGGTGCAATTTTGCGTGCCCTTCTTGCTATAGAAGACCAGGGCGGGCATCTGTTCTTTGGTGAGCCCAATTTAGAGGTAACTGACTGGATGCGCACCGATCACGCAGGCCGGGGCATGATCAATGTTTTGCATTGCGAAAAGCTGTTCCAAAATCCAGATTTGTATTCTACCTTCCTCTTGTGGTTGCTCTCTGAGCTCTACGAAGTCTTGCCTGAAGTTGGCGATTTAGATAAACCGAAAATTGTCTTTTTCTTCGATGAAGCTCATTTATTATTCAAGGAAGCGCCGAAAGTTCTGATTCAAAAAATCGAACAGGTTGTGCGGCTCATCCGTTCCAAGGGGGTTGGCGTTTACTTTGTCACTCAAAGCCCCATGGACGTGCCCGATTCCGTTTTAGCCCAGCTGGGCAACCGCATTCAGCACGCTTTGAGAGCCTATACACCGGCTGAGCAGAAAGTTGTGCGGACAGCTGCCAATACATTTAGGCAAAACCCTGATTTGAACACAATGGAAGCGATTATGGAGGTTGGGGTAGGCGAGGCGCTTGTTTCCTTTTTAGACGAAAAGGGCATACCCAATATGGTGGAAAGGGCCAATATACTGCCGCCGCAAAGCCTGATGGGCACCATTGGCGACGATGTGCGCATGCAGGTGATTCAGTCCAGCGAGTTCAATCACAAGTACGGCACTCCAATCGACCGGGATTCAGCTTATGAAATACTGGAACGGATGCGTCAGCAGCGAGAGCAAGAAGAGACCATGTTGGCGGAGCGTCAAGCTTTAGAAAAAGAGCGTCTGCAGTGGGAAAAGGAAAAGGCCAAGTTGGAAAAAGCCGCCAAAAAACCAGCCCCCCGAAAGCAAAAGGGCGCTATTGAGCGGATGACCGATTCAGCTTTAAATACGGTAGGCAGGGAAGTCACCCGCAGCCTAATCCGCGGCCTCAAAAAGTAACACATCTATAGAAGCCATGCAAAACCGGGACAGTTCCCATTTTGCAAAGCTTCTACACCGCCATGTAGGATATTCGTCAATACAGTTACTATTTCTTATCTGTAAGAAACTTAGGCAAACGAAGTTTGCCGGTTCCGCCGTAACTCTGGTATGTGCTGAAAGCATCATACTGGAGCATATATAGCCGGCTCAAATTCTATGCAAAACTGGGACTGTCCCCGATTTGCATCAGTAAGCCGGTTCCGCATTTAGAGTAAAAAACGATGCTTGAGCAAATAAAAATAAAAAAGCCCCCATCTTCGAATCTGAAGGTGGGGGTTAATTGTTTATATGTGTATTTCCTAGCCTAATCCGTCGCTTAGATAAAACTCTCAAAATAGATTTATAAGCCAAAAGAATCCGTAGCACATGTTTCTTGCTTAAACGTTGTCTGCGATGAAATATAACAACTTCTATGCAAAACCGGGACTGTCCCCGTTTTGCACCCGCTCCAGCTTGTGCTTTCAGCACATGCCCAGAACCGGCCGACTGTGTGTGCCTAAGTTCCTCATAACTGTCCCCATTTCGCATCAAAGTAACAATTTCTATAGAAGCAATGCAAAACCGGGACTGTCCCGGATTTGCATTGGTGTGTTTGATTAGGGGTTATTTGATGACGAGGGAGCTGATTCCGTGCATGAATTGTTCCACTGCTTTGGGTGAAAAATGGTTGCCGCTGCAGCGTCTCACTTCTTCAATGGCTTGTTCAAAGGTTTTCGGGTCCTGGTAAGGCCGAACCGAGGTCATGGCATCGAAGCTATCGATCACCGTCAAAAGAGCTGCCAAGGGGTGGATTTCGTCCCCTTTGAGCCCGTTTGGGTAGCCCTTACCATCATAGCGCTCGTGGTGCTGCCAAATTATCGGCATGGTTTTCTTCAGGGAATCGATATTCTTGACCATTTCTGCCGCCGTGGTCGGGTGGTTTTTCATAATCTCCCACTCCTGATCGCTCAAGCGCCCCGGCTTCATTAAAATCTCTTCCGGTATACTGACCTTGCCTACGTCGTGTAAATAAGCCGCATAAATCAAATTGAGCCGGTCTTTTTCGCTGAAATTGTTGGCCTTGGCGATGGTATCAGACAAGTGCACAACTCGTTCCGTATGCCTAAAAGTATAGCGATCTTTGGCGTTGATCACTGCAATCAGGGTTTTTATTACGGCCAACAGCTCTTTAGCGTCGCTATCGGCTCCGGTTTGTATCTCTTCCAAAATGGAATAGTAAGATTCGACTCTGTTTTTGCGCATAAACTTAGCTCTGTTGCAGGCATCGTCGGCTTGATCCACCAGTTCCATGGCAGTTTTTGCTTTTTCAGGGAAAATTGCTACACCGGCCGAGATCGTCAGACTCTTGCCGGGGATATTTTCCACACCATGGAAGGGATAATTCTCTACGGCTTTCCTGATCTTTTCGGCTATGCTGACCGCCCTTCTCAAATCTGTGTCGGGAAGCACTACCGCAAAACCATCACCGCCAGGGCGAGCTATGGTGGTGTTTTCATCCAGATTAGTTCTCAGAATTTGAGCAATATTGGCTAAAACTCTATCACCGGCGGTGTGACCGTAGAGATCATTGTAAAATTTGAAATCATCTATATTGAAAATCAGCAAAGATATAATTCTGTTTTCTTTTTCGGCCTTTTTCGTTTCCGCCTCTAAATGATCGATAAAATATCTATAATTATACAATCCTGTATGGGTGTCGGTAATCAGCAATTTGTTTAAATTAATGCTATGTTGCCGCTCCAGTTCCACATAAAAGTTCAAGGCCCAAGCAACCACCAAAAACAAACAGGCTAAAATCAAGTCGTTTTCAAAAGTAGTGTTAACCATTTCATATGGTGCCAGTAAAATATCCATGGCCAGCAACAATACAGCGCTGACGCTACCTATGGTCAGACTGATTATTTTGCGGTGTTCCATACCCGTGGTTATGATGGGCAGCAAGAGCAAATATTTGTAATCGCTCATATTGGCACCGGTGTAGAGGATGGCTGTAAAGGCTGAAATAACGTTGATTAAGGGGGTAATCCAGGGCTTGATTTTATATTTGGGGTCGAGTTTTAGTTCGATCATATAGAGGAGGGTATAAACGATTAAAAGTATTGCAAAAGCCAAGATCATGATCAGACTGCGTCTAAAAAAGTCTTCAACGCCTGCTGAACTCTTGGTAAAATACTGGAAATAGGCGATCAATGGAAAAGCCAAGGTAGCCAGCTTGATGATTTGCATGATTTGATTGAATTGTAATTGCTTTTCTCTTTCCAGCATCGACATTTTATCTATCCCTCCGGTCAGCAATTAAAATAAGTCAGAAACGCATAGGGTTTAATCTATGCGTTTCAATTTTCTATTCGTCTTTTAAGGAAGCGGGTTCTTCAGGTTGATAAATGAACCACCAGCAAGCTGAGGTAGCAAACAGAGCGGCCATCAGGGTAGAAATAGCAGCCAATAATCCGTAGAATCTTTTCACCATATTCACCTCACCTTTGTTTGTGGAATATATTATTTAAGCCCTCAACAAATTTTGCTCCCAAATCTGTCAGTGTAAAAACTTGCCAAATGAGTCCAAATTTCAAACTATAGGCATATTTGAGATATAAATTGTCTTTCAGGCCTAAAGCAACCAAAATTGTATAGAGAAGAGAATAGAAAACCAAAATATAAATGCTGTATTTGTGCATTCTTATACTCTTTTTCGGACTAATGGGTTTATTTGCTGAAGCCACCGGGGCTTTTTTATGGATGATAGACAAACTGATCGGGAAAATAATGAAGGCTGTAGAGATAGCAGGTAAGGTGAAGGCTGGTTTTAAGCTTAAGATTGTTGCAATTTTGGCCATCAGACCAGCATAAAAAAGGCTAAAAAGTGTGCAAAAGTTGATGCTCTTGGCATGGGCGCCCCCTGAGAAAGCTCGTAATAAGCTGATGCTCAAGCTCAAAAAGATGATTGGCCCTAAGATTTTGAAGCTGTAGCCTACACTGAGCAAAAGCACTGCCTGAATGAGCAATTGGATCAAGCCTAAAAGACCATAGGCTATGACTTTTTCCTCTTCCTCGGTTTTTCCTAAGTTCATGGCTATTCTAGCTGCGATCTTTTTGCTGAGGGCTTCCATTTTATATTTTTCCGTGTTTCTTTTTGCGCAATAAATAGGTCAAATAAATCAGCAAGGTTAAAAACAGGGTAGAGGGCATAGTGGCCAAGCTTTTGATCAGCTCCGATGGGCCAGTCACCAGTTGTTGGGTTTTGTCTTGACCGAAGATGGCGACTAAAAGGAAGAAGTTGACCATTTCGGAAAGCAAAATGAAGATTATGATGACGACTGCGGTGACGATTGAGCGCACGACTACGCTCAATTCGTTGCGGTAATAGAGCTGAAAGATTAGAATCAGGGCAATCAGGGAGAGGATGGTGTTGACTCCAATGCCGATAGGCAAAAAGCGTATGGCGTAGATGACCAAGATATTGATCAGCCCTAAAGTGATGAATTTATCCCGAACAATTCGAGTGTCGGTAAAAAGATGAAAAGCCAGGGTCATCAGGAAGCCTTCCGGCAGCCCCTTTAAAAGTAGCTGTGTTAGGCTAATAGCTATATTATCCATTTTACCAACTCCTATTTATCTAAAGATGATTGCTATTAAAGAGAAAACCCTTAAACCGAAAGTCTGATTTGAGGGTTTAAAAATTGAAATAACTATATCAGCTATTGAAAAACGATAAAGCAATAGATTTTAAAAAACTGAGAATTTTAAGTTCAAGCTAACCCATAAGGCTTATTGCCAAAGCAAAAAGATAAATTAAGCTTTAAACAAAATGACCTTTAGCTATCGTCTGAATAGATTTTCTTTAGAGCAAAATACAGGACAAAGCCACCAAATGAGTGGATGAGTATGTCGCCGGGGCTTAAAATCATATAGCCTAAATCGATATAATCGCAGAGGAAGAAGCATTTTGTGCTTTGATCTGCTAAAATATGCAAGCCGTCGGCAAAAACTACAGGATCTCTTTGGTAATGGCCTAAGACATGTGAAAGGGTAGGGTAGACTGGCATAAAACCATTGTTTTGTGCAATGACGTAGTTGTTTAAAATAGTGCCCAGGATGGTTGAGATGCTGCCCAAAAAGACGGCTTTATATAAATCGAATTTTAAGATCAGGGGCAAATAGCTCAAAAAGACAGCTATCAAGGCGGGTCTGGTCAAACTTGGGCCGGCTACATTCACTTGAATCAAGCCTATTTGAATTGAAAAGACCAGTATTTGCACAAGAGCCATGATCCAAAATTCCCATAGGCGAAATAGCTCAAATAGTTTATCTTTTAGCCTTATACTGAAATAGAGGAGGATCAAAAGCTGTAGTAAAAGCATTGCATCAACTCCACTTTTCTATTGATATTATTATATCGAATACTTGCTCAAGTTTCAAGACGATAATGGTCAAAATTTTTGAGAAATATAAAGAAAATTAGGGCAATATACATTAATTTCGATTAAATTCATCAAATATACATTAAAATTGTTTTGTTTTCAATTATAATTATAAAATTTAGATTAGCTAAATATCTCACAAATCAAACAGCAAAAGCCCCACCTCCACCCAATGCAAAACCGGGACAGTCCCCGATTTGCATTCCTTCTATAGAAGACAAAGAAGGGTTTTTGAGCTTGTTGTGCAAATATTGAATGAGTGTATTGAAAAGGGGTGAATGCTCATGGTGACTTGGGTTTTAATGTTTATCAGCTCTTTACTTGTTCCTTTGACCATGCTTGGCTTTGGCTATTGGTTCTCTGTAAAACCGCCCCAATATATCAATTTTGCCTTCGGATATCGCACCAAACGTTCCATGAAAAGCCAAGAAGCCTGGGATTTTGCCCAATATGCCATGAGTAAGCTTTGGACTAAATATGGAATGATCATGTTGGCAGTCACTGTTTTAATTTATATTTTGCTCTTGTGGCAAACAGAAGATGTCGTTTATTGGGCCACTCTAGCTGTTTCTCTTGGGCAAATTGCTGCTCTCATCTTAACTATTTTCCCTGTTGAGTCCGCTCTTAAAAGGAATTTTGACGAGCATGGCAATTTAAAGAAGTAGTGTAATTCCGGGAAGAGCTAAGAAGCTCAGGTTGCTGCTCTCATTTTGACTATTTTCCCTGTTGAGTCCGCTCTTAAAAGGAATTTTGACGAGCATGGCAATTTAAAGAAGTAGTGTAATTCCGGGAAGAGCTGAGAAACTCAGGTTGCTGCTCTCATTTTGACTATTTTCCCTATTGAGTCTACTCTTAAAAGGAATTTCGATGAACTTAAAGAAGCAAAGTGGTTCCGGGATGAGCTAGAAATTTTCAGCAAGTCCCATGGTTGTTGCAATTGTACCCCTAAACAAGGATTTACTAAAAATAATAGGAGAAGTTATGGAAAAGAATTTAGCAATTGGTCGCATTATTGAATTCAAGGAAAGTGTTTTAGCAAGTGAAAATTTAGAAAATGACTTTTACGATTTGGTGGAAACTTATTTTAGCCCAATCGATGACTTTTTCACTGATGATTTAAGCGACGTCTATGAAGTAATAGCTTTTCTAACCGAGCAAATAAAAGCAATTCATCAAACCGAGGAGAGGCAAGAGGCTCGGGTTTTGAGCGAACAACATTTGAGTTTTAAACAGGTGGCCAAGCAGGTTGAAGACGCTGCTCGGGCCCACCGAATTTATTATTTCAACGATTCTAGCTGGCAAAACTATGTGATCGGCGACATTCACTCAGATACCATCAGCATCAAGGCTATTATGAAGCGTTCAGGTTTCTTTAAAAAAGTCTTAAACCAAGAAAAAGTTCGCCTTGTCTTTCTAGGCGATTATGTGGATAGGGGCAAGGCTCATATCAAGTTGATCTTCATGGTTTTCTTGCTCAAATATCTTTTTCCTCAAAACATCTATATGTTGCGGGGCAATCACGATATGGGTTCATATAAAGACGGCCAAGTCATCATGGGGGTGCGTATTCCCGAAAAGGACGACCATAAAGATTGGTTTTTACCCTATTTAAAGATGGTGGCAGACGCAAACAAGACCTTTAAAGATGATATCATCGCTAAAATAACGGGCCTCTTCGACGACCTGGCTATACTCTGCTTCTTCTTGTATGAAGAGCGGGCTATCTTAGGGGTTCATGGTGGTTTGCCCAGGGCTGCCTTTGCCTGCGACCCCAAAGAGATAGAATTCTTACAAAAATTGGAAGAAAACGCCCTAAATGAAGAAAACACCGAGCTGTCAAATCTGTCAAGGCAAACGCTTGCGTTAAAAAGAAAACTGTTAAGCAAAAACGCTTACAGCCATTTAACCAATATTGCCGCCTTAACCGACGATAGTGACCATGACTTTTTGGATCGTCCGAGGGTTAACGGCATGATGTGGAGCGACCCGGCTGTTGAAGATGTGAATTTCAGGGAAGATTTTCACCGCTTCCGCTATAGCGAAGATACTTTTAACGCTTACCGCCAAAGATTCGATTTCGATATTCTTTTCAGAGGTCATCAGGTGCAACCGGAAGGCCATAAGAAGTTTTTCCAGGGGAATTTAATCAATATCTTTTCCAGCGGGCAAATCTACAATGATGGCGAGAACATCAACGATGAGACAGCCTATATGAGAGTGCCTAGGCCGCAGATTATCTACTTGGATGATCAGGGGGAAATCATTTATCTTGATTTAAGCTAGGTAGATTAAAGCGTTTGATTTGTCAGCTGTAGTATAATCCTTACGGTGTATGCCCCTAACCAGCCACCGAGATAGAGTCACGTTTCTCATAAGATATGGGGAGGTCATAAAATGATCAATTATGCTCACAGAGGAGCCAGTGCCTATGCTCCTGAAAACACCTTGGCAGCTTTCTATTTGGCTCAACAGCTCAAAGCCAATGGCTTGGAAACAGATATTCAAGCCACTTCCGACGGGGTTTTAGTCCTTTTTCACGACGACGATCTCTACCGAATCACCCAAACAGAGGGTAAGGTTTCTGATTTTACTTATGACCAGCTTTTAAAGCTAGATTTTGGCAGTTTTAAAGATCCACTATATAAAAACGAGAAAATCCTTAAATTGAACGATTTTCTGCTTTATTTTGGCCATAAACCTTTAAAATTAGCCTTAGAGATCAAGCAAGTAGGCCTAGAAAAAGAGATTCTTGATGCCGTAGCCTCCTATGATCTTGCTTCACAAGTGGTCATTACTTCTTTTTCTCTACCTGCTCTGATTAAAACCAGAGAGCTAGATAGTGAGTTGAAAATCGGATATTTAACGGCCAAAATCGAAGATGAAATTTTAAGAGAGTTGAAGGATTTGAAAATCGGGCAGATTTGCCCCAATATTTCTTCTTTAACCAGACAGGATTTGATTTTTGCCAAAGACCAAGGCTTTAACGTGCGTGCTTGGGGAGTTAAAGACGAAAGGCTGATGCAGAAAGCCTTCGATTT
>JAAYKD010000143.1 GCA_012522585.1 Bacillota bacterium | reverse complement strand
TTCCATTAAAATGCAAGACTTAGATGAATATATTGGCAAGGTCAATTTAATCGATGTGCGCAGTTCATCTGAATTTAAAGTAAAATCTATCAAAACTGCAGTCAATGTGCCGGGAAATCTACTGGTTTTAAACCCAGAAATGTATTTGGACAAAGAACAAGAATACTATGTATATTGTTTGAGTGGCTCTCGCAGCAAGGCTGTCTGTGCCAAACTAAATGGTGAAGGCTATAAACTAATCGATATTACAGGCGGTCTCAGAACCTACAGCGGAGAAAACTTTCTCTAGTCAGTAAGTACTTAAAATTTCCAAAAAACATTTAATAAATATACAGGGATTTCACTGACATATGTCAAATAACATCCTGTAACCTTTTTTGTTACCAAAACCAATTTGTTTTTTCTGTAGCTTCAGTCAAGCCGATCTTGCTGATTGTTAGGTTATAAATAGAAAAGGGTTTAGTTTATTTCTAGAAAAAAGTAGTCAATTGTCACGAAGGGGGGAGTGAAGCATGGATTTCGTAGCAAATTTGATTATCAATTTTTATACACTCTTTATGCTGGCAATCATGTATGTTCACTCTAAACGCAGCCAAGACAGTAGCTTGCCCAATTCCCTTTATCTGGCCATTTTAAGAACTACTTCCCTGATGCTAATAGCCGATACCCTTGGGCACATGGATGGTTCGCGCAACTCCTATTTTCCACTTGTCAATAGTATCGGCAACTTCTTTTTGTTTGTCTTACAGCCGGTAGTCCCGGGAATTTGGCTTTTATATGCCCATTTAAACGTATTCCAAAACCGAAGCCGCACTTTAAAATTGGTCAGGCCGGTAGTAATCTTTCTTTTGGGCAATTTAGCCTTTACAATTATGAGTTTGTTCAATGGAGTTTATTACTATATCGACGTCAACAATATCTACCATCGGGGTCCTCTTTATTTGGTGGCCACCTCATTTGGAATAACCTTGACTACCATAGCTTTTTTCATAGTCATCTTGAACCGAAAAATAGTCAGACCCAGTCACTTCAGAGCTTTATCCTTTTTCCCGGTCATCCCTATGTTTGCCTATGCTCTGCAGATCAAGTTTTACGGTTATCAATTGGCCATCAGCGGCATCGCTCTTTCTTTGCTGATCGTTTTGCTGCGGATTCAAAACCAGACTATTTATACCGACTATTTGACCGGTATCTACAACCGTAAATGGCTGGATTTTATGACCCAAAGGTTGATTTCCAGGGAAGAATCCGGCGGCAATTTAAGTGCGATTTTTATCGATCTAGATGATTTTAAGGAAATCAACGACCAACATGGCCACGATGAAGGAGACCGTGTCTTAAAAGAAATAGCCTTGGTTTTACAAAACTGCCTCGAAGATTTAGGCTATGTAGCTCGTTATGGTGGTGATGAATTCTATATTCTGATTCGCCACAAGCAAACCGATTATATCGAAAAAGTAGTCGAAAAACTCAAAGGCTGTATGAGCAATTATAATCAAAACAATCCCAAAGGTCATAGAATCAGGTTCTCTACCGGTTATGTTGCTTACGATGCGAAAGAGCACAAAGATGTGGCAGGTTTCCAAAAAGCGGTGGATAATTTGTTATATTTGAGCAAGCGGCAGAAACAAATGCGTCGTTTGCAGGAACAAGGAAAAATCGATGATTGAGTATAGAATAGAAAAAGACTTTAAATTGATGGATTTGTTGCGGCAAGAATTGGGCTTTTCAGCCCGAAGCGTGCAGAGAATGCACAAGGCCGGCAATATTTTAGTCAACAAGGAAAGAGTCAGTTTATATACCAAAGTTCATGCAGGGGATATTTTATTTTATGCCCCAGCAGAAGTGCCCCAGAATATTGAGCCTGAAAAGGGCAAATTGAATATTCTTTATGAAGATGAATTTTTGCTGGCTTTAGACAAGGAAGCCGGTCTCAACATGCATCCTCATAAATCCAGGCCCAAAGGAACTTTGGCTAATTTTGTTGCTCAGTATTATTTTGAGCAAAACTTAAAAATCAGCGTGCGCTTTCTCAGTCGCTTGGACCGGGACACTAAAGGTGTGGTGCTTTTAGCCAAAGATCATTTGACTCAAAGCCTTTTGGCCAAACAAAATGAGCTGGGTCAGTTTAAAAAACGCTATTTAGCTCTGTGCTATGGCAGCCCTTCTCTTAAAGAGGGTATTATCGATAAAAGCATAGGCAAGGTAGAGGCTAACCCGATACTACGACGAATAGACCCCAAAGGGCAGTTTGCCCAAAGCAGTTTTAAAGTTTTAGAAGTTTACGATAAGACTGCACTTTTAGAGCTGGAGCCCATCACCGGGCGCACTCATCAGCTGCGCCTTCATTGTTTGAGTTTAGGCTTGCCTATTGTTGGTGACGGCCAGTATTTTAGCGAAGAGTCCTTAGCCTATTCAAAAGAGCACAACCTCCAGGAGCAGCAATTGATCGCCAAGGAAATTGAGTTTATTCATCCAATGAACAAGAAGGTAATGACTATCATATCTTCCTATGATTTAAAGACTGTTACTTAGGCTGGTATTCTGCAAAAGTCTTAGAAAGTCTTAGTTGGAATTTTCTATGGTTTAATTAAAATTATAAATTTAAGTTGTCTGTGCATTGTTTCGGGCAGCTTTTGTTTTTTCTCTCAAAAAGCAATTGCTATTGTAAAAGATAAAGCTAAATAACAAAAAGCTCCCTCGACTAACCGAAGAAGCTTTTTTCTTTTATTAAATTGTGCGCTCTAAGATTTCCATTTAAAAAAATAATTCTTTGATAAAGCCTAGAGAGGGAAGATGTTCCTTTTGAGTTCTGCGTTGATGATTTGCCCCATGGAGTTGTAGATGGCAGAAGCACCGCAGAAGATACCTACATAACCTGCAATTAGGTGGATTGTGTCAGAGCCTGTAAAATTGGCGGCAGCCAAAAGAAAGAACAACAAAGCGAGACTGCCAAAGACCACTTGAGTGGCCCTGTTATGAGTAAAGGTTCCGATAAACATACAGAAGGTGAAGATGCCCCAAAGACCAAGGTAATAGCCCATGCTAATTGGGTCAGCTGCAGCGACGGTTTCTACCGGCTGGGCCCAGATAAAGATCAGGGACCACCAGAAGAAGCCATAAGCTGTAAAAGCTGTTGCTCCGAAGGTGTTGTTTGCTTTGAACTCCATGATGCCGGCTATGATTTGTGCTGCTCCGCCTAAGGCAAAGCCCATTGCCACGATCACCATCGAAAGGGGGATCAATTCAGCATTGTGCAGGTTCAATAAGACTGTGGTCATGCCAAAGCCCAAAAGACCTAAAGGTGCTGGATTGGCAACTGGTGAAGATTTAGAATTGGCCATTAATATTTGTTCCTTTCTTTTTTTGTTGTGGTTTTAAACCCGCATAATCTTACCACTGAAGTGGAAATTACACAAGTTAATTCTCAAGTTTTATAAAAATCAAGTGACAATTGGTTTTTTCTATATATTTCTATCTAAAACATCAAAAAACCTTAAAGCCCAAGCCTTGACTTAAGTTTTTATGGGTGTTAGACTGCAAGACATTACAACAGAATATTGGGATAGAGGAGCGAAGACCAAGAGTAAGTGGTTCGTTAAGAGGCAAAAGGCAAATGCCTGAACCGACTGAAAGGGGAGCTTCGCCGAAGAGTAGTTTAAAAGCCTTTGTTAAGCTGCTCTGGGCCGAATTAGAAGATGATTCGGACTGTCACTAAAGGTGAAGCGCTATCGGGTAAACGTGTTACGTCCTTTCCAACGTTTTGGGGCTTTTCTTTAGTGAAGAGCCCCTTTATTTTGTTTAAAAAGAAAGGAAGAAAAACATGAAAAGATTTTTCACCATCGCTCTCATTTTACTCTTAGTCTTAACCGGCTGCAATCAAGGGCCTGCTCCAGAACCCGACAACAACCAAGCTCGCCAGACTTTACGAGTCGCCATGGAATGCACTTATGCCCCTTTTAATTGGAGTCAAGAAGACGACAGCAACGAGGCAGTAGCCATCGCCGACAGCAATTCCTTTGCCAATGGTTTCGACGTCTCGATCGCTCGTCGGATTGCCGAGGCTTATGATTACGACTTGGAGATTGTGCGCCTCGATTGGGATTCTTTAGTGCCTGCGGTGCAATCTGGGGAAGTGGATGCAGCCATTGCCGGTCAATCTATCACGGCTGAACGTTTGGAAGTTGTCGATTTTTCTGACCCCTATTATTACGCATCCATTGTGGTTTTGACCAAGAGCCAAAGCCCTTATGCCGAGGCAGAGACTTTAGCCGATTTGGCAGGAGGTACAGCTACCAGTCAGCTGGGCACAGTCTGGTATAATGTTTGTTTGCCGCAAATTGAAGATGTGAAGATGCTGCCGGCTCAAGAGACAGCTTCTTCCATGTTGATCGCCTTAACCGCTGGCACCGTCGATTATGTTGTCTGCGATTTGCCGACAGCTATGGCAGCCACCACAGTTTACCCGGAGCTGGTGATTTTAGACTTTAGCGACACTGATTACGGCTTTGAAGTCAGTGCAGAAGAGATAAACTTAGGTATTTCAGTGCAAAAAGGAAACTCAGAACTTTTAGCCCAGATCAACGAAGTCTTGGCTACAATCAGCTCGGAAGAGCGGGAAGAATTGATGTCTCTAGCCATTTCCCAACAGCCTTTGAGCGAAGATTAGATTTTCGAGCAAGATCTAAAAGGGTTAAAAGGAGTTTTGAAAAATGGAACAATTCTATTTAGGCCTGGTAAAAAGTTGGACAAGATACGGTAACTCTTATCTTTTAGGCGCTCGCAACACCCTTTTAATCTCCTTAGTCGGCACTTTTTTTGGCTGTCTGATCGGCTTTGCTGTCGGGGTTTTGCGCACTTTGCCTATTAGTCCTAAGGATAAATGGCAGAAGAGATTTCTCAATAGGTTACTGAATATATTCCTTTCAACTTATGTTGAACTTTTCCGGGGCACACCCATGATTGTGCAATCGGTCTTTATCTACTATGGTGCTCGCATTGCCTTCAATTTGAGTATGAGCATGTGGACGGCAGCCTTCTTTATTGTCAGCATCAATACTGGTGCTTATATGGCTGAAACGGTAAGAGGGGGCATCCTCTCGGTGGATCAAGGCCAAACTGAAGGGGCTAAGGCTTTAGGGATGAACCACAGCCAAACCATGTTTTTGGTCCTGCTGCCTCAAGCTTTTCGCAATATCATCCCACAAATTGGCAACAATTTTATTGTCAACATCAAGGATACATCGGTTTTATCGGTGATCAGCATCACCGATCTGTTCTTTGTTCACAAGAGCGTAGTTGGCTCACTTTATCTCTATTTTGAATCGGCTACCATCACCATGGTCATCTATTTGACCATGACCACCACTGCGGCTTGGGCTTTGCGCCATTTGGAAGGGCGCTTAGACGGTCCCCAACATTATGATTTGGCAGCCATCGATACCCTGGCTCAGACCAGCGGCCTTTTAAGCTACAAGGCTAAAGGGGAGGTGGGGCACGATTGAGTCAGAGTATTCTGAAGATCAGCCACTTGCAAAAATCCTTTGGCCAAAATCATGTTTTGAAGGATTTGGACTTCAGCGTCAGGAGAGGCAATGTAATCAGCATCATCGGTTCCTCAGGTTCCGGTAAATCCACCCTTTTACGCTGTATCAATCTGCTGGAGACACCCGATTCCGGCAGCATTATCTATCAAAACAAGGACGTTTTAAAGGCCAGTAACAGTGAAGTCAATGCCTATCGGACCCGAGTAGGTATGGTTTTCCAAAATTTCAATCTCTTTTCTCATTTAACTGTATTGAAAAATTGCACTCTAGGCTTAACTAGCATTTTAAAAATCAAAAAGGACGAAGCAGAGAAAAGAGCAAGCTTTTATTTACAGAAAGTCGAAATGTCAGCCTTTGTCAATGCCAAGCCTCACCAATTGAGTGGCGGGCAAAAACAAAGGGTGGCAATTGCCAGAGCTTTGGCCATGGAGCCGGAGATTTTGCTCTTCGACGAACCCACATCGGCCCTAGACCCTCAGATGGTTGGAGAAGTTTTAGCAGTGATGAGCCAGCTCGCCTTAGAAGGGCTGACCATGCTGGTAGTCACCCACGAGATGGCCTTTGCCAAGGAAGTTTCCGATGAAATCATTTTTATGAAAGATGGAATTATCTGGGAACAAGGCAAGCCCAATCAGCTAATGCAAAACCCCCAAAGACCCGAAACCTCCGAATTCCTCACCCGCTTCCGACAATGCTAATCATGCTGATCATGCAAATCGGGGACTGTTATAAGGAACTTAGGCACAAAGTGCCGGTTCCGCAACTCCGGCTTGTGCCAAAGGCACCAAGCTGGAGCAAATACTAGCATGCAAATCGCTAAAGCAAGCTGCCTTTCTATTTCACTAGCGTGAAATTAGGCTCCAATGCAACGGGGGGACAGGGCCGTCGTATCGCTAAAGCAATACGCCATACCAGTCCCGTCAGTTGCATTGTAGCCTTATAGATAGAAGATTTTTTACTTTAAAAGGAAAGTAGCTGCCAAGCCAGAATTTAATAGAGGAGCCTAATTGAGCTTTGGTAGAAATTTTTCTGGTTCCTTGATCAAGCAAAGGGGGTAGCATTGTGAGATATACAAAGGAAGAGTGGTCTTGGATTCTGTATGATTGCGGCAATTCAGCCTATTCCATGGCCATAACAACCGCACTTTTTCCTATTGTCTTCGGTATGTTCGAGAATGTTAGCAGCATGGATTTAGGTTATTTTAATTCCTTGGCTAGCATTCTTTTGGCCTTATTGAGCCCAGTTTTAGGCACCATTGCCGATTACAAGGACTTTAAAAAGCGTTTCTTTATATTCTTCGCCAGCTTAGGGATAATCACTACAGCCGCTTTGGCATTTATTTCCCCTTCCAGCGGTCAGTGGCAGCTTTTGGTTTTATTCTTTATTTTATCCGATATAGGTTTTGCTGCCGCCAATGTCTTCTACGATTCCTTTTTAGTCGATGTGACTGAAGACGAGCGCATGGATAAGGTGAGCACCGGTGGTTTTGCTTACGGTTATATTGCCAGCATCATTCCTTTTGGCATCAGCTTAGTCATGATTTTCTTTTTAGGAATGGATAAAGCCCTAGGCTATCAGGCAGGCTTTATTGTGACAGCCTTGTGGTGGGGTCTTTTGACTCTGCCCATGATTAGAGACGTCAAGCAGCGCCATTATATCGAACCGGAGCCCAAACCCGTTATCAATAGCTTTAGGCGCTTAGGCGAGACTATAAAAAATATTCGCCAACACAAAACCATCGTGGTTTTTCTGCTGGCTTACTTCTTTTATATTGACGGTGTGGATACGGTCATCAAGATGGTTGTCCCTTTTGCCACTTCCGTTTTGGGAGCCAATGCCCTAGACACCTTCACCCTTTTAGGTATTTTGTTGATCATCCAAATTATCGCCTTTCCGTGTGCAATTCTCTACGGAAATTTAGCCGACAAATATTCGGCCAGAACCATGATCATAGTCGGTATCTTCACCTACATGATCAGTTGTATCGCTGCCTTCTTTATTTCCTCGGTTTGGCACATCTTCGTTTTGGGTGCCATGATAGGAAGTGCCCAAGGGGGCATCCAGGCCTTGAGCCGTTCCTATTACGCCAAGCTCTTGCCTAAAGAACAATCAAATGAATTTTTCGGTTTTTACAATATTTTTGGTAAGTTTGCAGCTATTGTGGGTCCGGCTATCATGTCCTTGGTTTCTACCATGACGGGCAACCCTCGCTTGAGCATATTGGCCATTATTCCCTTGTTCATTATCGGCTTTATCATCTTTTTAACACTGCCTAAAGAGGAAAGATTGGGTGAGGCTTAAAAATGATCAGAAGAAGCAAAAACAAAAACTTCCCTGGATTAAAGCGGATCTTTATCTTTTCTTATGATGCCTTTGCCAATTACGATTGGGAAGCGGCAGCAAAACTGCCCAATCTGAGCAAGCTGATAGAAAAAAGCTCCTATAGTCAGAATGTGATAAGCACAAACCCTAGTATCACCTACGTGGCTCACACTACCATGATGACAGGCCTTGAGCCCAACCAGCATTTAATCGGTCACAACAAGCCTTTGCAACCCTTTCAACCGGAAAGTTTGCAAAAATGGAATTGGTATGACAAAGAAATAGCTGGGGATACGCTCTACGATTTATTGCAAAAGGATAAAAAGAGAGTTGCCTCTATTTTGTGGCCGGTCACAGCCAAGGCTAAAATAAGATACAATTTGCCGGAAGTCCATGCTATTGGCCGAGAAAACCAGAGTTTAAAGGTCTTGCTTTCTGGCTCACCCCTTTATTGTATCGAGATGAGCAGACGCTTTGGCCATTTGCGCCGAGGCATAGAGCAGCCCTATCTAGACGATTTTACAGCAGCCTCCGCTATTTATACCTGGCAGAAGTATCAGCCGGAGCTCTTGCTTTTGCATCAAATCGAACTGGACACAATCAACCATCATTTCGGCACGGGAGGTGCAGAAGTTCAAAAGTCTCGAGAGAATATGGACCGGCGCATCGGTCAAGTCTTTCAGGCCATTAAAGATGCTGGCTTCGAAGACGAAACCGCCTTTGTCATCATAGGTGATCACAGCCATCTAGATAGCCATACTACCATCTATTTAAACCGGCTCCTGGCCCTTTTAGGCTTGATTGAAGCCAAAAAGAAGAAGCCCAATTGGCGAGCCTGGTTCCAGAGCACAGGTGGGGGAGCCTATCTACATTTGCCTGAAGGCGAGGAATATCTGCTGCCTTTGATCACTGAGGTTTTGCACAATTTTAAAAACAGATACAAAGATAGTATCAACCGAATTTTAAACAGGGAAGAGATGGATGCTTTCCAGATGATCAAAGGGCCCCAGCTCTTCGTTGAAGGCTGTCCTGGTTTTGTTTTCGACGATACCTGGCTCGGCTTGGATACTGAAGCCAGTTTCTTTGGCCCGGCTCAAGGCAGCGACCACGGCTATTTAAATGACTTGCCCGGCTACAGATCCAATGTTCTGTTTAAAGGCCCTTGGTTTAAAGAAGATTTTGAATTTGGCCAAATTGATTTAGCAGATTTTGCAGTGACCCTAGCCTATCTCTTCGATTATAAATTGCAAGGTTCAAGAGGTCGGGTCATAGAAGAGATTTTTAAATAAAGAATTAAGTGAGGTAGAAAAACATGAGTAAGTTAATCAATCAGGTGGCCTTGGCCATGGTCGCTTATGAAAGAGGCAACCAGCGTAGAATCAATCACTTTTTGAGAGTTCATTCCTATGCAGAAATTATTGCCGAAGCCGAAAATGTCGATGCAGACACTTTGAAAATTTTGAAGATAGCGGCTTTGATGCACGATATTGGCATTAAAGTCAGTTTGGAAAAATACAATAACGCCGGTTGGCAACACCAGCAAGAGGAAGGCCCCATTGAGGCTGAACCTATCCTGCGTCGTTTAAACTGTCCTGCCGGCATTAGAGAGCGGGTGCTTTGGTTGATAGCCCATCATCATGAAACTGAAGGGGTCGAGGATATTGACCATCAGATTTTGCTGGAGGCCGATTATTTAGTCAACGCCATAGACCGCGGCAGAGCAGCTGAAGATGTGATCAAACGAGCCGAAGAGTTCTACCGGACTAAGACTGCTTGGCTTCTCTTGAAGGCCCTTTTAGGTGCGGAGGCTTAGTTCTTAGCAGCATTAGTTCTTTCAATATTATAGAGAAAAAACAAATTGGTTTTAACAGCCGATTATTTAGTCAAGGCCATAGACCGGGGCAGAGCAGCCGAAGATGTGATCAAACGAGCCGAAGAATTCTACCAGACTAAGACTGCTTGGCTTCTCTTAAAGTCCCTTTTAGGTGCGGAGGCTTAGTTCTTAGCAGCATTAGTTCTTTCAATATTATAGGGAAAAAGAAAAATGGCTTTAAAAGCCTATTATTTCGCTAGCGCCATAGACCGGGGCAGAGCAGCTGAAGATGTGATCAAACGAGCCGAGGAGTTCTACCAGACTAAGACTGCTTGGCTTCTCTTAAAGTCCCTTTTAGGTGCGGAGGCTTAGTTCTTAGCAGCATTAATT
>JAAYKD010000142.1 GCA_012522585.1 Bacillota bacterium | reverse complement strand
GGTTCACGTGCAGTAAGAAACTGCACCCCTTTAGGTGTCGTCACGTTAAATCCGGAGAATGATTTAAGAGTAAAAAAAGCAGCTTAAAATTTATGTATGAGTGACAACTATCTTGACAAATACCGACATCATTTGACATCAATTCTCGCATAGCCTCAATTGCACCATCTAAATCGAGATTTGAGGCCTCTTGAAACAATTTTAAAAACTGTGAATTACTAATGAAGTCTTTAAGATAGTGCTTGCTGACGCTTTTAAAGTAATAGCTTTTAGAGGAAGTACATAAAACGGTAATTGCAGGATTAATAAAGAAGTTTTTGTCGTATTTCTTTAATCGCTTAAGCTCACTTCCATCAATATCGCTAGAAAATGAGAAAAGCACGGTAGGCGAAATTCCGCCAAGAGCTTTAAACCTTTCAAATTTAGCCAAGGTTGTTTTTAGTTCATTTGCATTCAAACCACTTTTGACTTCGAAGTTATACTTCACAGCTTCTACAGGGACAAAGGTCAGTTCATTTTTCATATATGAAGGAAGTATCTCATCATCATAGATGAGAATATCAGTTTCATTTGACTGATCTCCCCTTGAGTTTTCAATAATCCCTTTTGTTAGCTTATATCTCTTTGGAATAACTTCTCTTATTAGATCAGAAAGCTCGCTTTCATTTAGCCCACCTTTAACCCCCTGATGAAGTACCTCTTTATTACTCTCAAACTCAACCTTTAAGGCTGATATTTTTGCGCTGAATTTTTCAGATATGATGCTCATTCACTTCCCTAATCTGGATGCTTTTTTTGGTACAGCTAACGCCTAGCTCACCCGACGCGAACCGCGTAGCGGTCGGGTGGAGCGCCGTGTTATGTTTCTTAGCCAAGAAGCGAAACCAAAAAGGACCCGATTGACGCGATACTGCCCGCCGATGGCAATCCGCGCACGAGTGCTTGAACTACAGATTTCTTTGGCGCTCCAGAGTTGAACTGCTCTTCAATCGCGTCAACCACCTCTGTTGCTTCCTGCCTCTTGGACGGGTCTTGTATCAGACGTTGGATTTCTGCACGTAAGGCTTCAAGATTGTCGGTGACATCGGGTGGAGGCTGCACAACGTTCACCGATTGGTCAATGGAGTTCTGATTTATCCTAGTATTGTGACCCGTGACGTTGTACGTAATGCTTTGAATGGCGCTCTTGGCTTCAGGGATTCCTAGCTTTCGGACCCGCATCTGGTACCCGGCCGGTATGCTGTGAAAGTCTTCGTGAAAGCCGGGATCGATGACCTCGAAGGTTTCCTCAGCCCCATTCGACATCTTTCGCTGAATCAAGTCCCCTGACTCGATGAGTGGCTTCTTGCCCTGTATGAATATCTTGTTCGTCTGAACGCTTGCCTTGATGCCTTCGACAGTGGTCCCGTCATGTTTGATAAGGCTCACCGTGTCCGTAAGTAAATCGTCAAAGACCATAAATCACCTCGATAGTCGGTTTTCAAACATAACGCCCCTGTGCAGCGGCGAGCGTAGCGAGTCCGGCACCGATAGGCGCAAACTGCCACGGTTGGTTATGTGTTTAAAGGTCGGTGCGCCAGCCGCACTGAATACGCACCTAAGCATCACAGCTTAGCCAGGATTATTGATGCCACGACCGCCAACACGAATGCAACAGCCGGTGTAAATGCAACAGACAAAGCTGAAAACAAAACACCAAATGCACCTAACCTAAGATGCAAGCTTGCTGAACTCGCTAATGCAGATTTCGCCATAGGCGCTCCTTATTAGCATGATCTCAGTCTTTCAGGATGCTAAGGCATGAGATCGTTCAGACTTTTGCTGGATTTTTTTGGATCTTCCGCTTCAACGGGCACCAGCAAACCTTAGCGGAAACTCTAACCTATGAAGTCCAACCAGACTCCGATAGGGATTACACATAACGCCGCATTCAGCGGCTTGTCCGCTGCAATGGATTGTTAAAAACCGTCTGCTTTGAATCGCTCTCTAGCCTCATCTTCGCATTTATAACAAGCGAAATACTTAATCGTTTCCATATCGCCAGTTACGAATTCGTTGCAATGAGGGCAAGATATTGCCTGCCACCCTCTATCAAAACAAGATACGCAACTCCACAGGCCGTCAATAAAAAATACAGAGGGTCTTTCGTATTGGCATCTATGGCATCCTGCTATATGTGGTTGTCCCTCTTCCCACCAGCCATCTCCCTCAGTGTACTTGGCTTCACATAAATCAATGAGCATCTCCGTCGTAATAGCTGTTTCACAGTGTGGGCAGGCATCTATGTTTTTATTAAAAAATTCGAAATTTTTATGACAATTCGGACACTCGATACTTTCGCTTGTTGATACCACTGCGGTATCTGAAACCCCACAAACAATACAGCTATAATCAGAACCCCACTTATGCTCTTCTTTGACAACCGCTGCTGGCATTTTGCAATGTTGACAATCAATAACCGTTTTCCCTGATTTTTCTTCTATCTCTATTTTTGGTTTTAGTTCTTTGTACCTAGCTAAGATAAAGTCGTTTTGCCCCATCATCCGTTTGTGGATACGCTTAAACTCTTCTTGATATAGTTGAAAAACATCTTTCCATTTTTCTGTTAACAAGGTGTGTAGATGATGCCAAGATGCCCACTGCTCTACTACCACACCGGCCTTCATCGCAGACAAATCAGCGTAATCAGAATGAGCAAAATGAACTATTTGATTACGGTGCTCACCTAACGCTTTGAAGTTATCAATTGTGGCCTGATCAAGATGTTCACTGACGATGGACTTAAGTCTTTTGATTGCGTCTTCTAGGAAAACGGAATGAAAGTCCCCAACTCTAAAACTGTCAATATTTGCAGTTTCGGGTTTACTAAGAATAAGAGTCCAATGCTCATCCATCAAACGAGCCTTAAGAAACAACTCAATTGATGTATAAAAATCAACAATAGAGTTCTTAGGCCTCTTTTCCAAATCATCAAGCGATGAATCCAAAAAATCTATTGCATTCTTGACCAGAGAGTCAAAAAGCTCTTCTTTTGTTTGTTTCTTTTGAGAAATGAACTTTCGGCCCATTTAGGACTTCCCTAGGTTTTTAACGCTTGAGTTAAGCCGCGCCGCGAAGCGGCGTCGGCTTGAACGAATTGTTAGACATTATTTGCCGACTACCTTGGTGATCTCGCCTTTCACGTAGTGAACAAATTCTTCCAACTGATCTGCGC
>JAAYKD010000141.1 GCA_012522585.1 Bacillota bacterium | reverse complement strand
TCCTGATAGTATGGATATTTTTAAATTCAGGCTGTAAAAGCACATTGATATAGGATGCAAGAACTTGCGTGCTCATGGTCATAGGGTCACCTCCTGTAAAGAGAACGTCTGTAACCTTATTGTTCCGAAGCAGATATTGAGCAAGAAGATCTACTTCTTTCATCGCAAATTTCAAATCGGGCATCCTGCTGAATTGAGGCCAGCGAAAGCAAAAAGAGCAAAAAGCATGACAGGTTTGCCCTTGACTCGGGAAAAATAAAACCGTTTCGGCATACTTGTGCTGAACACCTTTTAATTTAATGTGATTCATTTCCGGCACATTGCGTTTTTGTCCGGCCGGATTCGGATTTAATTCCATACGGATTTTTTGCACTTTCTTATCGATTGTCGCTTGATCTGCTCCTTGGTCGAGAAGTTTTTTCACGGCATTATAATGTCTTTTTTCAAGCATACCCTTCCTCGGAAAGTTAAGCGTAAATATAGGGTCATTATCTATTTGTGTCCAATCGATAAGTTCCTCTACAACATAATTGTTTGTCTTGAAAGGAAGCACCCGTCCAACAACCTCGATTGCTTCAATCATTTCCTCGGAAAGGTTTACAATTTGAGGAATGGTTTTATAATTGTGTAATGTGTAAGTTTTAAGTTGATGCGTCATAATCATTGTGTTTTAATAGTTTTCATACACAATAGAAACTCTATTGCGGCAAATGGTAAATAAATTTGCAGCAGAATGACTTTCAGTGACTTACGATGGAAGTAGAGAGAAGTATAAAAGCTCTTATTTGCTTAACAAATCGTTTCTAAGTTAAAAAAATATGAGAAAAAGCAAAAACTTTTTTCTGTTTTTTTTAGAAACACGATGTTTTATTTCTAAAATTCATCAAATTAGCAGAACTTTAGAAACAGAATGTGCTCCTATAACTTACTTCTTTTCTTTGCGCAGAATAGCCATCAGGGTATAAGCTATCAGCAGCAGATAGGGAACTATGGCAATCGCTTGAGCGCCGGAAGCTAAACGGCTTTCGGCGATTGTATTCCATCCGCTTAAGAACCAATCCACTTTGGCGAATTTAAGAATAGCGGAAACAACCCCCATAAGTGCGCCTCCTGCTATGAAGCCGCTCGCTATAAGAGTGCCCTTATCTCTACGGGCTGCGTTGAGGGCGGTGTCTTTACTGCGGCTGCCCACAAACCAGCTGATGGCTCCTCCAACAAGCAGAGGCAGGTTGAGGTCTATGGGGATAAACATACCAAGACAGAAAGGCAGGGCAGGCACCTTGAATATGGTAAGCAATAGGGCAATGGTCGCACCTATGCCGTATAAAAGCCAAGGTGCGCTGCCTCCGCTCATCATAGGCTGGATTACCGCTGCCATAGCATTGGCTTGCGGGGCTACAAGGGCGCCTTCGCCGGTGAAGCCGTAGGTTTTGTTTAGAATCAGCATCACTCCGCCTACCGTAGCAGCTGCCACGAGCGTGCCCAAGAATTTCCATGTCTCTTGTTTTGCAGGCGTGCTTCCAATCCAATAACCTATTTTAAGGTCGGTAATAAATCCGCCCGCCATGCTAAGGGCCGTGCATACGACTCCTCCTATAATCATGGCAGCAACCATTCCGGTATTGCCTTTAAGGCCTACCGCCACAAGTACCAATGCAGTAATTATCAAGGTCATAATGGTCATGCCGCTGACGGGGTTGGTGCCTACAATCGCAATTGCGTTAGCCGCCACGGTGGTGAACATAAAGGAAATCAACGCTACAATTAAGAGCCCAATCAGGGCTTGCCAGATATTGTTTACCACTCCGCCGAAGGCAAAAAACACAAATATTGCCAACAGAGCTACAACGATTCCCAATACTACGCTGTGCATGGGAAGGTCTTGGTCTGTGCGCTCCTGCACCTCTACCTCTCCCCCCTTCTTCCTGAACTCCTTTCCGGCTAAGCTGACAGCGCTTTTAATCACACCGGCATTTTTTATGATGCTGATGATTCCCG
>JAAYKD010000140.1 GCA_012522585.1 Bacillota bacterium | reverse complement strand
TTTGACAGCAGTCTGAATTTAGAGAGAGGATAAACCAATAACGTCAGATAACAAATGACGCAAAAAAGTTTTATACAAAAGAAAGGTATAACAATGAGTAACAAATGGGTTCGTGACGTATTTTTGACCAATAAGCCAATTATCGCAATGTGCCATTTACAGCCCTTACCAGGAGATCCTTATTATCTGTCTGGATCAAGGATGGAAGATGTGGTTACTGCTGCAAAAAAGGATCTGATCGCACTCCAAGAAGGTGGTGTTGATGCTGTTATGTTCTCAAATGAATTTAGCTTGCCCTATTTAACCCAGGTGGAACCAATTACAATAGCCAGTATGGCTCGTATCATAGGAGAGCTGTATAAAGAGATCTCAGTTCCCTTCGGAGTTAATGTTCTTTGGGATCCAAGAGCTTCTCTGGACCTTGCGGTTGCCGTTGGTGCAAAATTTGTTCGAGAAATCTTTACAGGTGTGTATGCAAGTGATTTTGGTTTATGGAACACGAATGTTGGGCAGGTTGCTCGTCACAGAAAGAATATTGGTGGTCAGGATGTGAGGCTGCTTTTCAATATTGTTCCCGAAGCAGCTAAATATCTGGCAGACCGTGAAATCACCCAGATTGCAAAATCCACAATGTTTAATACCAAACCCGACGTCTTATGTGTTTCGGGTTTAACCGCAGGGGCTGAGACTGACTCGTCCTTGATCGCAAAAATTAAAAAAGCAGTGCCATCGGCAGTAGTGTTTGCAAATACCGGTGTCAATCTCGATAATGTAGATACTCAATTATCAGTAGCAGACGGGGCAGTCGTAGGTACGGCATTTAAGAAAGACAGAGTCTTTGAAAACCCAGTAGAAAAGGAAAACGTAAAGGTGTTCATGGATAAAGTGAAAGCCTTTCGGAAAGAACAAGATAAATAGATCGTGATAAAAATAGCTCCCTCACTTGTATCAGCCGACCTGTTAGCTATGGAAAAGGTCATTAAAGAGCTCGAAGAAGCTGGTGCTGACATGATCCATTTCGACATTGAAGATGGGGTTTTTGTACCAGTTATGAATTTGGGTCCAAAAATGATTAAAAACTTGCGCCATCTAACGGATCTTCCTTTCGATGTCCATTTAATGATGGTTCAACCTGAATGGATAATACCAGTCTTGGCTGAATATGGTGTGGATCGTTTATCTGTTCATTATGAAGCCTGTCCATATCCTCGGCGTACTCTGAAGAAAATACACGATAACGGCATGAAAGCAGGTCTTGCTTTTAATCCAGGAACCCCTATTCCTGATCTGCGATTTTGCCTTGATTATCTCTCCTTTATTGTATTACTTACAACAGAACCCGAGGAATGGGCAGGCGAGTACCTCCCTACTGTATTGGATAAAATGAGAGAGAATAAGCCGAAGTATGATGGGATTGAATGGGTTGTTGATGGGGGTGTAGGTGCCAGAAATATTCATGAAATTTATACTTTCGGAGCAGATACGGTTGTCTCAGGCCGGGCGGTCTTTGAAAATAATACGATCGCTAAAAATTTGAAAGAAATGAAAGAAAAAAGCATAGGTCGATAAAGAACAAATGAATAATAAGACAGAAGACTTATTTGA
>JAAYKD010000139.1 GCA_012522585.1 Bacillota bacterium | reverse complement strand
GACATTGGGCTGTAAAACTCCTTAAAGCATTTTGAACTCAAATTGATAAAAGGAGTATAAAAAGCATATAAAATCAACTATAAAATGTTGTTTTGGCTTGAAAATTGAGGTTAGATTCGAACTTACCCTTACATTTGTCCTCAAAATGTGGTATAATACCTTTAATCATTAATTAGTTTACTTGTGCTCGCTTTTGGCATTTAAAATAGTTTGCTTAAAATGCAAAATAATATTTTTGTCTTCGATAAGCAGCATTAGCATTTAGGAAACGGAGGGCCTATGTGTGTTTAATGTAGATGATTTAGTTCTTTATGGATTTACAGGTGTCTGCCGTGTAGCCGAAATTAAGGCTATAAGTTTTGATGACCCAAACGAAAAAGAGCTCTATTATGTCTTAGAGCCTTTATATCAAGAGTGCACAATTTCGACTCCTGTTGACAACACTCGAATTCCTATGAGAGCTATATTAACAAAAAAAGAGGCCGAAGATTTAATCGATAGAATCCCCGAATTGGATACAGAAATGTTTCATAGTTCAGTTTTACGAGAGCTTACCGAATTTTATGATCAGTATCTGAACACTTACGAAGCAGATAAACTCATTCAGCTTTGTCTGTCCATTTACAATAAAAGAGATATCCAGCGAGAAATAAATAAAAAGCTGGGAGCCACAGACGAACGTTATTTAAAACAAGCTGAGAGCCTGCTGTTTGGAGAGTTTGCAGTAATCTTTGAAAAAGATCCTGAAGAGATAGCTGATTTTATCGGCGAAAGGCTAAATTCTGACTGGCAAAAAATCAATATAAGCGAATAACCCTACCAAGTTAAAAACCCGGTAGGGTTTTTTACCATATAATTTGATCCAAAACAAGAACAGCTGAGGTAGACTTTTGCTGTAATTATAAAAGAACTCTATTGCAAGCTCGAGCAGAAAGAGAAAAAATTGTAGATTGATTTATTATGTAAGGAGTGATTTTATGCCTTTATTAGCTTCTGTTGTCACACCCCATCCACCCTTAATTATACCAGAAATAGGCAGGGGAGATGAGAGGCAAATTTCTGACACCATTGCCGCAATGGAAGAGATTTCAAAAAGAATTGCCTTGTTAAAACCTGACACTATCGTAGTTGTTTCCCCTCATACCACCCTTTATGCAGATTATTTCCATGTCTCTCCGGGAGAAATAGCTGCAGGTAATTTTGCAAATTTTGGCCAGCCTCAAGTCAAGCTAAGAGTTGATTATGATACTGAATTAAGAGGAGAAATTATCGAAGAAGCAGAAAAAGCAAGGCTGCCTCTTGGTGATGCCGGAGAAACCGATCCGAATTTAGATCATGGAACACTCATCCCCTTATACTTTATAGCTAAAGAATGGCCGGATTTTAAGGTGATCCGCCTTGGCTTTTCAGGTCTTTCAGCAGAGACTCATCGAGAGGTGGGTCAGGTATTGGCTAAAGTCTTTGCCCGGAGTGAAAAAAGAATCGTTTTCGTTGCTTCCGGTGATCTTTCCCACAAATTGAAAGCGGATGGACCCTATGGTTTCGTTAAAGAAGGACCTGAGTTCGACCAAAGCATAGTGGAAATCTTCAAACAAGGAAGTTTGCAGGATATATTTGGGCTGGATGATAGAATGTGCGATAAAGCCGCTGAATGTGGCGTGAGATCCTTCCAAATTTTAGCTGGTCTTTATCAAGGAGAAGAAGTAGAATCTGAGCTTCTGTCCTATGAAGGTCCCTTTGGAGTTGGTTATGCTGTCGCTTATTTGGCAGGAATTGAAGCTAAAAAGAATCCTTATATTGAGCTGGCTCGGCAATCTGTGGAACACTATGTCAAAACAGGAAGAGTTTTAAACTTGCCAGAAGATTTGCCACCTGAGTTAATTGAAAGAAGAGCCGCCTGTTTTGTCACTCTCAATTCCCAGGGAAGATTGAGAGGCTGCATTGGCACCCTAGAGCCCTATCGAGAGAACTTAGCAATAGAAATTATAGAAAATGCAGTCAGTGCTTGTTCCAAGGATCCTCGCTTTTTCCCTGTGCAGGAAAGAGAATTAGAGGATTTGCAAATTAGTGTTGATGTCCTCAGTGAGCCGGAGAAAATTTCTTCTGCAGATAAACTGGACGTCAAGAGATACGGAGTTATAGTCAAATCAGGCTACAAGAGTGGAGTCTTGTTGCCTAATTTAGATGGTGTTAACACCGTTGAAGAACAGGTTTCGATAGCCAAGGATAAAGCCGGTATTAGAGCCAATGAATCCTTTGAGCTCTGGAGGTTTGAGGTTGTGCGTCATGAATATTGATCAAAAGGAAAAAGACCAAGTCGAATGTCTATTGTGCCCCAGACACTGTCTGATCTCACTTGGGGCTTTTGGCTTTTGCAAGGTCAGAACAAATAAAAGAGGCCAAATTGTTTTGGCTGAGCCTGTCAAATTGTCTTCGATTACTTTGGATCCGGTGATTAAAAAACCTTTAAGGCGTTTTTGGCCGGAGATGAATATCCTTTCCATTGGTTTTTGGGGCTGTAATATGCTCTGCCCTTATTGTCAGAACCATAATATATCCCATCCCGATTCCATCACCATGGATACCTACGGCAAAGTCCATAGTCCCGAAGAAATATGTCAATTGGCTGTAGATCTCAAGGATAAAAACAATATTGGCTTAGCTTTCACCTATAATGAACCCTTAACCTCATTTGAATATGTTTTGAGAACTGCTAAATTGATCAAGGAACAGGGTCTAAAAACAGTTGTGGTGACTAACGGGAATTTTTCCGATTGGGCGATTAAAGAGCTAGCACCATATATTGATGCCTGGAACATCGATTTAAAGAGTATCAATTCAGAATATTATAAAAGCCTTTTAGGCGATTTAGAAACGGTTAAAAGTAATATTGAATACTTGGCTAGAATCAGCCATGTGGAAATAACAAATCTAATTCTCACAGGCGAAAACGATTCTCTAGAAGAGATGGAAGCTTTGAGCTCTTGGCTCGCTTCTATCGATCAAGATATACCCTTACACATCAGCCGCTCCTTTCCCCATTGGTTGCGGAGAGACTTAACCCCGCCCAGTTTGGAAAAGATGATCAGCCTCGTCGAAACAGCCCAAAAACATCTAAACTACGTCTATACCGGTAATTTTTAAACCAAGCCCGCAATCCCAGCGGGCTTCTTTTCTTCCATAAAAGCTATGCAAATCGGGGACAGTCCCCGATTTGCATCGGTTATACGACTAAACTTAGGAAAAAAATTTCTGAAAGCCGAGTGCTCCGCGTTGGCAGATGAGCCTGTCGTTAGTGCAATTTGGGGAAAGTCTATAAGGAACTTAGGCAAACGAAGTTGCTGGTTCCGTAACTCCGGCTTGTGCCATAGGCACACGCTGGAGCAAACAAATAACATCTTCTATAGAAACTTTAAGCTATGCAAATCGGGGACAGTCCCCAATTTGCATCGGTTATACGACTAAACTTAGGAAAAAAAATTTCTAAAAGCCGAGTGCTCCGCGTGCAACTCGGGGACAGTCTATAAGGAACCCAGGCATATTGTATATGCTGGTTCCGTAACTCTGGCTTGTGCCATAGGCACACGCTGGAGCAAACAAATAACATCTTCTACAGAAGCTGTAAGCAAATAGCTGCAGCCTCTTTTTTATTTAAATAGAACTAATTTTTCAATCACCCAATTGACTTCCCTCTTAATACTATGGGATAATTGGTAGCAAGAATAACCTAAAGTAAAGCAAAAAATGTTCTATTAATGAAATGGGGGGTGTGATTTTGAATTTTAAAAAGATGATCTGGTTGTTTATCATCTTGATAATAATACTTTCATTGCCCATTTTTAATCTAGTTACAGATCCTTTTGATGTATTTACTAACCAAGAGACCAAATGGGACACGGTCTTTTTCACTAAAGAGTCGCTACAATCAAAAATGTCATATCTTGATGATAACTATGAACGTTTCGATTCTTATTTAATTGGTGGCTCCTCAACTAGCATGTTACCAACAGCTGCTTTAAACGAATATATGGATGCTAGTTTTGGCAATATTTATCTTCAAGGCGCTGATATGCTGGATATTGAAAAAATCGCTTTATATGCTATAGAAAACTTCGATCCAAAAAATATTGTTTTGAATCTTAGCTTACTCAATGCTGTGGAATATAATTACCAAAATGATAGTTTGCCTATTTTAAAAATTGAAAAAGCTCAGCAGTTTGCCGATTATTTTTCACATTTATTTGCTAATCCTAAACATGGGCTTTCGAAAATTATCAAAAATCAAAACTTTCAAGATGAGCTAGCAGGAGAAGGAAAAGCACCTGGTTTTGAGATAAACAGTGACATACAGCTTCGACAGGATGTTGAAAGTATACAAGATATAAAGAGTTATAGTGCTAAATACAGTTTTTTTGACACCAATCTTTTCCCGAAATTTTCACTGAATCATTTGGATGATTTTATCCATAGCCTTGAGAGAATAAAAATTAGTTGTAACGAAAATGAGATTGAACTTATAGTCGTTTTTCAGCCAACTTACTATAGTTTTTCAAGCAGTTTTGACCCTGAACAAGTTCAGGAACTTTATACAAAGATAGCAGAGTTTATAAACTTCTGGGATTTTTCTGCTAATTCTCTTACTGCAGACCCTAGGTTTTTCTATGACGAAATCCATTTTAGAAGTTCTCTAGGCAAAATGGTTCTGGCTAGAGTCTTTGCTGATGATAGTATATATCTGCCTCAAGACTTTGGAGTATATATAAGAAAAGAAACTGCCCAAGATCAGGCTTTGAGCTACAGCACAGAGTTTGAGTTAGATGATGCCGGTTACACCACTAAGGTGTCAATTATTATGTACCATAATCTGTCTCAAATTAATTCAGAAACCTTAGAAATTGAAATAGGAAGATTTGAAGAACATATAAAAGCTCTTTCTGTTGCTGGTTATAATACCGTTTCTATGAGACAATTAGTCGACTATGTTGAAATGGGTACAGAACTACCTGAAAATCCTATTGTTATAACCTTCGACGATGGATATTTTAGTAATTATAAATTTGCATATCCTATATTAAAAGAATATGAGATGAAAGCCACAATATTCGTCATCGGCTCTTTGGTTGGTAAACCTAATTATTGGCAACCTGATAATCCAATTAAACAATATTTCGATTACGAAGAGGCAAAAGAAATGATAGATTCAGGCTTTATAGAGATTCAAAGTCATTCTTATGACATGCATGAAAGACCTATTTACGAAAGTGCTCCCTTAAGAAACACCGTGACTAAATTGGAAAGTGAAACAGACCAAGATTTCGTCCAAGCTGTTCAAGAAGACTATTTGAAATCCAAAGAGGATATAGAAAATAATACGAATCAAGAGGTTTTTGCTTTTGCTTATCCCTTAGGAGAATATAGTGATCTGTCAGAAATTGCTTTAACAAATGCAGGAGTAAAATTAACTTTAAGTATAAACCCGGGTTTAAATGTTCTAGTGAAGGGATTACCACAAAGTTTGTTAGCTTTAAAAAGAACTCCAGTTTATGCAGAATTTTCAGGGGCTAAATTAGTTAGACGATTGGAAGAACAGAGCAAATAAAAATTGAAATGGCTAAAAGATATCTCAACGACATAGATAGCTATCTTGAAGGAAATGAGCCAGTAATTATGGAGATATATGAGTTATGCGGGATAAAACCTTGACAGAAAAATAAAGAGGCTGCAAGCAAATAGCTGCAGCCTCTTTTTGAATGCAAATCGGGGACTGTTATAAGGAACTTAGGCACACCTTGTGTGCCGGTTCCCCAACCCCAGCGGGCTTTTTTCTTTCTTCTATAGAAGCTTTGCAAAACCGGGACAGTCCCCGATTTGCATCGGTGCTGTTAGGAAATACCTTTATCAAGCGCTAAAAAAGTTTCCCGAAAAATTACAGTTTTTTGGTGAAGCAGATGATTCTGTTGGCTTCTTGAAAACCGATGTTTAAATGAAACTTCAGGCTCTCCAAATTGCTTAATTCACTATCGCTGGCAAATTCCCTGCAGCCTTGAGCTTTCGCCCAGTTTTGGCAGGCCTCTACTAATTCTTTGGCTAGGCCTTGCAGGCGGTTATTTGGCTCGGTATAGACTCCTTCCAGGTAGCCTACCGGCGAGGAGGAGGTGCCTTCAACATAATCATAGCGCAAAGATGCATAGGCAAATCCTATGCTTTTGCCGTTTTCTTCAGCAAAAAAGATGGCTGATTTTTTGTTTTTAAGAACACCCAGCATGAGCTCTTCAATTTCTTCTTTTGAATTATCCGGCCAGAGTTTCAAAGTCAATTCACAGACTGTGTTTAAATCTTCAATTGCAGCTCTTCTTATCATCATTTCACCAACTTGTTTTTTGTTTGTTTGCTCCAGCTAGGAAGATGGCAGGTTTTTTTATTTTTGAGAATATTTAACATGAACTATTAGATTTTCTTCTACATGTTTTTATAAAAGATGTTGTCTGTTTGCTCCAGCGTGTGCCCTTGGCACAAGCCGGAGTTGCGGAACCAGCATACATAGTATGCCTGGGTTCCTTATAGGCTGTTCTCGATTAGAATTTCTTCTATAGAAGCTTTGCAAAACCGGGACTGTCCCCGATTTGCACCCGATTTGCATTGCATGTTAGATTTTTTCGCTCATGATTTCGACGATGGTCTTTTCAGTCGCTTCCATTCCCGGTGAGGCTATCAGGCCGAGGCGACGCAGAGACTCTTCAGGTGCCTCTGCAGCAATTCCGTGTTGAGCTTTGATACTTATATTCTGCAAGGCAAAATCGACGGCTCTAAAAGCCGCATCGACAGCAACGATGCCTTTCATGGTGCAGCCTTGGTTGCCACCGTCGCAGATCATGCCGGAAATGCCTGAGACCATATTGTTGATGACTAGAGCAATTTGTTCGCTGCTAGCCTTTTTCAAATAAGCCATAGCTGCAGCCATAGCCGTTCCCGAGGCGACACCACAGCCGCAGAAGGCCGAGAGTCTGCCTGAGTATTCTTTAATATAGAGGGTGAGCAGATAAGAAAGGGCTGTTGCTCGCAAAAGTTCCTCTTCTGTTAGATCGTTGACCTTGTAGACCGCATATAAGGGCATGGTGCAAATGATCCCGTGGGCCCCGCTTCCGGCTATACTCATGGCCGGTTTTTCTAGACCGATGACTCTGCCTTCGATGGCCCCATTGCACAGCAGCTGTGCTGTGCTGCGTTCATCCTTAGAAATCACCTGGTTGCCGTTCATCTGAAAGAGGGAAGGGGTGAAGGTCGTTCGAGTTGAATTTAGGCTCAATTCAAAGAGCTCAAGATTCATCGTATAAGCAGCATTAAGGAATTTTATTTCGTCAATTCCCACAGTTTTAGCGTAGTCTAAAATATCTTCTAAGCTATACTCGTGGATTTGAGCATGATCGGCATCTGAACTTTCTTCTTCCGGCTCTTCTTTTTTTGATATTTTGTTGTATAATATGGTATCATGGTTTAGTTTGATTTCTTCCACATGGGTGTGTTTATCCCTGATGATGACACTACAGACATCTTCTTTAGTTTCGACAATCGCTTCGATGAAGATATCTGAGCTGATCATGGCCAACTCAGCCTGAATTTTATTTTCTGCAACTATTTGCTCAGCCAACTTTCTGTCTGCATCAGTTGTGGCTTCTAACAAGCTCAACTCAAGCTCCGGTTGAGCAATGGCTGCCCCCAGTGCACCTGCATATAAAAAGCCCGTCTTGTCGCTATTGGGAATACCGCAGGAAAAGGCGTTTTTATAAATGCCCGAACTTAAATTCAGCTTTATTCTAGTTATTTCACCCTTGACATAGCTTCTTGCCAAGGCCGTGGCAAAAGCTATAGCCCCAGGCTCGGTTACGCCTAAAGCAGGCTTCATTTCTCTTTGAATCATCTCAGTTAGCAGATGCATTTTAATTTCTCCCTTATTCTTTAATAGTTCAAGGATAACATGTTCTTTTTTAAAAATCCAGAAAATAAAACTAAGGAGGAAAAAATGTTTCAATTCTTTGATCAAACCCCTTGGCAGAGCCCGGACAAAGAGATTCCCCAATTCTTAAATCTGGAAAAAGCCAGAGAAGTTTTAAACTTTCACTCTTCATTTGCTCAGTATGCTGCAACAAATTGCGTTCATTTAAATGATTTAGCTGAGCATTTAGGTGTCAGCAAAATCATGATTAAGGATGAGTCCACCCGCTTCGGCCTACCGGCATTTAAAGTCTTAGGTGCCTCTTATGCCATGGCTAAAGTTTTGGCTGAGGATTTAGGCTTTGAGCAAAAGCTTCCAGGTTTTCCTGAATTACAAGAGCTGATTAAAAAGAGTGGCAAGGAATATCTTTTTGTCACAGCGACCGATGGCAACCACGGCCATGGTGTGGCTTGGGTAGCGCAGCAATTAGGCTGTAAGGCCATTGTTTACATGCCTCAGGGTAGTAAAGAAGTGCGTCTGAAAAGAGTGAGGGATTTGGGCTCCGAGGCTATTACCATCGATGGTAATTACGACGATGCCGTGCGTCAGGCTGCGAAAACCGCGGAAGAAAGAGGAGCTCTTTTGGTTCAGGATACAGCTTGGCCCGGCTATGAAAGGATTCCCAGCTTTATCATGCAGGGCTATACTACCATGGCTTTGGAAGCCTCTGAGCAGATTTCAGAACCTCCCACTCACATCTTTGTGCAAGCCGGGGTAGGCTCTATGGCCGGGGCAGTCACGGCTTTTTATGCTCAAGCCTATGAAGATTATCAGCCTCAAGTTATCGTTGTTGAGCCTGTCACAGCTGCTTGTTATTTGCAGAGTGTTCAGGCTAAAGATGGACAGATTCACAATGTTGGCGGAGATTTAGCCACAGTCATGGCAGGTTTGGCCTGCGGTGAAATCAACCCCTTAGCCTGGCCGATCATGCGAGATTATGCCGATGGTTTTGCCGCCATGCCCGATGATTGGGCCTTAGAAGGAGTGGCTCGCTTAAATTATCCCGTAAATAGTGATGAAAAAGTCACAGTAGGGGAAAGTGGAGTAGCTGGCTTTGCCCTTTTATATCAATTGCTTACAAATCCTGAACTCGGTGGTCTAAAGAAAGAGCTGAATTTAAATGAAAATTCCAAAATTCTTTGCTTTAACACCGAAGGGGTCACCGACCCAGAAGCCAATGCAGCAGCTTTAAGGCGTTTTGCTCATAAATTCAAATAAAGATAGGTCTCGGCTTAAGAACCCGAGCTCAGTGGTCTAAAAAAAGAGCTGAATTTAAATGAAAATCCCAAGATTCTTTGCTTTAACACTGAGGGGGTCACTGACCCTGAAGCCAATGCAGCAGCTTTGAGGCGTTTTGCTCATAAATTAAAATAAAAAATAGGCCTTAGGCTACTGCCAGGGCCTATAGATTTTTAAAGAGGCTGATCAAATCAGCGATCATCTGTTTTTCTAATTCCCCTTCTTGGAAGGAATTACAGGCTTCTTTAATACTGTCTAGAGTATAGGGTAGACCGATCAGTTCTTTCTGTAAAATTGCCGGGAATTGAAAAGCCATAGCATCGCTATAAACGGCGGCCTGTTTGATCAGGCCGTTTTTTATATGGAGATGAATCTGCACTTCTCCCCAATCAAAACGATCGCTGAATTCCACATCAAAAGGAAAATCAGCTCCGAAGAGCCAGTCCCAAGTGGAATAGTGTTCAGTCAGACCTGGCAGTCTATTTAAGACTTCTTGGTCTAGAATAAACTCTTGAGCTTGCAGGCCCAAGACGTTTTCCATGGCTTTAATCAAGGCAGGGCGAATGTTTTCTGTATTCAGTTGAGGATTCAACTGATTTAAGTTGATCACCCTGGATTTAACTGAGGCTACGCCTTTTGAAGCCAATTTTTCTTTGGAAACCTGCAAATATTGAGACAACTTGCTGAAATCCACATCGATTAAAATAGTGCCGTGATGATAGCAATTTCCTTTGGTCTGGTAAAAAGCATTGCCCGAGAATTTGTGTTCGCCGACCAGAATATCGTTGCGACCGCTAAAATAAGCTTCTATGCCAAATTCTTTTAGGGCCTCAATGATAATACCGAGATGGCGCTTGATATCATAGTTTTGCCTATGTGCAATGAAGGTGAAGTTTAAGTTACCTAAATCGTGGTAAACAGCTCCACCACCGGAAAGACGACGGGCTAAATGCCCGCCGTCTTCCTGGAGTTTTTGCACATTGCATTCTCGCCAGCTGTTTTGGTTGCGACCAATAACGACTGTGTTCTGGTTCTGCCAAAGATACATGATCAGTGCATCCTTGGGGCAGCTGTTTAACAGCAGCTCTTCCAGGCTCAAGTTTTCGTAAGGGTTAAAACTCGAGGATTCGATAAAATAGCAATGTTCAATCATAATTAGTTTTCAGGGAAGATATATCTGACTTTCGGGTTGCGGGCTGCGCCCACTTCGTCAGGTCTCTTGATGGGAGTGTTGTAAGGAGCATTTTTCAAATACTCAGGGTCACTGTAGGCTTTGTCATAGAGTTCTAAATAGATCTCGATGGCTTCGTCCATAGTCTCTTTAGACTCTGTTTCAGTAGGTTCGAACATCAGAGCTTCTCCTACTAAAATTGGGAAGTACATGGTGGGTGGGTGGATACCATAGTCCAACATGCCCTTAGCCATATCCAAAGCATTGACACCGGTTTCTCTTTTGACTCGGTTCATGGTCACTACAAATTCGTGCATGCAGATGCCCGGATATGCGACGTCAAATTTATGAGCCAGTTTTTCCATCATGTAGTTGGCGTTTAAGGTTGCATTTTCTGCAACTTGTTTAGGTCCTTCGGCTCCTAAGGTCATGAGATAGCTGAGCGCTCTCACATTGACCAAGAAGTTGCCGTAAAATCCTTTCATCATGCCGATGCTTTGCTCGGAATTATCGAAACGATATTTGTCCCCTTCTTTGACTACATTATATTTGGGCAGGAAAGGAGCCAAAATATTTTTGCAGCCGACAGGTCCAGAACCGGGGCCACCGCCACCATGAGGAGTGGAGAAGGATTTGTGTAAATTTAAGTGAATGACGTCAAAGCCCATGTCGCCGGGGCGAACAACGCCCATGATGGGGTTGATGTTAGCACCGTCATAATAGCATAAGCCGCCTGCGTCGTGGATAATTTTGGTGATTTCCAAGATGTTGGGGTCGAAAAGTCCCAAAGTATTGGGGTTGGTCAACATCAAACCGGCTGTATCCGGGCCAACTTCAGCACGCAATTTTTCCAAATCTACGTGTCCGTTTTCATCGGAGGGGATAGTTACGACAGTAAAGCCTGCCATGGTTGCTGTTGCCGGGTTGGTGCCATGAGCGGCGTCGGGGATCATGATCTTTTTGCGATGATGGTCGCCACGAGATTCATGATAAGCTTTGATCATCAGAACCCCACCAAATTCGCCGTGAGCTCCAGCCGAGGTTTGGAAGGTCATTTCGTCCATACCGGTGATTTCACAGAGATATTCTTTGGTTGTATGTAGGAGTTCTAAAGCACCCTGAACGCTTGCCTCATCCTGTAAAGGATGGATGTTGGCAAAGCCGGGTAAGCCGGCCATTTCATTGTTGACTTGAGGGTTATACTTCATGGTGCAAGAACCTAAGGGATAGAACCCGTCGTTGACACCATGAACTTGTTTTTCCAATTCAGTGTAATGGCGGCTCAAATCAATTTCACTGACCATAGGTAATTTTGGTGCTTGGGCACGCAGGAATTCTGCAGGTATTTCTTTTATGTCTACATCGGAAGTGGGCAATAAAGCACAGCGTCTTCCTTCGCGACTGCGTTCAAAAATCAATTGCATTGTTGGGCCACCTCCTTTAAAGCTTCGACAAGGGCATCGATTTCTTCTTTTGAGTTCATTTCAGTGACAGCCCAGAGGATACCATCATCCACAGGTAAGCCACCTAGAATATCCTTTTTATCCAAATGTGCCAGAATTTTTTCGGCAGAGCAGGGGATATCCGTCAAGAATTCATTGAAGAAATGGCCTTGGTGACGCAGTTTAAATCCGGGTATTTGTGCTATCTGCTCAGCTGCATAATGAGCTTTGCTGTAGCTTTGTTGGGCGGCTTCAGCCATTCCACCAGGTCCCATTGCTGACATATAGACAGAAGCGACCATGGCCATCAAAGCATGATTGGAGCAGATATTCGAAGATGCTTTTTCTCGGCGGATGTGCTGTTCTCTAGCCTGTAAAGTAAGAACAAAGGCGCGGTTGCCTTCAGCATCGACAGTTTCTCCGGCAATTCTACCGGGCAATTTTCTCAACATAGCATTGGTGCAAGCCATGAAGCCTACATAAGGTCCTCCAAAGGATATGGGCATGCCCAGGGGCTGTCCGTCACCGATGGCGATGTCGGCGCCATACTCTCTGGGAGTTTTTAGAATAGCACCGGAGATGGGGTTGATGCTCATGACATACTTGGCTCCAACCTCATGGGCTAGTTTTCCAGCCAACTCAGCATCTTCCAAAAGACCATAATAGTTTGGATGTTGGATATAAACACCGGCTATTTCCTTATTGAGCATTTCTTTTAAGGCATCCATGTCGGTGATGCCGTCTTTTAATGGAATCAATTCCATTTCCATGCCGTTGCCAAAGAAATAGGTTTCGATAGCTTCGATTGCCATGGGATGGGCCGCCGCAGAAACTAAAACCTTGTTGCGTCTGCGCTCACGGGTCATGTTCATGGCTTCGGCAGCTGCTGAAGGTCCGTCATAGACGGAGGCGTTGGAAGCATCCATGCCGGTGAGTTCACAAATCATCGTCTGATATTCAAAAATTGATTGTAAAACACCTTGAGAAATCTCAGCTTGGTAAGGGGTATAAGCGGTCACAAAGGTTTCTTTTGAAGTAACACTTTTGACAATGCTGGGAATATAGTGATTGTAAGCACCGGCTCCTCTGAATATCGATGAATATACTTTGTTTTTTGCAGCCATTTTCGACAGGGAGCGCTTGACCTCTAATTCACTTTTTGCCTTGGGGAGATTGAGCTGTTCTACCATCAAACTCTGAGGAACATCTACATATAGTTCCACAGGACTTTTGATTTTTAGAACTTCCATAATCTCCTTTCGGTCTTTATCGGTATTTGGTATATATGACATCTTAGTGACCTAATTCTTTTTCTTCTTCACAAAATTGAATGTATTCGGCTGCGGATAAGAAATTCATCTTTTCTGTGATATCGCTGACTTCAATAAACCAGGCACCATAAGGATCTGAGTTGATCAACTCGGGTTCGTCCATCAAAATTTCGTTGACGGCAGAGATTTTACCATTGACCGGACCATAAATATCAGATACTGCTTTGACCGACTCTAAGTCTGCAAAGACTTGATCGATTTCTACTTCGTCGCCTTCTTCGGGTAAGTTGATAAAGACCAAATCGCCTAATTCGTCTTGAGCAAAGTCTGTGATGCCAATTTTGGCTGTAGTGTCATCGGTAAACAGAATCCATTCGTGGGATTTGGTGTAAAAGAGATGTTCTGGGTGATTCATGTTTTTCATAATGAGCATCCTCCTATAATTTTTATGTTTAAACGCCACCGGCGTCAAGATAACTATTCTTAATCAGCTTTTTTATAGAATGGTAATTTTACAACTTCAACAGGTATTCTGCGGCCTCTAACTTCGGCTTCCAGTTCTGTTCCCACTTTAGAATATTTTCTATCGATTCGAGCCATGGCGATTCCATAACCAAAATAAGGGCTATGGGTTCCTGAGGTGGTATGGCCTATTTCCTTATCACCGGCAAAAACTTTGATGTTGTCGCGAACGATTCCTCGGCCGGTTACTTTTAAGCCGACTCTGATTTTTTCAGGCCTGGGCAGGTTGTCCAAGGCCTCTTTGCCAATAAAGCCGCCGGCTTTGTTCTTTTTAACGAAGAAGCCTAAACCTACTTCTTGAGGGGTAATCTCCTCATTTATTTCCTGTCCATAAAGAACCATCCCTGCTTCTAAGCGCAGAGTATCTCTGGCACCTAAACCGGCTGGGATAAGTCCTAAGTCTTGACCTGCTTCTAAGAGAGCTTCCCAAACTTTTACTATGTCTTCTCTTCTGGAGTAGATTTCGTAGCCCGTTTCACCGGTATAACCTGTGTGAGAGATTAAAACTTCTACACCTGCTAAGAGGACCTTTTCTTTAAAAGTAAAGAAACCATGAGGAATATCTTCATCGGAAACTAAACGAGCCAGTATTTCAGTGGATTTAGGTCCTTGGATGGCGACTTCGCCGATATCTTCAGACCTATCTTTTAATTCTACATCACCGAACAGGTTGTCTCTGAACCATTTCATATCTTTTTCATGGTTAGAAGCATTGATAACCAACATGAAGCGGTCGTTGGCCATCCGATATATTATACAATCGTCTACAAATCCGCCTTCGTGGTTAAGAATTGGGCTGTAGCGAACTTCTCCGACTTTCAATGTGGTAACATTGTTGGATAGAAATCGGCAAACATTGGCCGTTGCATCAGGGCCTTCAAAGATAGCTTCGCCCATATGAGATACATCAAAGATACCAGCAGCTTCTCTAACTGCCATATGTTCTTTGATAATGCCGGTAGAATATTGAATGGGCATTGAATACCCTGCAAAAGGTACCATCTTCCCACCCAAAGCTACATGATGATCATAAAGGGGAGTCTTTAGTTCCATAATATACCTCATTTCATATTATATGCTCACTTATAAAAAAACAGGGACATGTTTAAAAACATGCCCCCGTTACTTTGCCTGAAAGATTCTTTTTGCCTTTAAATTAAAAGATTTATTTTAGGTGGAAGGCATCAATTGCTTCGTCGGCGTCAATTTAATGACTTTCCGGAGTGTCGTCCAGATTCGATCCTTTTGCCTGAGAGTTGCTGCATCACCTTCGGCGTTGTTTGGTTACAAAGTTGTAAGTAAAACAATCTCTCCCGAATCCTTCGTTCGCTCTTATGCATTTATAGAAATTATAAATCATAAAATATACCTTGTCAATAGTTACGGTGTGATAATAAATGATTAGGAAATATTGAAAAAATATAAACATTTGTGAAAAAAGGCTTTAATCATGTGTTACTTTTATCACTAATATGTTTTAAATAATCAAACTCATATAACATTTGTTTGCTTGAAGACAGCGTTGATGCTGCTGCCTTTACTGACTCTAGTTAGGGGGTCAGTGTCCTAGTTTGGAAAAATTACAGCCGCTTATGTTTTGAATAATCAAACTCATATAACATTTGTTTACTTGAAGACAGCGTTGATGCTGCTGCCTTTGCTGACTCTAGTTTGGGGCTCGGTGCCTTGTTCTAGGCAGATACCTTGACCGCTGATGTTGAGGTTTAAGCCCAGCTGCCTGCTTAGGGAGACAGCTTCCGGAAGTGAGAGACCGACAAAGTCTGGGACAATCACTGTCAGCGGATTTTCCTCGTCGATTTCTCCTAAGAGGAAGGTTATACTTTCACCTTTGGTCATGATGGACCCAGGCTCTGGAAACTGGCCTAAGATTATTTCGCCTGAGCCGATCAAAGAAATTTCGTCTTCTTCAAAGATTTCAAGGATCTCGTCTTTGGTCAATCCTCTATATTCAGGCAAGATTTTCAGATTGCTGTCGGTTAAATCGACTTTCTCCAATTCATCAGGTAAATAACCCGAAACTTTTAAGATTTCTTCGGCTATTCTTCTAAAAGCCGGAGCTGCTGTCTGGCCTCCATAGTAGCCGTCAGGTCCATGGGGATTATCCAAGTAGATAAAAATACTATACATGGGATTGTCAGCAGGTGCATAACCTATGGTAGAGGAGATGTAGATATCATCATAATAGCCCCCTGTGTTTGGGTTGAATTTATTGGCAGTTCCAGTCTTTCCAGCCAGGCGAAACATTTCAGAAGCTCCTCTGGAACCGGGAGCATTTAAAACGTATTCCAGTATCTTGCGCATACGCAAGCTGGTGTCTTCAGAGATCACCCTGCTGCTGTTTGACATTTCAAATTCTTCTACCGTTCCCTCGCTGTTGACGGAACTTTTTAGAAAATGAGGCTGATTTAAGATTCCACCATTGATTATAGCATTGATAGCATTTAATTGTTGTAACGGAGTCACAGATGGCCCTTGGCCAAAGGCAGAGGTGAATAGTTCGATTTCTCTGATCAATTCAGGATTGAAGAGCAATCCTTCCGATTCGCCGGGATAATCGATTCCAGTTTTGTCGCCAAAACCCAAACGCTTTTGAAAATCCACCAATTGTTCTGCTCCCAGGCGCAATCCTAATTGGCCCATGATGACATTGCTGGAATTTCTCATAGCATCCATCAGTGAAACGAGACCGTGGTCTGCTCCCTTGTCCCAGTTCCAAATCCGATCAGGCCCGATTTGATAATAGCCGGGGTCGTTGAACAATTCGCTTTCATAGGTGTAGCCCAGCTCTAGGGCTGCCATACAGGTGACGATTTTAAATGTTGAGCCTGGTTCAAAGGAATCTGAAATGATTGGGTTGCGGTGTAGAGCAGCTCCGTATTTTAAGGTGTCGTTGAGGTTATAGCTTGGGTAGGCCGCCAAGGCCAGGATTTCGGAAGTGTAGGGGTCCATGATCAGAGCAGCACCCCCATCGGCCAAATTGATTTCAATGGCTCTGTTCAATTCCTTTTCTAAAACGATTTGTAATTGTTCATCAATGGTTAAGTAAAGGGAGGCACCGTCGATTGCTTTTATTTCACCGGGATCAAGATAGGGTAAGTTTTGTCCGCTGATTGTTTCGATTGTTTGATTGCTTCCCGGAGTGCCCTTCAAAGTCTCGTTATACTGGAGTTCCAATCCGCTTTTGCCTTCCAATTCAAATCCGGCAAAACCTAAAAAGGAGGAGCCAAAATCGTTTAAGGGATAGATGCGCTTAGGTTCGTAAATATAATAAAAACCCTGTAGCTTTAAAGCTTTGATTTGTTCGACCTGCTCTTTACTCACTACCCTGGCTAAGTAGACAAAATCCAGGCTCTTATCGTTGAGGATTTCCATGATTTCTTCTACGCCTAAACCCAGAATATCATCTAAAATGAAAGCCAATTCTTCTTTGCTGGATACTTCTGTAATATCCTGGTCATTTTCATAGTCTGGAAAGACCTGTAAACGGTCTAAAATTTTGTTGTTGACCACGATAGAATCAGCCCTGGTATTGGTAGCCAGAAGCTTTCCGTTGCGGTCGTAGATATTTCCCCTTTCCGGTTGAATAGGATTTATTCTTGACCAGACTAAACTGGCCTCTTCCCGCAGCTGGGCACCACGATGTTCGAAAGGTGCATAATTGAGCCAAACTACCCGGGTCAAAAGGCCTATATATAATAGGAAGAAAAAAACAAAAAACAATTTGCTCCGCTGATTAGTAATCCTTTTACTTCGATAAAGTTTTTCTTGCAGTCCTATTTTTATTTTATTTCTTTGCTTTTTGGCAAATCTCATTATTTTCATTCCTTTAAAAACAATAGAGTTTTAGTTTTCCAGAAACAGCTTTTCTATCTCCAAATTACAGGTATCTTTGAGCTGAATCAGATTGTCCTTGATCTTCTCAGAAGCACTGATCAAATAAGCCGAGCTAATACCATGGTAAATCGACTGGTCGGCTTCCAAAAAGGCCGCGTATTCATCGCAGATATTGACCAGCCTACCCATAATTGGCAAGCCACTTTTTGAGTTTTCAGCAATCTCTAAAATAAAGTCTTCACTTTTCATTTCATCATAGATGAGGCAGCCTTCTTTGGAGTTGAAAATCCTATTGCTGAATTCATCAGCGGTAAAGGCCATCAGCTCATCTTTGAAGTCAAACTCAGCCATCAGGGGATACAATTCTTCACGGACAATTGCATCTTCGATTTCTTTGACTATTTCAGGTAAGCTTTCCGTTGCTCTTTTGACAGGGGAGACTATATCCCTGATTACGCTTTCCGGCAGATCATGGAAAAGACCGGCAAAAAAATTGCTATAAACTAATTTCCCTTTTTGTCCTGATTTTTTAAAAGCGGGCATGCTTCTGGTCAAAAGCATTGCTAAAGAAGCTACCAGCATGGAGTGGCCTAAGACAGTTGTTCGGGGTATTCTCTGGGTATGACTCCAGCGAACTTGAAAGCGTAGTTGTTCTAGCCGCAGTAATAATTCGTATAAATTCTGTTTAGTCAAGAGCAAGCCCATACCTTTTAAATGGGTATGCCTTTGTAATTCGGCATTCAAATCGTTTTCAATAGAAATCAGTTGTGAAGAGGGGACATTGACTCTTTTAATCAATTCAAATTCTCGGTAGGTAGCATAATCGTGGGCGGCTTTTAAAACTTCCGCTTCTTTCTGGGGCAAAAAAGTTTTATCTAATAAGTAAATTTTAAACAGATCAAATAATTCAGGATCGAATATTTTCAAGTCATCTTCATACTGTTTTAAAACCCAAAGATTTAATTTTTCAAATTCCTTGGGATATAGATTTCTAATTCTGTGATGAACACTTGATTTTATATCGGAGAGAGCAATTCTTTTTAAAAGGTCAAAAAAACCGGCATAGATGATCAATTCCCAGTTTAAATCTTGTTTGCTCTTTTCGCTCTCAATTTGACCCAGCAAATAAACCGTCATCATTTTTAAGCCGGCTTTATCCATCTCAGTCAGTTCGCTGCTTCGAGCCATATCATTCCAACGTTGAATCGAAAAGCCGTTGAATAATTTAAGTGCAAAGCTTTTTTTAAGCATGGAATCACGCTCCATTTCCATTTAATCATACTTGAAAAAAGCATTTAAATCAATAAATAAATAGTTTACCTTCATATATATATTCGAGCCTATAGAGGAATTCAACTTAGATTTGACGAAAAGAAGAAAATAACATTATCAAGGGAGAATGAATATGAAGAGAATAAAAGTTTATGGCAGTCAATATTGACCCGGTTGTACTACAGCGAAAGAGGTTCTTTCCGTAAACAAGATTAGATTTAGTTATGTAGATATTACTTCAGGAATGAAAGAGCTTAAAGATTTCCTGGTTTTGCGAGATACTTTAGATGTATACGCCGAAGTCAGAGGAAAGTCCATGGTGGGTATTCCCCTAATAGAAGTTCGCCAAGGTTCCAAAGTTACATATTATAGAGGCTTACCCGAAGATCTTACACTTTTAAAATAGAATGGAATTTTTATGAAAGGAGCCATTCGGATGTCGGATGAAAAAAGAAAATGCGATCAGCTGAGTGAAGTGGACATAAATGAGCCGGCAAAAGTCTTGGCTCAGGATGAAGCCAGTGAGTTGGCAACCTTGTTTAAAACTCTTGGAGACCCTACCCGAATTGGAATTTTATTTCTTCTTGCTCAAAGAGAACATTGTGTCAATGAGCTGGCGGAAAATAGCAATGTCAGTCTTTCGGCAATTTCTCATCAACTTCGCCTGCTCAAAGCCAATCGTTTGATAAAAAACAGAAGAGAAGGCAGAAATATAATTTATTCTTTGGATGATGAACACGTAGAAGATCTATTTAAGCAGGGATTGGCACACGTTAGACATCGTTAAGGTATAGATTTATAAAAGCACCCGCATATTCGTTAAAGAACAAAGTGGGTGCTTTTTTTGTTGGAAACAAATAAAAATTAAAGCAAATAATTAAAATGAGAGATTTTGGAAAGTTTATTTTTAAAACAAACTACAAATAAACTTCGATTTTCAGCAGTATTTGAAGAAAACGCTCATTAATCAGCCAGAATTCATATTTTTAAATGAATATTAAGCAGTTTTTCAACCTTTTCCTTGGCCAAATATTTAATTTAGATAAAGCTTTTCTCCTTTTTGTATCAAATTCGAAATAATTAGCAAAAAAATAGCCGAATTGGGATGAAAAAGGGATTAAAAGGTAATTAAAGCGATTAATTGTTTGATTTCAAGAATAATTTTGAATTCTCAAAGTAGCGGTCTGATACAACCAGTCGGAACCAACTAGGAAAACGAGTGAAAAGATAGGTAAATCTCTTGACATTTTTTTTCACACTTGTTAAACTAGTTTTGGTCACAGAGAATTCTGTAATTCTTTTCTGTCGTTAATTTTTAAAGAAAGGTGGGTAAAGCAAAAGAGAAAAGTGATTGGATAAATTCCTGTCGTTTCTCAACCTGACTGCAGATTAGATAAGAGAATTCCAAATGAAAATTCCTAGTTTTCACAGGAGGTGCAAAATTAATATGACGCCATTTATGCAGAATATTTCAGATGCCATAAGACCTATTTTTGAAAGCTGGCTATATACTAGCGGCGATTTCGGATTGACCTCAACCGTCTTTTTAGTTTTGTTTGTTATTTTATTGCTGACGATGGTCCAAAGATCTAGAACAGCAGCAGCAATTCCGAAAGTCCGTAGAATAGCAGGTTTGGATGCGGTAGACGAAGTAGTAGGCCGTGCGACAGAAATGGGTCGTCCGGTATTGTATAGCCCCGGTATCGGTGCTCTATCTTCCTCTGACACCTTGGCATCCTTTAACGTATTAGGTCACGTAGCAAAATTGATTGCCAAATACGATGCCAGATTGATCGTAGCCAATCGTAACGCCAACGTTCAACCAGTTACTGAATCAGTTGTAAGAGCAGCTTACTATGAACAGGGTAAACCAGATGCCTATAGAGATGACGACGTTCGCTTCTTAACCAGTGACCAATTTGGTTATGCAGCTGGTGTTGTTGGTATTATGAACCGTGAAGGCGTAGCCGCCCTCGTATTGTTCGGTTTGTTCTACGCAGAATCATTGGTTTTCGCAGAAGCAGGTAACATTGCCGGTGCAATTCAAGTCGCGGCAACCAGCTCAACTTCTCAAACCCCCTTCTTCGTTGTAGCATGTGACTATACATTGATTGGTGAAGAAATTTTCGTAGCCGGAGCTTATTTAGGTCAAGACCGTCAGAGACTGGCAACAATCGTTGTTCAAGACTGGTTTAAGCAATGGACGGTAGCGATGATCGTTTTAGGAACCCTAGTAGCGACATTTGTATCCGCATCAGGCGGTTCTGGTAACTTCATCATCGATTTACTGAAACTGTATTAGAAACAGGTTAATAGGAGGTGTAACATATGCGTAGGACACTACCAGCAGCGATAACCCTAATCGCGGGTTTGATTGTAATCATAAAAGATATCTTTATTAGTCCTGGTTTTAACCAATTGGTTCAAGACTATTTAGTCAGAAGTGTAGCTTTATCATCGGCAACTGCAGTAGCTTTGGGTGGTCTTTCCTTGCTCAGAGTTCACGGACGTCGCGTAAGTCGTAGACGTGAAGGTTGGTATAATAGTGTAATTTTGATTGGTGGTTTTGCATTACTGTTCTTCCTCGGCATACTACTTGACGGCGGGCATAACAGTGACACTTATCAGTGGTTCTACCAGAACACAGCAGTAACCGGAAGCTCAACAGTATTCTCGTTATTGTGCTTCTATATCGGTTCCGCAGCTTATCGTGCCTTTAGAGCTCGTAGCGTAGAAGCCGGAGCATTGTTAGTATCGGCAACTATCGTTATGTTGGGTGCAACATCCATAGGAGCAGCTATAACTCCCATGCTACCAGAAGCCAAAACTTGGATTATGGACTATTTTAATACACCGGTTATTCGTGGTGTAGCATTGGGTGTATCCCTCGGCTCCTTTGCCCAAGGTGCTCGTAACCTGTTCGGTATCGAACGTGGTTATATGGCAGAATAGTTGTAAACAGTAACGAAAAGGAGGTACAAAGTATGCCTTGGTATAGACGATTAATGTTAATTGACCGTAGAATTTTATATGTGGTTATCGCTTTAAGTGTAGCAATTCCCATGTTCAACCCCATCGGCCTACCGGTTCCCAGTGATGTTATAGCTGAAGCAGCTTATAATTATATAGCAGACTTACCGGCAGGTTCCAATGTTCTTTATACATATGATCTATCTGCATCCGGTATGACTGAGTTAAAGCCGGCATCTGATGTTTTTATAGATCTATCCTTCCAAAAGGGTCACAATGTATTCTTAATGGCATTGTGGGCCGAAGGAAATAACTTCTCAGCTCTTTGGGCAGACCCAATTGCTGAAGCACATGATGCTGTCTACGGCGAAAACTTTATGAATTTAGGTTATGTAGTCAGTTACTCAGCATTTATGGAGCAAGCCAGAACAGATCTGCATGCAGCTTTGAATGCCGGTATCGATAAATACGGTAACCGATTAAGCGAATTCCCCGTGATGAAGAATGTGACAAAGGCTAAAGACTTTGACGCAGTATTCTCATTCAATACAGGCGACCCCGGTCCAACTGCTTGGATCCAACAGTGGAATGCAACCGAAGGAGTTCCGATTCTTTCCGCTTGCACATCCGTTTCCACCCCCACCATGACCAACTACTATCAAGCCGGTTTGCTCAAAGGCAACCTAGGTGGATTAGCAGGAGCAGCTTATGCTGAAAGCTTACATGGAGAATTGGGTTCAGCAACAGGTGGTATGGACTCACAATCATTGGGCCACGTAGTAATCATTCTCTTCTTAGTCTTAGGCAACATAGGATACTTCGCGTCTAAGAGTGCAGAAGGCAAATAATTGGGAGGTGACGATTGATGGAAGCCATTTTAACACCGACACTAGGTAACTGGCTGTCAGCTTTGATTACCTTGATGTTATTTTCCATTCTTTATAAAGAGAATCCATTTTATAGAATAGCAGAACACTTATATGTGGGAGCATCAGCGGCTCACGGTATAGTAACCACTTGGAATAATACGGTTAAGCCTGCCTTGACCGATATGCCCAAATACGGCACTTGGTGGGAAATTCTCCCCATGCTTCTCGGTTTGATGATTTATTTCAACTTCTACAGACCTTATGCATGGTTAGCCAGAATTCCCATGGCCTTGTGGATTGGTTATAACGCAGCTCTGGTACTATCTGCCCGTCAGGTAATTCCTTTCTTGAACCAATTGACCATGGCAATTAAACCTTTAGTTGCAATGACAAATGGCAGCTTTGATTTAGCTCAGAGTATAAATAATATACTATTTGTCTCAATTGTCTTAGGTGTCCTAACTTACTTCTTGTTCACCGTCGAACACAAAGGTGTGTTTAAATATGCCGCCGATTGGGGTCGTATAGCTATCATGATCGGATTTGGAGCATCTTTCGGTAACACCGTTATGGCTCGTATATCCTTACTTATCGGTAGACTGGACTTCCTCTTCGGAGATTGGTTAGGACTATTAGGTTAGTATAAGCAAGACTTTTCAAAGCCCTTCGGATTTATCCGAAGGGCTTTTTTGCGTTCTAATGAAATCAAACCTTATGAACTGATGTTAAAATTAGCTCTATCTTTGTTTTTTTATCATAAGCTATTCTAAGAAAGCACTGGCTCGAACTTAACTTTCTTGGCTGGTCCAGGCTAAAATAGATCAATCTTCTTCATAAGCTAATTAAATAAATTTTCAGAATTAAATTAAAGCTGGTTCTAAAAGCAGTGGGTAAATATTTTCCAAAATAGGGTAGAATCAATAATTAACAAGCTAATTAAAGAAAATTTTGGGATTAAATAAAAGCTAGTTCTAAAAGCAGCCTGTTAAAATTTCCCAGAAAAAGGCAAGAATTTCTAAAGAGACAATACAGGATATAATGTCAATAGGATTATCTGAGATTAGATAGAATTAGACAATCTTGCAGAGATGAGTTCTTAACTGGGGCTAAGCTGTTTCCATAAATGTAGTAAAACAATTTCTGAAAATCGATTTTTCTAGAGGATAGGAGGATTAGTAAATTTTCTAGAAAGACTGGGTTTGATAGAAACAGGGTGATAATTTGATCTGGAAAATTACGCTGCTTCTCGTTTTTGCTCAATAATAGCCATTAATTTCCCATTGGGAATGACAATAAATTGTAAAATATATGTTTCTCTTTCAGTTTAGATTAAAGAGTACTGTTTTCATCATGAAATATTACACTAATACATATCTTTATATAGAGGATTTAGCATTGGAAAAATAGAATATAATATATAAAATATAGTTTGTGAAAGGGGTTTTTTTCATGGTTAAGGTCGCTATCAACGGGTTTGGTCGTATAGGTAGGTTGGCAACACGGATATTGGTGGGACACCCAGAGCTGGAATTAGTTGCCATCAACTCCAACGGAGCGGTGGAAAGCTCTGCTCATCTATTTAAATACGACTCTACTTATGGAGTTTACCAGGGCAAAGTGGAAACAAAAGAGAACCTTCTCATTGTAGATGGACATGAAATTCGCTATTCAAGAGAAAGAGAACCTCAAAATTTACCTTGGTCCGATTTATCCGTTGATATAGTTATCGACTGCACCGGTAAATTTACTGAAAAAGATCAAGCTGCCCTCTACAAAGAAGTAGGAGCAAAAAAAGTATTACTTTCTTCTCCCGGCAAAAATGAAGACGTTACCTTAGTAATGGGTGTCAATGAGAACACCTACAATGCTGATGAACACTTCCTGATTTCCAATGCTTCCTGTACAACCAACTGCTTGGCGCCTGTAGTTAAAGTTTTAAATGAATCCTTTGGTATTGAAAAGGGTTTGATGACCACAGTCCACGCTTACACAAACGATCAATTAGTTTTAGATAAATCCCATAGGGATTTACGTCGTGCCAGAGCAGCCGCTCTTTCCATCATTCTGACAACCACCGGTGCTGCCAAAAGCGTATCTTTGGTATTGCCTGAGCTGGAAGGAAAACTCAATGGTTTGGCTCTAAGAGTCCCAACACCCACCGTATCAGTTGTCGACTTAGTAATCGAAACTCAAAAACCCGTAACTAAAGAATCGGTAAATGAAGCTTTTGAAAAAGCAGCTGCCGGCGAACTAAAAGGGATTTTAGACGTTACTTATGACCCTGTTGTATCCGTTGACTTTACAGGCAATGATTACAGTGCTGTCATCGATGCTCAATTGACCATGGTCATGGGTGAGAACCAGGTGAAAGTTCTTGCTTGGTATGACAATGAATGGGGATACACTAGAAGACTTATAGAAATGGCAGTTTATATAGCTGAAAAGGGTTTAAGCTAACTCACTGAAGCTTTAGCTGTTGGCAAGGCGGCTTTTTTAAGCCGCCTTTTTTTAAAAGGAGGCCTGTATCTTGCAAAAGAAAACCGTTAAAGATTTTGATGTGAAAAATAAAAAAGTGTTAGTCAGAGTCGATTTCAACGTGCCTGTGGATGAGGCAGGGGAGATTACTAATGACGTACGTATTAGAGGAGCCTTACCGACAATAGAGTACTTACTTGAGCAAGGCGCTGCAGTAATTTTGACCAGTCACTTTGGCAGACCCAAAGGCAAAGTCAATGATAAATTGCGCATGGAAAAAATTGCTCAAAGGACAGGTGAACTTTTAGGTAGAGAGATCAAATACTCAACCGAATTCGTAGGTCCGCTGGCTGCTGAAAAAGCCAAAGCTCTTTTACCCGGTGAGGTTTTACTTTTGGAAAACAGCAGATTTCATCCAGGTGAAGAGAAAAACGATCCGGAATTGGCCAAAACGCTGGCTTCATATGCCGATCTTTATATCAATGATGCTTTTGGCACAGCTCATAGAGCCCATGCAACTACAGCTGGTGTAGCTGATTATTTGCCAGCAGCAGCAGGTTTTTTAGTTGAGAAAGAGATAGAGTTTTTGAGCAAGGCTTTAGAAAACCCAGAACGTCCTTTCGTAGCCGTCATAGGTGGGGCTAAAGTATCTGATAAAATCGGAGTCTTAAGCAATTTAGTAGAAAAAGTCGATGCTTTAATCATCGGTGGAGGTATGGCAAATACATTTTTGTTGGCCCAAGGTTTAGAGATGGGAGCATCTTTAGTCGAACCTGATAAGACTGAATTGGCCAGAGAAATCATGGCAACTGCTAGGCGTCGCCATGTCAATATTCTTTTACCCCAAGATTTAATCGTAGCAAATGCAATAACCGAAACAGCCGAATTTAGAGTAGGATTACCGGGCGAACTTCAGGGAACGGAAATGGCCTTGGATATTGGCCCGGAAACCATCAAAGAATATGCAAAATTGCTCAAAACATCAGCAACTGTGATCTGGAATGGGCCCATGGGGGTTTTTGAAATAGAGAACTTTGCCAAAGGTACATATATGGTAGCAGAAGCAATCGCAGCCTCTGGAGCCCTCTCTGTGATTGGCGGAGGAGATTCTGTAGCTGCTGTGGAGAATTCTGGCTTGGTCTCTAAGATGAGTCATATTTCTACCGGTGGAGGAGCCTCATTGGAGTTTCTTGAGGGTAAACTCTTACCCGGTATCGCATCTTTGAATGATAAATAGGTGTAATTATGAAAAAAATTATGATTATGGGCAATTGGAAGATGAATTTAATTGCCGATGAAGTAGATGAATTGCTCTCTGGGTTAAAATCTTACCCGGTCAAAGCAGGAATTTTAGCGGGTGCTGCCCCCTCATATACCTGGCTCTTAAAAGGCCAAGAACAATTTGCTGAAACAAACTGGCAATTGGCAGCACAAAATGTCTATGTCAAAGAAAAAGGAGCCTATACAGGAGAGGTGTCTGCCCCAATGCTGAAAAGCCTGGGATGTAATTATACACTGGTTGGACATAGCGAGCGCAGGCAGATTTTCCAAGAGACGGAAGAGGCGATTAGAGAAAAAATCGCCATTCTTCTGGCCCACGAGATTAAACCCATTCTCTGTCTAGGTGAGACGGAAGAAGAACGAAACAGCGGAAGAGCTGAAGAAGTTGTGGCCCGTCAACTAAGAGAAGGGCTGGCAGCTTTACCCAAAGGAACAAAGCTCTTTCCCATAGCTTATGAACCTGTCTGGGCCATCGGCACAGGCAAGCATTGTGACCCTCAAACCGCTGCCGATATGATGGTCTTTATCCGCCAAGAATTGGCTCAAGCCCAACAGCAATTTGATCTTTCAGAATTGTTGTTGCTCTATGGAGGCAGTGTCAATGGTAAAAATTTCCAAGGCTATCTTGAAACAGACCAAATTGATGGAGCCTTGGTAGGGGGAGCCAGTTTAAAAGCAGAGGATTTCATTGCAATAATAAAAGTAGCAGAGGACTTTCTTCATGAATAAAAAGAAACCCCTTGTTCTGTGCATTTTGGACGGTTGGGGAAGTTCCCCGGAAGTTCAGGGCAATGCAGTCAGACAAGCGGAAACTCCATTTTTAGACCGCTTATTTTCTCAGTATAAATCCACTGAGTTGATGGCTAGCGGCACCGATGTGGGCTTGATTGCAGGTCAAATGGGTGACAGCAATGTCGGCCATTTGAACATCGGGGCAGGGCGCATCGTCTATCAGTGGCTGGGTTTGATCAATAAATCCATTGAAAGCGGAGAGTTCTTCAGCAATCAGACTCTGATTGATAGCATCAATCAAGCTAAAAGCACAGGGGGCAATCTTCATTTGATGGGTCTTTTATCAGATGGAGGCGTTCACAGCCATCTAGAACATCTTGAAGCTCTTGTTGAAAAAGCTGAGAGCATGGATTTTAACAGAGTCTATATACATGCTTTTTTAGATGGACGGGACGTGCCTCCTAAAAGCGCTCAATTGTATTTAGAGCAATTGGAAGATTTTCTCAAAAGTAAAAAATGCGCCAAACTAGCCACCATAAGCGGACGCTTTTATGCCATGGATCGGGATAATCGTTGGGAAAGAACAGAAAAGTTCTGGCAGGCTTTAGTTGAAAACAAGGGAATTAAAAAAGACAAGGCTATTCAAGCTTTGCAGGCCTCTTATGATCAAGGGGTCAACGATGAATTTGTCCTTCCCACTGTCTTGCCTGAAGCCGTGCCTTTAAAAACTGGAGATTCGGTTTTTCTCTTTAATTTCAGGGCGGATAGACTGCGCCAATTAGCTAGTGTTTTGAGTGAAGAAGATTTTAACGGCTTTGATCGTAAAATCTGGCCCCAAGTCAATCTTTCTGCCATGACTAGGATTGCCGAACAATTTCAATTTCCCGTGGCTTTTGAACCGGTTGATATGGAGATGACTCTAGGAGAAGTTCTTTCCTTAGCCGGTAAGAAGCAATTGAGGCTGGCTGAGACTGAAAAATACGCCCATGTGACCTTCTTTTTCAACGGGGGTCAAGAAAACAAATTCGATTTGGAAGAGCGTATTTTAGTGCCTTCGCCTAAGGTTTTAACCTACGATTTAAAACCAGCCATGAGCGCCGAGAAAATCACCGATGAACTCTGTCAAGCCATTGAACAGAGAGAATATGACTTTATTTTAGTCAATTATGCCAATGGGGATATGGTTGGGCACACGGGCATTTGGCCGGCAGCTTTGGCTGCCATGGCAGCTCTCGATCAATCGATAAAAAGAGTTCATGCTGCCTTGGAGAAAGTCGGAGGGACTTTGATTTTAACGGCTGATCATGGCAATATTGAGCAGATGTTGGATCAAGAAGAGCCTCACACAGCTCATACGACAAACCCTGTGCCTTTTTTACTCGTTGCAGATGATCTTGATATAGAGTTGGAACAAGAAGGCCGTCTGGCTGATATAGCACCGACGGTTTTAGAGATTATGGGAATAGAGAAGCCCGTTCAGATGACGGGTCAATCTTTATTGATAAAAAAATAAAAAGGAGCATGTAAAATGATCGATACCACTATTGTTGATATTTTAGCTCGAGAGATTTTGGATTCCAGAGGAAACCCAACCGTTGAAGTAGACGTAGTTTTGGAATGTGGTGCCATAGGCAGAGCAGCAATTCCTTCAGGAGCGTCTACAGGCAGCTATGAAGCTGTTGAATTGCGTGACCAAGACGAGAAACGCTATTTTGGCAAGGGCGTCTTGAAAGCTGTAAGCAATGTTAATGATATTATCGCAGAAGAATTACTAGGGTTTGACGCCTTAGAACAAGTTGTAATCGATCGAGCTTTAATCGCTTTGGATGGCACTCCAAACAAAGGAAAATTGGGAGCCAATGCCATTTTAGGCGTATCCTTGGCTGTGGCTAAAGCGGCTGCCAGAGCTTTGGGCTTACCTTTATATCGTTATATTGGCGGTACTGCTGCCCGAACTTTGCCTGTGCCTATGATGAATATTTTAAATGGCGGAGAGCATGCTGACAACAATGTGGACATTCAAGAATTCATGATCATGCCGGTAAGCGCTGAGTCTTGGGTTGAGGCGTTGCGGGTTGGAACAGAAATCTATCACAATTTGCGCAATGTCTTAAAATCGAGAGGCTATCAAACTGGAGTGGGCGATGAGGGAGGCTTTGCACCTAACCTTTCCAGCAATGAAGAAGCTCTGGAAGTCATCGTCGAGGCTATAAAAATAGCCGGTTATATTCCCGGAGAAGATGTCTTTATCGCCATTGATGCGGCAGCTACTGAATTCTATAAAGATGGTAAATATCATTTGCCCGGAGACGGCTTAGTTTTAAGCTCTGCTGAGATGGTAGATTATTGGGCTGATCAAGCCGAACGTTATCCCATCATCTCTTTAGAAGATGGTTTGGCAGAAGACGATTGGGATGGTTATGTTCTTTTAACTGAAAAATTGGGTAAAAAGATTCAATTGGTTGGAGACGATATTTTTGTAACCAACATGGAACGTTTGGCCAAAGGCATTGAGCTCAATGCTTGCAATTCTATCTTGATTAAATTGAACCAAATCGGTACTCTGACAGAAACCCTCGATTGCATCGAAATGGCTAAACGAGCCGGGTTTACTGCTGTCATATCCCATCGCTCCGGTGAGACAGAAGACACCACTATTTCTGATTTAGCCGTCGCTGTCAATGCCGGGCAGCTTAAAACCGGTGCCCCCAGCAGAACAGATAGAGTCGCCAAATTCAATCAGCTGATTCGTATCGAAGAAGAGCTCTTTGTCGGCGATTACCCTGGCCTAGATGTTTTCTATAATTTGAAAAAATAACAAGTTAATTTAGTCAATCGCTGGGCCATATATTTTGGTCCGGCGATTTTTGTTTCTGAATCACGTTATTCTGAGAGAAAACTGGCTTTCTCTTGCTAAAATCTCTGATTTAGTCTATACTTGCTGTAAAATAGATGAATTCTTAAAGTTTTAGCTTATTTATCTAGAATTGAAGGAGTGATTGATAGATGATTGATATTAGACTTATTCGCAGTAATCCTGAATTGGTAAAAGAAAATATCAGAAAGAAATTTCAAGACGAAAAACTGCCTTTGGTCGATGAAGTAATAGCTTTGGACAAACAGTTGCGAGAGTGTAAGACCAAGGCGGATACTCTCAGAGGCCAGCGTAATTCTTTGAGCAAAGAAATTGGCAATCTAATGATGCAAAAAAAGATAGAAGAAGCTGAAACGATTAAAACTCAAGTAGCAGAAATTGCCCAGCAACTTGAGGATTTAAAGGAATTGGAATTGGATTTACCTGAACAAATTCGTCAAAGAATGATGGTTATTCCAAATATTATCGATGAGACTGTGCCCCTCGGTAAGGATGATTCTGAAAATGTCGAGGTAGAGCGCTATGGTGAGATGATCGTTCCAGATTATGAGGTGCCCTATCATATCGATATAATGGAGTCTTTTCAGGGAATCGATTTAGATTCTGCCAGAAAAACAAGTGGTTCAGGCTTTTATTATCTGACCGGGGATATAGCCAGGCTGCATTCTGCCATTTTAACCTACGCCAGGGATTTCATGATCGATAAAGGCTTTACCTATTGCATTCCCCCCTTCATGATTAGAAGCGGCGTGGTAACCGGGGTTATGAGCTTTGCCGAAATGGAAAATATGATGTATAAAATCGAAGGAGAAGATCTCTATCTGATCGGGACCAGTGAGCACTCGATGATCGGAAAGTTTATCGATAGTATTACACCGGAAGAAGACCTTCCCATAGCCTATACAAGTTACTCCCCTTGTTTCCGAAAAGAAGTAGGTGCCCACGGCATTGAAGAAAGAGGAGTTTATCGGGTTCACCAATTTGAAAAGCAAGAGATGATAGTTGTCTGTCACCCCGATGATAGTAAGGCTTGGTTTGAAAAATTTTATCAATACACAGTTGAATTTTTCCGCAGTCTCTTGATACCTGTCAGAACTCTGGAATGTTGTTCCGGGGATTTGGCCGATCTCAAGGTGAAAAGCGTGGATGTGGAGGCTTGGAGCCCCAGACAACAGAAATTCTTCGAAGTAGGTAGCTGTTCTAATCTAGGCGATGCCCAAGCTCGTCGCTTAGCTATCCGGGCTAGAAACGAAAATGGAACCTATTTCCCTCATACCTTGAATAATACAGTGGTAGCACCGCCCAGAATGCTGATTGCATTTTTAGAAAATAATCTGACCGAAGATGGAAAAATCAGAATACCAGAGAGCTTACAAATGTATATGGGTGGAAAAGAGTTTATTGAAAAATAAATAGATAGACAAAAAGGCCCCTGCCAATCAAAAATGACTGGCAGGGGCCTTTTTCTTTTTTACTATATCTAGGTGTTAATTTAAACTAAAAATTCTTGAAAAGCACCTAGATGCTTATTTGTCTCCCAAGCTTCGATTTAAGTTCAAATTTAAATGTTTTGTTATGTTACCTAGGTACTCACTTATTTTTTCCATTCTCGATTCAAACTTGAAGTTTTGTTTTGTGGAATTCCTTTAGATGCCATTGATTTGCAACTCTAGATTCTAACTTAAATTCTGAAATTGTCGAATTATACCTAGGGGCTAATTTACATTTGTAATTCTTGACTTAAACTCAAAATTTTGTTTTAGAAATCTCTTTAGATTCCATTGATTAAAAACAGATAGAAGAGTGTGAAAATCAAACCAATACCAAAGAGCATCAATTCTAAAGCGAGAGTTTGTGCGTAACGTCCTGGTGGTACGTAGCTGACGCTGTAGAGACCGAAGTGGTCGTCTGTTCCTTCGATAACAACAGGGTTTGGATTATGGAAGAGAGTGCGTTGCATCAGAGTTAGAAGCCAACCGGAAGTGCTATATAAGAGTCGAGCTACAAAGGCTGCTGTGAAGGTGAAGACTTTCAGAAAAGGTTTGTAAACATGGTTTTCTAAATCTAAGGCCAAAGAAATATTGCGCACCGGATTTGCTCTACTGGGTGCTAGAAGGAATTTTCGCACCACCAGCAAGTAAGTCAATAGGCCAATACCTAAGGAGATAGCCGCTCCCTGTAAATTGATAGGATCAAACCAAAGAACCTCATGAGCCTGGGTATTAAACCAAGGGGCGGTGAAATGCAGAATTTCATTATAAACTGTATTGGGTAGAGCTCCGAAGACTAAAAGACCAAGAGCAGGAATCAAAACGCTGATAGCACTTTTGAAATCAAGTCTGGATTTTTCCTTTGGAGTGCTAGGCTTGTTGACGAACAGCAAGATAAAGAGCTTGCTCATATAAGCAAAAGTCAAACCACCTGCGATGACGAAGAGCTTTTCTACAATTAAAACTGCTGCCGGTGCCCAGAGAGGAATATTTTCTACCAGGCCTTCGTGGATCAGAGTTTTGCTGATGTATCCGGCCAAACCGGGCAAACCTGCTAAAGAGAGTCCAGCGATAAAAAAGCTGAAGGTCAAGATTGGATCTT
>JAAYKD010000138.1 GCA_012522585.1 Bacillota bacterium | reverse complement strand
CCCGGGATCAAACGGATTCGCTTCTTCATGACTTTCGGTGAAAGCTATTTGACTCATTTAAAATGTTTGGAAAATGTCGGTATGACCTCCATTGAACCCATTGAGTTCAACGGTCAGGAAATCATTCCTTTACAATTTTTGAAAGCTGTCTTGCCCGACCCAGCCTCTTTAGGCCCCAGAACCAAGGGTAAAACAAATATCGGCTGTATCTTCACCGGCATCAAAGACGGTAAAGAAAAGACCTATTATCTCTACAATATCTGTGACCACGAAGAAGCCTATAAAGAAGTAGGTTCACAAGCTGTTTCCTACACGACCGGTGTTCCTGCTATGATTGGTGCCATGATGGTTGTGACTGGTCAATGGCAAAAACCAGGTGTTTTCAATGTGGAAGAATTCGATCCGGATCCATTCATGGAAGCCTTGAACAAATGGGGCTTACCCTGGAGGGAAAACTTTGACCCCAAATTAGTAGACTGATGTTGAGAGCAGAAGATTTGCCCAGCCCCAGCTACATCATCAAAGAGAAGGATTTGAAAGGCAATTTAGAAATCCTTCAGAATGTCAAAATCAAAAGCGGTGCCAAAATAATTCTGGCCCAAAAAGCTTTTTCCATATTTTCTGTCTATCCTTTGATCGCCCAATATTTAGATGGTAGCGCAGCTAGCGGCATCTTTGAAGCACGCTTAGGCTTTGAGGAGATGGGCAAAGAAACCCATGTTTTCTCTGGTGCTTACAATGACGAGGAAATTGAGCAGCTACTAGATCTAGCCAATTACATCGTCTTCAACTCCTTCAACCAGCTCAATCGCTACAGAGATAAAGTCTTAGCCAAGGGCATTAAGATCGGTTTGCGCATCAACCCTCAGTGCTCCACTCAAGAAGGGCCGGCTATTTACGACCCGTGCGCTCCCTTTTCTCGCTTAGGCATCACTAAAGAGAACTTTGATGAAAACAACCTGCAAGGGGTCAGTGGCCTGCATTTTCACACTCTCTGTCAGCAAAACGCCGACGCTTTGGCTACGACTTTAAAGGCTGTAGAAGAACAATTCGGTCATATCCTACCTAAGATGGAGTGGCTCAACCTAGGCGGCGGTCACCATATCACTCGGGATGATTATGACCGAGAACTTCTAATTCAATTGATTTTGCAATTGCGGCAAAAATACAATTTGCAAATCTACTTAGAGCCTGGAGAAGCGATTGCCTTAAATGCCGGCATTTTACGTTGTCAGGTCCTGGATACCATTAAAAACGGGATGGACATAGCTATTTTGAATACTTCGGCTGCTTGTCATATGCCTGATGTCTTGGAAATGCCCTATCGTCCCCCTTTGAAAAATTCCGGTTTCCCCAATGAAAAGGAATTTCTATATCGCTTGGGAGGGCCCACTTGTTTGGCTGGAGATATCATCGGTGATTACAGTTTTGATGAACCCCTAAAAATCGGAGACACACTGGAATTTGAAGATATGGCTATTTACACCATGGTCAAAAACAACACCTTTAACGGCATGCCCTTACCTGCCATCATCTTAGAAAAAGAAAACGGTCAATATGAAATCATCAAAGAGTTCGACTACTTTGATTTCAAAAACCGTCTCAGCTAATTATCAACAAAAATCGGAGCCTGGCTTGAAGGTGGAACACCTCAAAGCCAGGCTCCGATTTTTTCTATTCTGAATTTTGTAGCCCTTTTTTACCTTTACACAATTATATGAACTTAATCGCAAAAAAGCAGGTTAATAAATTTAAACAATTGCTTCGGTAAGAAAATCTACAATTTTAAAAATTTTAAGAGTTTTAAGCTTAAATGAGCCCTGAAGACTAATAATCAAACAGATGATCGAATGAAACTGCTAATTTAATCACAAAATAACTCACTTCAAGTTTTCAATTAATTCAGTGGAAAATCCGAACTGTAATGGAAGAGCGCGGGAGAACCGCCGGTATGCAAGAAACAGATTTTTTCTCCTTTTTTAAAGAAACCCTTTTCGATCAATTTAATCAAACCATCAAAGGCTTTGCCCGAATAGACAGGGTCTAAGAGTATAGCTTCTTTTTCAGCCACCAGCTTAACGGCCTCGATCATCCCTTCGGTGGGCAGAGAATAACCCTCACCAAAATACTCGTCAAAACAGATAATACCATCGTCTGGAAATTCTTCTCGAATACCAAGATGTTGAGCCGTTTCCTTAGCCAATTTTGTCACCAAAGGAACCTGGGTTTCGTTTTTACGACTGATAGTTATGCCAATAACGGGAATGTTTGTATTGTTGCCAAAAAAGCCTACAGCTAAGCCGGCATGCGTTCCGGCACTGCCACTGGTCGTCACGATATAATCGAAATCAATGCCCATATCAAAACTCTGAGCTAGAATTTCTTCAGCACAAGCCACATAGCCTGTTGCACCAAGAGCATTAGAGCCACCGCCGGGAATGATATAGGGTTTCAAGCCTTGAGCTTTTAAAGTCTCGGCTACTTTCTCCATTTCTGCTAGCATGGAACTGCCGCCGGGCACTACTGTGACATCTTCATCTTTGAGCCCCATCAAACGAAAGAGGAAATTATTGCCTCCTGCTTCTTTACTATAACTTCCGGGAATTCTTTCTTCCAAGACAAGATGGCAACCCAGATTTTCTTTTTTAGCTGCGGCTAAGGTCAAGCGACAGTGATTGCTCTGAACTGCCCCACAGGTAATCAGCACGTCCGCTCCTTGTTTCAGTGCATCAGCAACCAAAAACTCCAATTTACGGGTTTTGTTACCACCACCGGCTAAACCTAAAAGATCATCTCTTTTCATATAAATTTCCGGTCCATTTAATGCTTTAGTCAAATTCTCCATGTATTCCAAGGGAGTATAGCCAACTGTATAACGACGCCGAGGAAATTGTGCTAGATTCATGATTTTACCTCCTGTTTTATTGGGTAGGATGTTCGAAAATCCCCCATCTTATTAAAGAATTTCTCAACAATTCTGAGTATCTCCTTTGAAATTTTCCAAAAATATAAAAAGAGACAGAATTGTACAAAAAAAGAAGGCCAAGCTTTAAGCCAGGCCTTCTTTTCTTTTTTGAAAACGTATATCTTTAGCTTCTAAACTGAAGAGCCGACACATTTCAACTATGCGGGAACAAATTCTACTTCCTGTGGGCCCCGCTCCCATTCTATCTTCCAAATCATAGAGGTCATAATTTGAGGTGAAGACAATGGGGGCTTGGTTGAGATAGCGTTCATTGACGATTTGAAATAGTTTTTCCACCGACCAATCGGTAGATCTTTCTGCTCCAATATCATCCAGGATTAAGACTCTGGTTCCTCTAGCTTGCTCAATCAGCAAATCCGCATTTTCTCTGCCCTGATCGCTTTCAAAGCCTCTTCTTATTTCATCTAAAAGATCTGCCACCATCAAATAAAGTGGCACTATTCCGGCTTCAATCAAATCGTTGGCGATGGCAGAGACTAGGTGAGTCTTACCGACTCCGGCGCCGCCAAAGATGTACAAGCCCTTGGTCTCTTGACCGTCCTTGATCGATTGAGTAAATTCTTTGGCCCCGGTTAAAACCTTTTGGGCTTTATCATACTCGCTATCCCTCTGATCGACCATTTCGTCTTGACGATAATAGTGAAGAGAGAAATTATCGAAATTCTGTTGACGCATTTTTAGAGGGATTTTGGCTAGACCATAGCTCTTCTCTCTGCTGATGTTTTTCACACAATCACAGACAGTAAAACCATGGGGACCTTTGATAAAACCCGTGTCCTGGCAAAGCTGACATAAATTTTTCAACTGATTGTAATCATCAGGAAGGCTATTATTGGCTAAAAATTCGCGACGCCGTTGACGCAATTGAACTAAATCTGCTTGCAATTTATCCAGCTGCAAACTCTGACTTCCGCCAATCATAGCTGCGGTCAGATTTGACAGCAGTATTCTCAACTCATCTTCGATTTCTTTGAGCTCCGGGTGTTTTCGGTGAATTTCATCGACTTTTTGTCGATGCTGAGTCTCTCGCAAATTAAAATCATTCAACGATGTCTTCATAACGCTTCTTCTTAGCCGCCTTTCCCGTTTTCTTTACAGGCCTTGCCTTCTTATCGACCTTGGCATTCTTATTATCTTTCTGTTGATCCCGTCTTTCCAAAGTTCTAAGAGCTGCTCTTCTTTGAAATGCCTCTTCCCCAGCTTTAATCTTTTCCATAGTATCGAGTCCGTTGATCTGCCAATTGAGCAAAATCCGATCGATATAGACGAAGGAAAGCTTCCTCTGCAAGGCAGACTGCCTCAATGCTTCCATCACTATTTCTGGCTGATAGGCATCCTGTTCCAACCACTCTCTGATTTTCTCGTAATCAAAAGAGCTCAATTTTCCAAAAGTCTGTTCAAAAGCCCTGATCAGTTCACCCTGCTCACGAACCTT
>JAAYKD010000137.1 GCA_012522585.1 Bacillota bacterium | reverse complement strand
TCAGGGAGTCTTGGGCATAGTCGCTTCTAGAATCAGCGAATTGGTCGAGAAGCCAGTTTTTATCCTGACCGCTGAGAACGATCAGATTAAGGGTTCGGGAAGAGCTCCTGAGGGCTTTGATCTCCATTCCATGTTACAGGCCTTAGAGGGCTATTTAGAGCGCTTCGGCGGTCATGCCCAAGCAGCAGGCATAAGTCTGCAGTCGGACAAGCTGGAGGCTTTTAAGCAAGAGTTTTCAGAACTTTGCACTCTGAGCGGCCTCAGTCAGGTCAAGCAGCTAGAAATAGACCTGGATATTGACATAGATACAGATTTAAATTCCCTCTATAATAATTTTAAGATTTTAGAGCCTATGGGACAAGGCAATGAAGAACCTGTCCTGATCATCAGATCGGCTCAAATTCTGCAGACCAAAGCCATTTCCAGTGGGGCTCACCTCCAGGTCAATTTTCTTTTTGGCAATCGCCGTTATCAGGCTTTTGCTTGGCGGCAGGGCCATTTTTTACAGGATTTCCTTGGTCTACTTGATTTGGTCATCAAATTGCAGACCAATGTTTACCGTGGAGTTGAAAGCCTGCGCATAGAAATCTTGGATTGGCGTCAAGCTACTCTGCTCAATCTTTCCCAATTGCAAGAAATAAGGGAAAGAGGAGACTCCTCTTCCTTCTACTTTTATAGTCCGGAAAGTCTGGAAATTTTAAATGAGAGTGGAATTATGGGCAAGGATGATCTGCAGCTGGCCATCAATCAGGAATTTCCCTTCCTACCCTTAGGCCAATATTGGCCTAGTTCAGAAAACTTAGAAGTTTATCAATTGGATTTACCCTTATCAACTGAAGTTTCCGGTCAAAGTCTCTTTGATCAGAGCCAGGTCCTCAATTTCAAACAGATGCTCAATTGGCTTTTGCCTGACAGAGAACATCTGGCCATCTGGTATAGGTGGCTGAAAGGAGAAGGCCTCAATCTGAAAGCTTATGATACTTATCTTTATCCCGGCGGATTAAATGATTTTTATGCAGAAATTGCTCTGAGCAATGTTCTCCACCTGTTTTTACAAGCAGGTTTGATTGAATTACGAGAAAATGATTTCTTTTGGCTGGAAACCAGCGGTAAAATTGATTTGCACAGCCTGGATGAATTTAAAATAATGGAGAAGAAACGAGAAAATTTACAAAATCTATTAGGATAAAAGGCGGCGGTTTTATGGAATGGTCCCGTTTAGAAAAGGCCTTAAATGAATATATGTCTGAAGATAAAGTGGCCGAAGTAAAAAGGGCTTATTTGGTGAGCGCTCAAGCTCATCAAGCACAAACCCGACGCAGCGGTCAACCCTATATCGTTCACCCTTTAGCAGTAGCTACCATTTTGGCTGAAAGCCGTTTGGACATGACTTCAATCATGGCTGCTCTTTTACACGATACCCTGGAAGATACTGATATTACCTATGATTTTCTGGTCAAAGAATTCGGCAGTGATTTAGCTCAAATCGTTGACGGTGTGACCAAGTTAGAAAAACTGGATTTTAGCAATGTTTTAGAACACCAGACGGAAAATTACCGCAAGATGTTCTTGGCCATGGGCAAGGATATGCGAGTTATCCTGATTAAATTAGCCGACCGCCTACACAATATGAGAACCTTAAAGGCTCACACATTGGATAAGCAACAGAGCATAGCCAAAGAAACTCTCGACATCTATGCTCCCTTAGCCGGTCGGCTGGGAATCCACTCCGTCAAATGGGAATTGGAAGATCTTTCCTTTCGCTATTTGCAGCCGGGAACTTACTTCAATATTGCAGCCTTGGTCAGAAGCAAAAGGGAAGAGCGGGAAAAATCTATACAAACAGCCATTGACACGATCAATCAAAAACTCAATGAAGAGGGATTAAAAGCCGATGTTTACGGCCGAGCCAAGCATCTCTACAGTATTCACCGGAAAATGCAGACCAAGAATTTGAGTTTTGCTGAAATATACGATGTTTTAGCCATTCGTATCATTGTCGAGAGGACTCGTGAGTGCTATGATGCCTTGGGCATCGTCCACTCTGAATGGC
>JAAYKD010000136.1 GCA_012522585.1 Bacillota bacterium | reverse complement strand
TACCAAACTCCTTATGAATGCTTTCTTAAAGCTTTAAGAAAGGAGCGAAGAATTGCTGCTTAAACTTTATTTACTAAGTTTGCTTTTTTAAAAAAACCTAGGTGCTAACTTATACTTGAAATTCTTGATTATAAATAAGTTTTCAAAATCAATTGGTTTGGGAATTCAATTTCTGCAAATAATCCTGCAGCTTTTCCAAAGTTTCGATGCTGATCACATGTTCCATACCACATGCATCATTTTCGGCATTCTCTTCACTCACACCTAAAACTTCTTTTAAGAAATATTTTAAGGTGTTATGCTTTTCGTGCACAGCTCTTGCAGCTTTTTTACCCTCGGGTGTAAGCTCAATTTCACCGTATCTTTCCTGGTTGACCAAGCCCAGATCTTTTAAAATGCCTACCGCTTTATTGACACTGGCTCGGGATACATTTAACCTTTTGGCTACATCCACAGAGCGGACAGAGCCACCGTTTCCGGATAACACAAGCAAGGCTTCGAGATAGTCCTGAGAAGAAGCACTGATTTTCATTGCCCAACCGCCCTTCTAAAATTGTTTGCTTTAAAATAATGTTAACATGAAGTTAACATTTTAGCAAGAAGGGGAAGTAAAAGGGAATTGCCGCTTTTAAGCCCGGGGAAAGCATGCTATAATCTAAAAAGATCAAGGGGAAAGGCGGCACTGATATGAACACTCTGATTATTGGCATAGCCGGTGGCACCGGTTCAGGCAAAACAACACTGACCCAAGCCCTTTTGAACAGATTTAGCGATGATATTTCCGTTATTTTCCATGACAATTATTATCGCGACCAAAAGCACCTGACGCTGGAGGAGCGCAATTTGCTCAATTACGATCACCCCAAGGCTTTTGAAACGGAGCTTTTGATCGAGCATTTAGAAAAGCTAAAAAAAGGCGAGGAAGTGCTCTGCCCTGTCTATGATTTTAGCCAGCATACCCGCTCTGACAAGGTGGTTGTAATCAAACCCAAGCCTATCATAGTTTTAGACGGTATTCTGATTTTAGAAGATGAAGATTTGAACGAATTGCTGGATATCAAACTCTTTGTCGATACAGATGCCGATGTGCGCATCTTGAGGCGAATCGAACGGGATATCAACCAAAGGGGCCGCAGCTTTACTTCGGTGCGCGATCAATATTTAAGCACTGTCAAGCCCATGCATGAGCGCTATGTAGAACCGAGCAAACGCCAGGCTGACATAGTTATACCAGAAGGCGGACGCAATAAAGTTGCGATTGAACTTTTGCTATTGCGCTTGAAAGCTCATTTGGATGGCCAATATAGCGAGGTTAAGCTATGAAAATTTTGGTTGCCATGGATTCCTTTAAAGGTAGCTTAAGCTCCTTGGAAGCAGGCCAGGCTGTAAAAAGAGGAATTGCCAGGGTTTTACCCCGGGCAGATGTAAGTATACTTCCCTTAGCCGATGGAGGCGAAGGCACGGCTGAAACTCTGGCCTATGCATTAGATGGTCAATACCATTATGAAGAAGTTTTAGACCCCTTGGGCCGAAAAACCGAAGGCTATTTCGTCTTATTACCCGGTAACACAGCAGTTGTCGAACTCGCTGTGGCTTCCGGTTTAACTTTGTTGCAGGAAAATGAACGGAATCCATTTTTGACCAGCACCTATGGCAGCGGGCAGCTGATCCGAGCTGCTTTGGCAAGAGGAGCCAAAAAAATCATCGTTGGCTTAGGCGGCAGCGCAACCAACGACGGAGGTGCCGGTCTTTTACAGGCTTTAGGCCTTGGACTTTTGGATGAAAACAGAAAACCTTTGCCTTTGGGCGGAATTCATCTTAAAGATTTAGCTTATATAAATGCTGAAAATATTATGAGTGAATTTAAAAGTGCCGAAATTTTAATCGCTTCCGATGTCAACAATCCTTTATTAGGTGAATCTGGTGCATCTGCAATTTTTGGCCCTCAAAAAGGGGCGACACCTAGCCAAGTCGAGGCTTTGGATGCTGCCTTAAACAATTACAACGAGGTTTTGTTTAAAACCTTAGGCCAAAATTTTAAAGATATCAAAGGAGCGGGGGCTGCCGGGGGCACAACCGTTGCTCTTCTGGCTTTTAGTCAGGCCCAGATAGAACCGGGCATCGATCTGGTTTTAGACACATTGAATTTTGAAGAAAAGCTAAAAAAGGCTGACTTATTAATAGGTGGCGAAGGAAAAATAGACAAACAAACCCTCTTAGGCAAAGGACTCATGGGCTTAGCTCAAAGAGCCAGGAAATACAATGTTCCATTCTTAGCTCTAGCCGGCAGCATCGAAGAGGGAGCAGAAGGGCTCTACCAACACGGCTTAAGCGCCATGCTACCCATAGCTCCAGGCCCCATTACGCTAGACTCTTCCCTTGCCCATGCGGCTCAACTCATCGAAACCGCCAGCGAACGTGCCCTCCGCCTCATCACCCTCCTATAACACCATGCAAACCGGGGACAGTGCAAACCGGGGACAG
>JAAYKD010000135.1 GCA_012522585.1 Bacillota bacterium | reverse complement strand
GTAGAATTATTGACAAAGCTGCAGTAAGGGCTTATAATAATTCTGAAGGTCAAAGAAAGTCAAAGTCAGAAGGGAGGCGCTTTTTATGACTCTATCCGATTTAATAGAAAGATATTTACGTTCGATGGTTGAGGAATCAGACAACCCAACAATCGAAATTGTCAGAAGCAATCTGGCTGAGCATTTTTCTTGTGTTCCTTCTCAGATAAATTATGTTTTAACCACTCGCTTTACCCCTGAGAGGGGTTATTTAGTGGAAAGCCGTCGCGGTGGTGGCGGTCATGTGCGCATCACTCGTCTACTCTTGGCCGACAACAAACAACATTGGGCAAACGAAATATTAAAGGCTCTGCCTGAAGAGATCGATGCAGCAGCAGCCAAACATATTTGTGATCGCTTGGCCGATGAAAAGATAATTACCCTAAGAGAAAGAGCAATCATGCAGGCAGCCTTGGTCAAAGGCATTGACGGTCCGCAGGTGCTCCGAGATCGTTTACGGGCCTTGATTCTGCGCTCCATGATCTTGGCTATTTTAGGGGCAGAATCAAAGAATTGACAAGGAGGTAATAGTTATGCTTTGTCAGGAATGTAAAAAGAACCAAGCTACTATCCATTTAAGTCAAACTATCAATGGGCAAAAAACAGAAACCCATCTTTGTGAAAGCTGTGCTGCTAAACTCAACCCCTTCAATATTAAACTGGTCTTACCCTTTCAGTTTTCCATACATAATCTCTTGTCCGGCCTGATGCAAGAAGAAGATGCAGCCGGAGTGGAATCAGAAAATTATAAAAATTTAATCTGCCCGACCTGTGGCACCAATTATGGTCAGTTCAGACGTCAAGGGCGCTTTGGCTGCCCAGATTGCTATGAGACTTTTGGCGATAAGCTGGAGCCTCTGATGAACAGGATTCATGGCAGTTGCCACCATGAGGGGAAAATTCCCATCCGAGCCGGCGAAGGCTATTTGCACCGGCGTCAACTCCGAGAATTAAAATCTAAGCTTTTACAGGCAGTGGCTGAAGAAGCCTTTGAAGAAGCGGCAGTTTTGAGAGATGAAATCAAGCGTTTGTCTGCAGAAAAGGAGGAATGAGTATGTCCGCCATCAAGCCTTGGGCCAATTCTACGGCCTATTGGATGCAGGAAGGACCTGATCAGGATGTGGTTTTAAGCAGTCGAATCAGGTTGGCTCGCAATATAGTCGGTCTGCCTTATCCAAACTTTCAATCGGATCAACAGGCTGAAGAAATAATTGAAAAGATCCAGCAAGCTCTTCCTCGTCTAAAAGAAGAAACAGAAAATGATTGGCAAATTTTATCCATCACCGGTTTGAGCGAAAGCGCCAGGGGGATCATGGTCGACAAGCACCTGATGAGCCCAGCTTTAGCTGAAAGAGAAAAGCAGGGAGCCTTACTCCTGCGAGACGATGAAGCAGTCAGCATCATGCTGAACGAAGAAGATCATCTGCGCATTCAAGTGCTCCATAGCGGTTTACAATTGGAAAAAGCCTGGAACCTAGCAGATAAATTGGATGATATTCTGGAATCTCAATTGGACTTCGCTTTTAGCGATACTTATGGTTATAAGACCGCCTGTCCGACCAATGCCGGCACCGGTTTGAGAGCTTCTGTGATGATGCATTTGCCGGCTCTGGCCATGAGCCAAAAATTAGGCCCTCTCTTAACCAGTATGACCAAGCTAGGTATAGTTGCCAGAGGCCTCTACGGTGAAGGCAGTGAAGCCTTCGGTCATATTTATCAGATTTCCAATCAGATTTCTTTGGGCAAACCGGAAAAAGAAATTCTGGCCAGTCTACAAGCACTGATCAGGCAGATTATCAACGAAGAAAGAAAGACCAGAAAATTCCTCTTCTCCCGCATACCCATTCAATTGCAGGATAAAGTCGGCAGAACCTTAGGAATGGTCAAAAACTCCTATATAATGCAAAACAAAGAAGCCATCAGGCGCTTGAGTGATCTGCGCTTTGGCTTGGAACTGGGCATTTTAGACAATCTTTCCTATGAAGATTTGAATCATCTGATGGTCAAGATTCAAGATGCTTGGCTGAACAGAGAAGAAGACGACCAAGATGAAAACAGAAAGAATCGCCCAGGCATAAAAAGAGCCCAGCTTTTGCGAGAAAGCTTGGCAGAAGTCAATATAATTTCCCAATAGAGGAGGGATTAGATGAGCGAATTACGCTTTAGTGAAAAGACAAACCAGGCCCTATTCGTAGCCCAGAGGTTGACCGGCAGACTCAACCACGTCATAGTCGGAACCGAACATGTGCTCTACGGTCTGGCCCGTATAGAAGAGACGATTGCTCAGAATGCACTTAAACATTTCAATTTAACAGCCGAAAATATTAGAGAGGCAGTTCTACATTTCAGCCCTCAAGGAGAGGAAAAACCCAAGCAGACAATTCAAGCCTCTCCTCGGGTAAAAAGACTGGTCGAACAAGCCTATCAACAAGCCCTTGATTTAAACGACAGCTATGTGGGGCCGGAACATCTGCTCTTAGCTTTGATCGAAGAAACAGACAGTGTAGCCGGACGCATCCTCAACCGCTTTAATGTCAAGCCGGAAGATTTGCGCCAATATATCCTGGCCCAAATGGAAGAAAACCCTCAGGCCAGAGATAATAGGCCCCAGCGACCCAGAAATGCTCCTGCTCAAAGAAAGAGCGATACTCCTTTGCTGGACAAATTAGGTCGTGATTTAAACAAATTAGCCAAAGAAAACCAACTGGATCCGGTGATCGGTCGGGATCAAGAGATTGAAAGAATCATTCAAATTCTCTCTCGAAGAACGAAAAACAACCCGGTTTTAATCGGTGAGCCGGGAGTAGGTAAAACCGCCATTGTAGAAGGTCTGGCTCGCAAAATCGTGGCCGGAGAAGTTCCTGAATTGTTGAAGGACAAAAGAGTCATCACCCTTGAAATGGGCATGCTGGTTTCCGGAACAAAATACAGGGGCGAGTTTGAAGAGCGGATGAAGGATCTTTTAGAAGAAGTGCGCAATACCAAACAAGTCATACTTTTCATCGATGAATTGCACACCATTGTGGGAGCCGGCGGTGCAGAAGGAGCAGTCGATGCTGCCAATATTCTCAAACCTGCTTTAGCTCGAGGTGAAGTCCAGACCATTGGCGCCACCACCCTCAAGGAATTCCGTAAGTATTTTGAAAAGGACGCAGCCCTGGAAAGGCGTTTCCAGCCTGTGATGGTCGAACCGCCGACTTTAGAAGAATCTGTGCTCATCTTAAAGGGCTTGCGAGATCGCTATGAAGCTCACCACAGGGTGACCATCAGCGATGAAGCCATCGAAGCAGCAGTCCAGCTTTCCGATCGTTATATCAACGACCGCTTCTTGCCGGACAAAGCCATCGATTTAATCGACGAAGCAGGCTCCAGAGTGCGTTTGCGCTCCTATACAGCTCCACCCGATTTGAAGGATTTGGAAGAAGAATTAAAGAAATTGCAAGCCGAAAAAGAGGAAGCGGTGAAAAACCAAGCCTTTGAATTGGCAGCTTCCTTGCGCGATCAGGAGAGCAAAAAGAAAGAACAATTACAAAATCAGCACGAACAATGGAAACAAAAGCAAGACAGCAGCCAGATCATCGTAGGCGAAGAGGATATAGCTCAGATCGTTTCAGCCTGGACCAATGTGCCGGTTGAGCGCCTGAGTCAAGAAGATAGCAAGCGCCTGCTCAATTTGGAAAACGAGCTGCACCGCCGAGTGGTCGGGCAAAACGAAGCAGTCGAGGCTGTTTCCAGGGCGATCAGAAGAGCC
>JAAYKD010000134.1 GCA_012522585.1 Bacillota bacterium | reverse complement strand
CCCCGCTGCCGAAGCTTTTATCGCCGAAAGCCTAGCCTATTTCAACCCATTTTAAGAATGACCGAATCTTATTGTTTCTTTAATAGACAATAAGAATATCTTAATCTAACTTAGGTTTTTGTTAAGATAAAAATACAACAAATATAAGCCTAAAATACAATCAGCCTTGCCAGTGCAGCTAAAATTCACCATTCTCGTATAGGCAAAACGCACAAGGAGAAAGATAAATGCTTACAATTGTTCAAGCTGATTATATTCGGGTATTGTATTTGTGGAAAGTAAAACTTAAGCCTAAGTCTGCAAGATAACAGAAATAAATTTTCCCACAATTGATAAACCATCTAAAAATTTGTCTCAGATAATTTATCCATAGAAAACAAAAATACCGAAGGCTGATCTTGCCTTCGGTATTTTTTATAAATTAGTGAATTACAGGGCTGCTTTTCAATTTAAATCTTGAGCCCAAATCTGATAACCCTGTCCCGGTAAAATTTCAAAACCAACCTGCTTTAAAAAGTCAAGCAAGGGGTTTTCCGGGAAGATCCAGATAAGATAACCGTCGAATTCTTTTCTCGTAAAAAAGCCGGTGAAATCCTGCCAAAATTGGGACAAATCAAGATCTTCCGCCAAGAGTAAACCCTGAACTAAAAATCCTTTCCGATCAAAACCCTCTTCGTCTCCAAAGAAAATATTGACAAAGCCTTTGATTTCTCCGTCAATCTCATATTTATAAAAATGAATTTGATCTCCCCAGGGCTCTATCTCTTCCAGGAAGGACTGGCTCAATTCCAATTGATAAAAACCATATGAAAATAAGAAACCATTCATCTTTTTATACTCAGAGGAATTCTTTTGCATTTTCAGATATTCTGGTAAGTCAGCCGCTAAAACCTGATGCCAGCTACCTAAACTTTTCTTCTTCGGCCGTTCAGCCAAAGATTCTAGCTCATTCAAATAAGCTTGATATTGACCGATTCTTTTAAAACCGGCATTGGTGCTGACTCTTTGCGAGGCTAGATTATCGCTGTCGATTCCACAGACAGCTCTTTTAAAACCCTGGGCTTTAGCTTCTTTGACACTGGCCTTGGTCAAAGCCTGGCCGATACCTCGCCTTCGATAGGCGGAGTCTATACGGATTCCCTGAAAATAGCAGAGCTCCTGATTGATGTAAGAAATATAGGTAGTACCTACAGGAATTTCATCGATCAATGCTACTAAAACCATTCCTTGATCAGAATTCTTCAACCAATCCTGCCAAGTGTAGACAACATAATCTTCAGAATCATCCTTAAGCAAATAGGACTTGAGCGCCGGCCAATGTTCTTCTTTCCCTGGCATGATTTGGATCATCACAATTACTTCCTTTGCTTGTTTTAAGGTCTATCTTTGCTGGGGTTCCCATCCTTTTTCTTGAGCTTTTTGCTTCAACGAGCGAAAGCGATGGTTTAAGGCCGATTTGCTGATTTGCAATTGCTCTGCCAACTCCCTCAGGCTATCCTCAGGGTTGAGAAGACGCAGGTCAGCTGCTTCTTTTAAGGCAGAGGTCAATTTACTATACTCGCCTCTACTGTGCAAAAATTCGATATAATCGATTTGCTGATCAGAAGCGATACTCTGTCTTTCAGTATTGGCCAAATCACAATTTCTCATCCGATTGGCCATGTTAATCGTCTCTTTTAAAGCCCTAGTGTTTTCGTATTCCAACATGGCGTTGACAGCTCCAATCAGCACCAGAAAATCCGCGATGGCATTGCTGTCTTTGAGATAGATGACTTGATTGTTCTTTCTCTCGATGATCTGTGCCTTGATTTCGTGGCGGTCTAAAAGGGCTAAAATCTGGACAGCGTGCTCCGGCCAGTGAGTGATCATTTCCAAATGATAGGACTTTTTAGGATCACTGACTGAGCCGGAAGCCAGGAAAACTCCTCTGAGATAGGCGTTACGACAGCACGACCATTCTAAGACGCTCTCCGGTATAATATAGGTTTCTAAGGGCCAACTTTCCCTGCCAATCAGCTTTAAAAGCTTGACAGTGTTTTCCTGACCCAAGACTGCAACTTGAAAGCTCTGCTTTTTGAGCAGCCTGGTTTCTGTTCGAGTATAAATCTTTGCCTCGATTCCTATTTTTTCGCTGATTAAACGATAAATGCGCCTGGCCACATGGGGGTTTTGGGTGGAAATATGCAGAGAAAGGCCCTGGCTTGAGATATTGACATTGCCTATTGTATCGATTAGGCCGGTCAACTCAGCTTTATAGCAGCATTCTCTATAATCCCATCTTCCACTCGTTTCTTCCTTGACTTGAGTGGTGAAAGACATGAAATCACACCCTTTTTATAATAGAGGCACACCTTTTTTGTAGACTTGACTGACGTGATTGGAAGCAAAATGATAGGGCAGATAATCTATACTGGGAGCGTCCATGATGACAAAGTCAGCCTGTTTTCCCGGATCTAAACTGCCCACTAAATCCCCTCGGCCGATTGCATGAGCTGCATTTAAAGTGGCAGCCATTATGGCTTCTTCGGGACTCAGTTTTAAGTAGAGACAAGCGACACTGAGAACGAATTGCATGTTCTCGGTGGGAGATGAGCCGGGGTTAGCGTCAGTGGAAAGGGCTAAGGCCATGTTCTTTTCCAGCATCTTGCGAGCTTGAGCATAAGTGCCTTTGGCTAAATTGAAGGAAGTTGCAGGCAATAAAACACCTATGACTCCGGCTTCAGCCATCAATTCCATTCCCTCTTCGTCTGTTTCCATCAGATGCTCAGCGGAGACAGCCTTAATTTGAGCAGCGATTCTGGAGCCACCGCTGACTCCCAATTCGTCTGCGTGGATTTTGGGGCGTAGATTATGTTCAATCCCTGCTTCTAGAATTCTCAATGAATCCTCAGGTGAAAAGACTCCGGCTTCGCAAAAGACATCACAAAACTCTGCTATACCTTGCTTTTCCACTGCCGGTAGCATCTCGTTGATGACTAAATCAACGAAAGCTTGAGGATTATCCTTGTATTCCGGTGGAGTTGCGTGAGCTCCCATAAAAGTTGCTACTAAATCCAAGGGTTGCTCTTCCTGTAGTTCTTTGACTACCTCCAATTGCAACAATTCTGTAGCTGTATCGAGGCCGTAACCACTTTTGATTTCAACAGTTGTGATACCGCCTCTTTTCATGGTTTCCAAACGCTTGGCAGTCTGCTCTTTTAAAGCTTCTTTGCCGGCACTTCTGGTTTGGCGCACCGTATCCAAGATTCCCCCACCTTGAGCTAAGATCTCTAAATAAGGAACACCCTGTTGCTTCAAGGCCCATTCATGAGCTCGATCGCCGGCATAGACTAAGTGAGTATGAGGTTCGACAAACCCAGGCAAAAGCAATTTACCTTGAAGATCGACGATTTCGGTATTTTCATCCCGAGCTGAAAGAATCTCAGCTTCAGGTCCAACGGAATCGATGATTCCGTCTTTGACCCTGATAGCCCAGCCCTCTTTTAAACCAACTTCCTTCATGGCTTGACCTTTAACCGGTTCCTGACCATGACCCAGATTGGTTACCATCTGTTTTATATTAGTTAAAATAAAATCCATTTTATCCCCTTATCTTAGAATTTATAGACACGCTTTTCCAAGATCTGCTTGTTTTTGAAACCGTCCGCTTGTAGATACCAAATAGCACTTTCAACCAAAGCTTCCATGGGTACAAGGCCGATGATTTCGCTTTCCACTACATTGACACCGTAGCGAGCAGCTTCTCTTTTGATAAATTCGAAAGCATGATGGATCGAAGTCTTTTTAAAGTCGACTAAGTTCATGGAGACTTGAACCATATTCTTATCTTCTAATTCCACACCAATGCCTTTAACATTGACAAATCCACCGGAAGAACCTCTGATCTTTCTGGCGATCGCATTAGCAATGGATAAATCAGTTGTAGCCAAATTGACATTGAAGGCTACTAAGGGCTTTCTGGCGCCAACGGCTGTACATCCGGCTGTTGGGTGCATTTTGGGCTGACCAAAATCGGGATGTCTTTCCGGCTTGGCTATATCTGTCAAAAGACCTTCGAATTGGCCTCTTCTGACTGTAGCCAGGTTTTTTCTTTCCGGTCTGGTCGCTGCACTTTCATATAGATAAATTGGAATCTCCAATTCTTCAGCGATTCTTTGGCCCAACTCCTTAGCCAATTTCACACATTCTTTCATGGTCATACCGGCTACCGGCACGAAAGGAATGACATCAGTTGCGCCCATCCGAGGATGTTCGCCTTCGTGGCTGGTCATATCGATTAATTCAGATGCTTTTTTACAGGTTTGAAAAGCGGCTTCTTTGGCAGCTTCAGGTGTACCTGTAAAGGTCACAACAACTCTGTTATGAGATGCATCAGGTTCTACGTCGAGCAATTCACAGCCCTCAACTTTGCGGATTTCATCAACAATCGCTTCAATTACTTCCGGTCTTCTACCTTCGGAAAAATTAGGAATACACTGTACAACTTTACTCATTTACAATCTCCCTTTCAAACTATTTTTTTATAAATCCACTTTGAACTAAAAGAAACGCTTCCTTCATATCGTCAATCATCGGTCTGTCATCTTTTAAAGGAGCAACTTTTTCTCGCAAGGCTCGGTAAACAGCTTTAGTACCTTTGCCCAACTCCTTATCTTTACCCCTTAGGTCGATGCCTTGGGCTGCTCCTAAAAGCTCCATGGAGAGGACATGGGTGGAATGATTGAGTATTTGGGCTGCCTTGCGGGCTGCAATAGTTCCCATGGAAACATGGTCTTCTTGGTTAGCGGAGCTGGGAATGCTATCAACACTGGCCGGATGGGCCAAAACTTTATTTTCACTGACCAAGGCTGCAGCTGAATACTGAACTATCATAAACCCTGAGTTGACTCCCCCGTTTTCTGTCAAGAATGCCGGTAAGCCATTGGACAAGGCTGGGTTGACCAAACGCTCCAAGCGTCGTTCCGAGATATTAGCCAATTCAGACAGGGCAATGCCGAAAAAGTCCATAGCTAAAGCGATGGGCTCACCGTGAAAATTTCCGCCGGAAATAGCTTCTTCTGTGTCCAAGAAGATCAGAGGATTATCGGTAACTCCATTGACTTCTCTGGCCACCACAGTCTTGACATATTCCAAGGCTTCTTTAATCGGTCCGTGAACCTGGGATGTACACCGCAAAGCATAGGCGTCTTGCACCCTGGGGTGATTGTTGGGGGCAGTATATTCCGAATCTTCTAGATGTTCGAGAATAGTAGCTGCTGTCTCAATCTGTCCGGGATGATTGCGAATTTGATGGATGCGGGGATCAAAAGCCGCTGGAATTCCATTTAAAGCCTCGATGGTCAAGGCTGCTACTAAATCAGCAGACTTCAAGAGTTTTTCTGCATCGTAAACTGCTAAAGATGCAATCGCCGTCATACATTGAGTGCCGTTGTTCAAGGCTAAGCCTTCTTTGGCCTGTAAAACTATAGGCTCAATCCCGGCTCTTTTCAAAGCTTCGGCTCCATCCAATAATTCTCCCTCAAAATAGGCTTGACCCAAACCTAAAAAGGGCATAATCATATGAGATAAGGGTGCTAAATCTCCGCTTGAACCTAAGCTGCCTTTTTCAGGTATATAAGGATGCATGCCGGCGTTTAATGCTGCCAACAAGGACTCAATCACACTTAAACGAATTCCGGAGTAACCTTGACTCAGTGAATATGCTCTCAAGAGCATCATTGCTCTGACTACATCCTGAGGCAGAGGGTCACCAACCCCAACAGCGTGGCTGACGATTAAATTATGTTGCAGAGCCTCAGTATCCTCTTGGTCGATGGTCACAGTGGCAAAATTACCAAAGCCTGTTGTAATTCCATAAACCACTCTTTTTTCAGCAATCATCTTTTCTACTAAAGCTCGGGATTTATTAACTCGCTCTTTCAATTCTGATGATAACTCAACTAAAGCACCTTCTCTGGCTACTTTGACTAAATCTTCTATGCTCAATTCTTGAGCAGTTAAAAGAATTTTCTCTCGATGATTTGGCATAATTTTCTCCTTCAAATTTATTCTTTAGAGCCTTCTCTTTTTTCCAACTTTTCAGTGGTGCCGTCCGGCTTTTGCACGTAGGCATTATCCAATTGAGCTCTTAAATTGGAAGTAACATTTTCAACATAGAGTCTTCTCAGCTCTTTTTGTTCTTGTTTCTCTTCCTCAGTCAAGCCCACTTCTTTGGCTTTATTGGCCAGTTCATTGATCCTGGCAATTTTTTCCTTATCCATTTGCATCTCTCCTTTTATCCTTTAGTTTTATTACATATTTTAAAAAAGCTAAGCTAGGCTGTTTCCTTCTTCCTATTTAAACTGCTGTGAATTCTCAATATCTCAACATCAGTTTGCTTCAATTTGCTGGGCAAAACCAGAGCTCAGATGTAAGTAGAGACTCTACTTTGCTTTTACGAACTTGTTTTAAAAGAGGGTAAGCTGGTCTGTTTCATTCATTCCTTCTAAACAGCCGTGAATTCTCAATATTTCAATACCGGTTTTATTCAGCTTGCTGCGCAGAACCAAATCTTCAATGGAAGTAAAAAGACCACCTTGATTGCGAGCCGCCACAACACTTTCAGCCGCATTGACGCCAATTCCTTGCAGGGCAGAAAAGGGGGGCAAGAGAGTCTTGTCCTCTTCGATTTTCCACTCCTTGGCTTCCGAACGGTAGAGCTCAACTCTGCCAAATTTTACTCCTCTTATAGTGGCCTCTAAGGCTACTTCCAAATGGGTTAAAGTTGCTCTCTCGTTTGCTGTCGCTTCATTGCCCTTGCGCTTGATTCTGGCGATTTCAGTGCGCAGAGCATTTACACCTTCCGCGGCTAAATCGGCATCAAAGTTGACACCGGCTCTGACCGACAGATAAGTAGCGTAGAAAGCCATTGGGTGATGGACTTTAAACCAGGCAATTCTGTAGCCGGAAAGAACATAAGCTGCAGCATGAGCCTTGGGGAAGAGATATTTTATTTTTTTACAGGAATCGATATACCATTCAGGAACTTGATGTTGGCGCATCAAGGCTTCCTCTTCCTCTTTTAAGCCCCTTCCCCTTCGAACCGATTCCATGATCTGGAAGGCGGAACTATTGGGCAGTCCTTTTTCGATCAAATAGATTAAAATTGCATCTCTGGTAGAAATTGCTTCGGAGAGAGGTATATTGTATTTGACGATCAATTCTCTGGCATTTCCGGCCCAGACATCGGTCCCGTGGGAAAATCCGGATAGCCTGATCAAGTCGGAAAAGTACTTGGGCTTAGCGTCCATCAACATGGCTCTGGTGAAAGGCGTGCCAAACTCCGGAACACCATAGGTGCCGGTTTCCGATTCAATCTCCCTTGAGTCTACCCCTAGGGGTTCGGTTGAGACGAACAATTTCATCGTCTCAGGATCATCCAAAGGAATAGAGGAAATGTCAACACCGGTCAAGGCCTGTAATTTTCGTAAAATAGTGGGATCATCATGACCTAAGAGGTCCAATTTCATCAGATGATCGTGAATTGCTTGATAGGTAAAATGAGTGGTTATGACTTCGGCGCCATCTTTCCCGGGTGGATGCTGAACAGCCGTAAAATCATGAATATCCATATCCGCCGGCACTACCATCAAACCTCCGGGATGCTGACTGGTCGTCCTTTTAACGCCGGTACAGCCTAAGGTCAGCCTGTTGATTTCAGCTCTTCTCAGCTGAGCTCCAGTCTTTTCCAAGTATTTCATGACAAAGCCGTAGGCCGTTTTATTGGCTACAGTGCTGATCGTTCCGGCTCGATAGACATAATCTTTACCAAAAAGCTCTTCGGCATGGCGATGGGCCTGCATCTGATACTCGCCGGAAAAATTCAAATCAATGTCGGGGATTTTGTCCCCGGCAAAACCCATGAAAACCTCAAAGCGAATATTAAAGCCATCTTTGATCAGGGGCTCTTGACATTTTGGACAGAGTTTATCGGGCATATCCGCTCCGCAGTCATAATCTTTCCCCAGGCTAAAATCACTATAGCTACAAGCCGGGCAACGATAATGAGCGCTGAGGGGATTGACTTCGGTTATCCCGGTCAAGGTAGCCACCAAGGAAGAACCAACCGAGCCTCTGGAGCCGACCGGATAGCCTTCATCTATGGATTTTTTGACCAGTTTATGAGCGGCAAAATAGTTAACAGCATGGCCATAACCGATGATACAATCCAACTCCCAGACCAATCTATCCAAAACAATGGCAGGTAGAGGATCTCCATACATTTCCCTGGCCTTTTGATAGGTCATTTCCTTCAATTCCTCGGCAGCTCCGGGTAAATTGGGAGGATAGAGGCGATCAGGCATGGGGTCTATTTCTTCGATCTGGTCGGCAATCAGATTGCTATTGGTCACAACTACTTCATAGGCCTCTTGCTCAGACCAAGTAGAGAACTCCGCCAACATCTCTTCTGTATTGCGCAGATGCAATAAGGGTTTACTCTCATCTGCTTCGTAATCCTGACCGGCTTGCAAAATGTCTCTAAAAATCACATCTTCCGGTTCTAAAAAGTGAACGTCTCCGGTCGCCACAACGGGAATATTCAGTTCTTTGCCCATTTCATAGATCAGTTTATTTAATTTTTCCAAATCTTCCAAACTATCGACCAAGCCTTTGTCGATGGCAAATTTGTTATGGCCAATCGGCATGACTTCTAAAAAATCATAAAATTCTGCCTTGGCTTTGGCATTATCTTGAGCTGCTTGCAAATTCATTTTATAGGAATCGAGCAGGCTGGTATAAACCTCCCCATAGGCACAGGCAGATCCTAAAATCAAATGTTCTCTTTGCTCTTGTAAATCCTGACGCAAAACTCTGGGTCGGCGATAAAAATTCTCTAAATGAGCTTTGCTGGTCATGCGATAGAGCTCTTTTAGGCCCTTTTTATTTTTGGCTAAGACTGTACAATGATGATAGCGGCGGTCTTGCAAATCATCGATCAGATAGATTTCACAACCATAGAGGATTTTAATACCGAATTCCTTGGCCGCTGCAGCGGCTTCCGGAAAAGCCTGCAAAACACCATGGTCAGTAATGGCCAGAGCCTCTAAGCCCATATCATGAGCCCTTTTGACCAGAGATCTGGCATCAGGTAGAGCATCCATGCTGCTCATATTTGTATGAGCATGGAGTTCAACTCTCTTGATTTTAGCTTGATCGATTCGAGGTTTGACCGGTGCTTCGATTTCGTTGATGGCATCTGCCATTAAAACCAATTCATCGGAATCATACCTATCGTATTCAACTTTTCCGCTTATTTTGACCCAAGTACCTACTTTTAAATCCTCTAAACGTTGAGGAATTGGACGGCGCCTCTGCTCAGCTTGTTCAGGACGAACTAAAGCTTTTACTCCTAAGGAATCTGTGCCATCGTAAATATCAAAGAGATAAAGAGTTTGACCATTGCGCAGATTTTGCTGATTTAAATAAAAAACCTCGCCCAGAACAATTTTAGTAGATCTGCCATCCTGCACATCTTTTAAAGGAATCGGTTTGCCTTTTATTTTTTTACCTAAGAGTTCAGTACTCTTTTTCTTGGGGCTGCTTACTTTTTGAGCCTGCTGGCGCAAGTAACCTTCCCATTCAGCAAGCCTTTTCTTTTCAAATTCCTGGCTTATTTCCCTTTGATATTCCTCTTCACTTTTATAGATCAGAGGAGGTCCATCCCCATCCGCTTCCAGATGGTCGAATGAGGCGATATCATAATCTATTACTCTGACCTTGTCCTGTAAAGGATCTTCAAAGGAAAGAAATTCTGCTTCAGCTTCCTTGCTTTCAGCT
>JAAYKD010000201.1 GCA_012522585.1 Bacillota bacterium | reverse complement strand
GGTATTGGCGGTGTTCCTGGTCGGGGTTTTCGCCCCGGTGGCGGGCGCGGACGCGCCCAAGAAGATCATATGGCGCTCCTCGGGACACGGGCCGGCCTCGGATCCCTCGCAGATCTACCATGATCTGCTCTTCAAGGCGATCATTGAGACTTCCGGCGGCAGGCTGGAGATCAAGCCGTTCGTCGGCGGCTCGATCGTACCGGCCTACAAGGAGCTCGATGCCGTTCACGAGAACGTGCTGCAGCTCTGCTACACCTGCCCGATGTACAACCTCGACAAGTGGTCGGCAGCCGGCCTGATAAGCTCGCGGCCGGGCGTGCTCGCGGGCGAGGCGCTCCGGACGTGGTTCAACTACGGCGGCGGCGCGGACCTGATGAACAAGATGATGGAAGGCTACAACGTAATGACCTTCCCAGGCGCCCTCTCCCCCCTTCCCGAGGAGGTCTTCTTCCACTCCAAGAAGAAGATAGAGAGCGTGGAGGACCTGAAGTCCATCAAGGCACGCTGCATGGGCGACGGCGGAGAGATTCTTCAGAGGATGGGAATGGCCACGGTCATAATACCCGGCGGAGCGCTCTACGAGGCCATGAAGCGCGGCACGATCGACGCATTCGAGTATTCGACTCTGGCGTCCAACTGGAACATGCACTTCAACGAGGTGGCCGATTACGTCTACCTTTCGCCTGTGCGCGCCCCGTGCGACCCGCAGGTCTTCTTCGTCAACAAGGACGCTTGGAACGAGCTGCCTGAGGACCTCCAGCTGCTGGTCCAGACTTTCGTAGACAAGTACACCCAGGCGCAGCACGAGTTCCTGGTGTACGAGTCCATACTGGCGCTTGAGAAGTTCAAGGAGTACGGCAACAAGGTCGTCAAGATCCCCGACGAGGTGAACAAGGCGATAGAGGAGGAGGCCGCAAAATTCTACGAGGAGAAGATAGCAAGCGAGCCCCCGATCTTCGGCGAGATCTACAACTCGATGAAGAGCTACGGCGAGTCGTACAACTTGATGAGATAATGCCGTCCCATCCTACGGACGCAGGGAGAAGAGTATGACCTCTTTGAAACGTCTCTTGAAAACAATCGACGCGCTAAGTGAACTGTCCGGGGCCGTGGGGAAGTGGTGCGCCCTGATCCTTGTGTTCGCCGGGACCTACGAGGCCGTGGCCAGGCATTTCTTCGACGCGCCAACCATCTGGGCGTACGATACCCTCTGCATGGCCGGAGGCGCCCTCTACCTGCTGGGTGCCTCCTACGGCTACCTTTATGACTCCCATACGCGCGTGGACATGTTCTACAACATGCTGCCCGACAGGGGAAAGGCGTTAATGAACGTGATCTGTTCGCTCTTCCTGTTCTTCCCCCTCATGGGGCTCATGCTGTGGATGTCGGTTACCTGGGCGGTGCGCGCATGGAGGATAAACGAGGTGTTCTTCAACAGCTTCTGGTATCCTCCCGCAGGCCCGTACCGGACGGTGTTCGCTGTCGGACTCCTGCTGCTGATGCTGCAGGCCGTCGCGAACTTCGTCCGGGATCTATACTTCACGGTCAGGGGTGAGACTCTTGATTGAACTCAGCGCCGAGGCGATAACCGTCATGATGCTGGGGGGGGTCTTCGTCCTGGTTATGACCGGATTCCCCATTGCCTTTGTCATAGGGAGCGTGGCCTTCCTCTCGGGCCTCGCGGTCTTCGGCCCGACGGTTACCTTCCACATACTGTACAGCCGCTTCTACGACCTGTCGCTGAACTACCC
>JAAYKD010000133.1 GCA_012522585.1 Bacillota bacterium | reverse complement strand
TGGAAACAACTGCCCGACCAATCTCCGGCAATCGTTCTCTATTTTGGCAGCATGTATTATCCGGCCATCGCTCTGGACAGAGAGATACCATCTCACCACAAGTTGATCAGGGCAGCTGAAAAAGCGATTGTTGATTTAAAGGTCGAAGAAAAATACAAGATGCAAAAACGCTTCTTCTTTCCCTATATCGCCGACTCCAGTTTTTTAAGTTTAAACGATGATGAAGATTCACTCAAAGCTTATGTAGAAAACTATCCGGCCCATCTCAAATATCAGCGCACAGATTTCGATCTGATCAACCGACTATCCATGCCAGTCATCAACATTGGAGCTTATGGCAAGGAAGCCCATCAGTTTTTAGAACGCCTGGATGCAGCCTATAGCTTTGGCGTTGTACCTCCCTTGATTCAACAGACCATAAAGAACTTCTTTGAAAATTAAAACTGAAGACAAAAGCAGCGCCCTACAAACAACTGGCCATCCATGCCGGTCATCAACATCGGGGCTTATGGCAAGGAGGCTCATCAGTTTTTAGAACGCCTAGATGCAGCCTATAGCTTTGGCGTCGTGCCTCCCTTGATTCAGCAGACCATCAAAAATTTCTTTAAAAATTAAAAAAAACCCGTCAGAGATTAAGACCTCTGGCGGGTGTTTTATTGACTTTTATTCGATTGTGTATTGACCTTTAATCATCAGGTAGGACATCTCTTCGGCTTTGAGGCCGCGGCCATCGCTGCGGGGAATTAAAAGATGATGATTTAAAGCTATGGATTGGCCGGTGCCAAGGTCGCTGCCGGCGGTTAAATCAGCCACTCCTCCTAAAGCGGAAGCGATGGCATAAGCTTCACCTGATCTTAAAATAATCTCACAGCCTGCTTCGGCGACTAAACGCTCATCTTTTTCTAAGACTATGACTTGCCAAATTATTTCCTCTTTGATTTCGGGAGGTTCTTCGGGTGTTTCCGGTTGTTCCGGCTCAGTTGGTTGATTATCGGGCTTGGAAACATCATCCCAATCCAGGTCAGCCAAGATGTCCCGAACTTTTTGCAGGATTTTCTCTTCAATTTCTTCCAGACGCATTTCCACATAGCTCAAAGTAGTAAGGGGATCTTCCAAACTGGAAGCGTCTACTATATTCCTTTTGAGAAAAAAATTGAATCCTAAGATTAAGCTGAAAATTATTGCCAGAGTGATTGTTTTTTTGTGTTTTTTAAACATAGCTTCTCTCCTTACTCTTTATCCTCCCATTGCCCACTAGTCGAACAACGCAAGTATTCTTGAATAAAAGCTTCGATGTCTCCGTCTAAAACTGCTTGGGTATTTCCAACTTCGAGGCCGGTGCGATGGTCCTTGATCATATTATAAGGATGTAAAACATAGGATCGAATCTGGCTTCCCCAGGCAATTTCCGATTTACCACTGCGCAGATGATCGGTTTCTGCTTCCTTTTCCAAACGTTCCTTTTCATAGAGTTTGGCTTTCAAGATGCCCATGGCCATTTGCCGGTTGGCGTGTTGAGATCTTTCATTTTGGCAGCTGACCACTATTCCGCTGGGTAGATGGGTAATGCGCACTGCAGTTTCAACTTTGTTGACATTTTGCCCTCCGGCTCCCCCGGCTCTAAAGGAATCTATTTTCAGATCCTCAGATCTGATGTTTATTTCAATAGCATCGTCGATTTCCGGCAAAACCTCAACGGCTGCAAAGGAAGTGTGACGGCGGCCGGAAGTGTCGAAGGGGGAAATCCGGACGAGGCGATGAACACCGCCTTCAGACCTAAAATAACCATAGGCCTTTTCACCACGAACGAAAAAGGTCACGCTTTTAATTCCAGCCTCATCTCCCGACTGATAATCGGCTATTTCAACCTTATAGCCTGCAGATTCGGCATAGCGCAAATACATGCGCAGGAGTATGGAGGCCCAATCTTGAGATTCAGTACCCCCGGCTCCGGGATGGATGGTCAGGATGGCATTGTTATCGTCATAGGGTTCTGATAAAAATGTAGCTATTTCAAGAGCTTCATAACCTGCACTCAGCTCTTTCAAAAGTTTACTCAACTCCTGAGCCAACTCTGCATCCTCTTCCTCACTGAGCATGGTGCTGATGGTTTGGGCTTCTTCATAGAGGTTTTGAACTCCATCAAAATCTTCTATTGTGCTTTTCAATTGATTGCTTTCAGCGATGATTTTCTGGGCTTGATTGCCGTCAGACCAAAAATCCTCTTGCTCCATCATCTTTTGTAAGACCTGTAAGCGTTCCCATTTATTCTGGTAGTCAAAGAGACCTCCTCAAACTTTTTAAGCCTGCAGCTATCTCGCTTAAAGACTTTTTTACTTCCTCGTTCATTTTAAATTTCCTTCCAAAGACTATTTACCGCAGCAACGCTTATACTTCTTACCGCTACCGCAAGGACAAGGATCGTTACGTCCAACTTTCTTTTTTGATTTTACCGGTGCTTTCCGGCCTTCACTAGGCTGGGTCGCCGGGTCTATCGGCTTTGCTACCTGCTCTCTTTTAATCGGTTCGTTTTGGATGCGCACCTGAACTTGGAACATCTGACGGGCCACATCGTGACGAATATTGGCTATCATCTCTTCAAACATCTCATAGCCCTCGACTTGATAGGCTTGCAGAGGATCTTGTTGAGCATAAGCTCTCAAACCAATACCGGTGCGCAATTCCGTCATATCCTCCAGATGCTTCATCCATTTACTGTCAACAGTTCTGAGCATGATCATCTGTTCCAGCTGTCTCATAATATCCGGACCAAAGTCTGACTTCCTCTTTTCATAAGCCTTGATAGCCAATTCATTGAGAGCCAAAGCCAACTCATTGCCCGGGGTAGAAGCGAGAATATCCTTGACAGCTTGCCCGTTCTCTGCCGGCAAAATATCCATCAACAGACTGAAGAGTGTTTCCTGTTCTTCTTGAGTAGCAATGGAGTTTTTGTTTTCAATCATTTCCACTATATCGACAATGACTGTTTCAACCATGTTCAAAATGACTGTTTCTAAATCTTCATCCGCTAAAACCTGTTGGCGCTGACCATAGATGATTTCTCTTTGTTTGTTCATAACATCATCGTATTCGAGAACATGCTTACGAATATCGAAGTTTCTGGCCTCGACACGACGCTGAGCATTTTCGATAGCCCGAGTCAGAATATTGTGTTCAATAGGAATATCCTCGTCTACATTGAGGGTATCCATCAGAGAAGAGACTCTATCCCCTCCGAAAAGACGCATCAGATCATCTTCCAAGGAAATATAGAACTGACTGGAGCCCGGGTCCCCTTGACGTCCGGCTCGACCTCTGAGCTGATTGTCGATCCGCCTGGACTCATGGCGCTCAGTGCCGATAATATGAAGTCCACCCCGTTCTTTGACTCCTTCACCTAAGATTATATCAGTGCCTCGGCCAGCCATATTAGTTGCTATGGTGACTGTATCCTTTTGACCGGCTTGAGCTACGATTTCCGCTTCCATTTCATGGTATTTAGCATTTAAGACCATATGGGGAATACCTCGGCGCTTCAGCAAAGCGGAGAGAAATTCGGATTTTTCAATTGAGATAGTACCGACCAAGACAGGTTGCCCGGTGGCTTGGCGCTGGACTACATCCTCTACCACCGCCATGAATTTTGACCTCTCAGTCTTATAGACAACATCAGGAAGGTCCTCACGAATCATCGGCATATTGGTAGGAATCACTACAACATCCATGTCATAGATGGCTCTAAATTCAGCTTCTTCTGTTTCAGCAGTTCCGGTCATACCGGAGAGCTTATTATACATACGGAAATAATTCTGAATGGTGATGGTAGCCAGGGTCTGGTTTTCTCTTTCTACCGTGACCCCTTCTTTGGCTTCGATGGCTTGGTGCAGCCCGTCGCTAAAACGACGTCCGAACATGAGGCGACCGGTGAATTCGTCGACGATAGTGACTGCATCATCTTTGACCACATAGTTGACATCCTTGGTCATCAAGGCTTTGGCTTTGATTGAATTGACCAAAAAATGATAGAGCTCACTGTTTTCAGGTGCCATCAGATTATCTATATTGAGCATTCTTTCAACTTTGCTGACACAGCTCTCAGTTGTAGAAACAGTCCTGGCTTTTTCGTCGACGGTATAATCTTCCTCTTGACGCAGAGTTCTGGCAATTTGAGCGAATTGACCATAGAGCTCAGTAGATTTATCCCCTTGACCACTGATGATCAGAGGGGTCCTGGCTTCGTCGATGAGAATACTGTCAACTTCGTCGACGATGGCATAGTTCAAAGGTCGTTGCACCATGTTTTGTTTGTAGACGACCATATTATCTCTGAGATAATCGAAGCCGAATTCTGAATTTGTTCCATAAGTTATGTCGGCATTGTAAGCCTCACGCCGTCCGGCATAATCCAAACCATGATAGAGAACATCCACAGTCAGCCCTAAGAAGCGGTGGATCGCTCCCATCCACTCACAGTCTCTCTTAGCCAAATATTCGTTAACTGTAATGATGTGAACACCCTGCCCGCTCAAAGCATTTAAGTAAGCAGGGAAAATAGAGGTCAGAGTCTTACCCTCACCTGTTCTCATCTCGGCAATTCTACCCTGATGCAAGACTAAAGCTCCGGTTAGCTGAACATCAAAGGCTCTTTGGCCGATGACCCGAAAAGCAGCTTCCCTAACTGTAGCGTAGGCCTCAACCAAAAGCTCATCGAGACTGGCCCCTGCCAGCAAACGTTGTCTGAACTCCTCAGTTTTGTTCTGCAATTCTTGATCGCTCAAAGCTTGCATCTGGCTTTCCAGAGCATTTATCTGATCAACATAGGGCGAGATTTTATTTAATTCTTTTTGATTTGGGTCTCCTAAGATCTTTTTGACAAAACCAAACATCTTAATCTCCTTTTTGTTGACGTCTCAAAGCTCTTTCTTGGTGAATATCGTCGATGATGACCCAGAGCCCACCTAGAACTAGGGTATGACCTCCCAGAACTACCGGTATGGGAGCTTCCAGAGCCGCTTTGGTAAATTCACGGATGAAAGGAGCTTTGATGGCCTGCCAATTGCCCAGATCCGAGTTAAAACGGTCATGATCGCTGGGCTGAATTTGCATATGGGCAAAGATTGGCCGGGTGTCCAAGAAGGCCACCGAAGCACTTTCGCTTACCCATTGGAAAAAAGCCTCAGCTCCGACTTCTTCAATATAGGAGCCGATGAAAGATCTAACCTTGCCGGAATCTTCCAAGCCCATGGCCTTCATACCTCGTTCCTCTGAAACGATACGAAGGCGAGCGCTGATATGCAGATTAAAATGAGCTATCAAAGGTGCTCCCACTCTGCCGCTAATCCAAACGGAAGGTATCCTGCCTCGGGTTTTTAAAACCTCCCAAGCTCTTTCAAGGGTTTGGGTTGTCCAAGGCATGGCATCGACTGCTTTTCTGGTTCTGGGTTTTAAATTGGGTAAGAGCTTTAAGAATAAGATTTCCGCAGGTGTATCGACATCGAAATGAATCCCCGCTGAATGAGGCATCAATAAACGGGTAAAATGATTTTGAT
>JAAYKD010000132.1 GCA_012522585.1 Bacillota bacterium | reverse complement strand
AGCCGGAAGCACAGCACAAATCTTTGATTTGGTGAGGCTGAAGGCTTATCACAATAATCTCTACAGAAAGTGCAGCTTTCGCGTTACTTGACGTTTCAGCCCAGGGGCTCGTATAATGAAAGAAATAATAATAGGAGGTCATATCATCATGGATTTGAAAAATATGTCGCCTCAGAAAGTGCGTGAACTGATCCGCCAAGAAAAGATAACCGGTCCGACGGCTGGTTATAGTGCAGGCTTCGCCCAAGCTAATTTGGTCATCTTACCAGAAAAATACGCAGAAGATTTTGCCGAATTCACCAGACTCAACCCGAAGGCCTGTCCTGTTTTGGAAATTACCCAACCTGGAGACCCTACCATAAGAGAAATTGCCCAAGCTGATTTACGCTACGATTTACCCCGCTACTTTATCTATCGGGACGGTAAAAAAAGCGAAGAACGCTTGAACATAGCCGATTTATGGCAGGATGATTTTGTCGGTTTTTTAATCGGATGTAGTTTTTCCTTTGAAGAAGCTCTGCTCCAAGCCGGAATAGAAATCAGGCATATTAGCCAAGGTCGCAATGTGCCTATGTATAAAACTAATATTCAAACGGCCAAAGCCGGTCCTTTCTATGGCCCCACCGTGGTCAGCATGCGGCCCATGTCAGCTGCGGACGCTGAAAGAGCCGCTGCCATCACAGCCAAATTTCCCAGAGTCCATGGCGGCCCGGTACATGTAGGCGACCCTAAAGAAATCGGCATCAGCGATTTAGCTCAACCCGATTACGGTCAAAGTGTGACAGTCGAAGAAGGGGAAGTTGCTGTCTTTTGGGCTTGTGGTGTTACCCCCCAAGCAGCTATCGAACAAGCAAAATTACCTCTAGTCATAACACACGCTCCCGGTCATATGTTTATCAGCGACAAACTCAATTCGGATTTAGCTGAAAATTAGAATTAAATTCAGAATGAGGTTAAAAATGCAAACTCCACTCAATTGCATCTATGATATTTCCCAGAGGCAGGCAGAAAGAAGAGGAACTCAAGGTTTTAGCACGGCAGCAGCTTATCTTCAAGCCGCTAAACTTCTTTTAGCCAAAAAGCGCATCTTCTTAGTCACAGGTTTTTGTATCGCTTCTTGCCAAGTGGGAGAAAACGACGGGCCTTTAGGCACCATGGCTTTGGCAAAAACTTTGGAGCTCTTAGGCAAAGAAGTAATTGTCATCAGCGATAAGTACAGCCAGGATATGCTTCTTACTTTAAAAGAATATTTAAAAATCAACGGTTCCCTGCTAATTCGGCAAAGGGAAGAACCGGAAGCTGAATTTACAAATTTGTTCAAATCACCTGACGACGACCTGCTTTTGGCCATAGAGCGTCCTGGCCGCAATATTGAAGGAAATGTTTTTTCCATGAGCGGTGAAGAGATCAGCGATTTCTGCCCCGATACAGATTTTCTTTTTTGGCAGGCCAAAGAAAAAGGCGTTTGCACCATATGTTTAGGCGATGGAGGCAACGAAGTCGGCATGGGGCAAGCCAAAAGCAAAATTTTAAAGCAAGTACCCTTGGGCTCCACGATAGCAGCAGAATTTCCGGCAGATATTCTCTTAACAGCCGGTGTTTCCAATTGGGGAGCCTGGAGCTTAATCGCCGTACTCAGCCTTTTTGAAGAGAAAAACTTATTGCACGATTTAAATACAGAAACCCAAATGATGGCTTTGCTTATGGAAGCAGGAGCTGTCGATGGAGTGGTTAAAAAACCAGCCATGAGCGTTGATGGTTACTCTCTGCAAGAAAACCTTGCTGTTTTAAAGGACTTACACACCTGCGTCTCTACCTATCTAAAGAGCATGTGAAAATTTCAAAATATCATTCTAACACCTTTGGTGAGTATCTCCTGTTAGTGAAGACTAAAAGACTTCAATTTGAGAGGGCTCTACCTAAGGTGTTTTTGTTTTACAATCTTCTTACCTTTCAGATAGGTAAATTCCATTTTATGATTCTGCTTATCATAAATAACTTAAATTTGGCGAACATTTTTTAATGTTTAGCAATCAGCATTAACAAAGACATTAGAAACACCTCTCTTTGAGAGTGAATGATCCATTTCATCATCAAATTAAAGAACAAATTCAATAGATAAAAGCCTTCCCAAATTTTTATAATATTAGAATTAGCTTAACTGTGGACAAAGGATAATTTCAAGCGAGACTAATCTATAATGAGCAAAGCTCACAAAAAATATACCTTACACTATCATCAGGTTGAAAAAGCCAAATCAGTAAAATTTAAACAAAAATCAAAAACCTGTTCCCTTCTTCAATTGACAATCCCGACCAATATGCTATACTTTAATTACCCCACCCCCAGGGGGGTGGATGGAGGAGGTCGATTTCAATGAAAGAAACTTTTAATGTAACAGGTATGACTTGCTCGGCTTGTTCAGCTAACATAGAAAGAGCTCTAACAAGAACTGAAGGTATAGAAAAAGTAGCAGTCAATCTTGTATCCAACAAGATGGTAGTAGAGTTTGACGATACTAAGCTTACCGTGCAAGATATCAGCCGGATCGTCGACGATACCGGTTATTGGGCACGGCCGGTAGCTAAGAAAGATTCAACAGCCGCAGCTCTGCCCACAAGCGAAAATGTTATGGCTAAGGAAGCCGAAGAAAAGAAAAAACAATTCCTCTTTTCATTTATCTTCTTTTTGCCTTTATTCTATATTTCCATGGGCCCTATGGTAGGTCTGCCCATACCCTCGTTATTGATCGGAGCAGAAAACTCCTTAGCTTTTGCTCTGACTCAATTTCTATTGACCTTACCAGTCATCTATTTCAATCGCAATTATTTCCAAATGGGCTTCAAAACCCTGGCTAAAGGCTCACCAAATATGGACACTTTAATCGCCGTTGGTTCCACAGCAGCTCTAGCCTATGGAATTTACGCCATCTACGGCATTGGCTTCGCCTTAGGTCAAGGCAATTTAGATTTAGCTATGGAATTTTCCATGGATATTTATTTCGAATCGGCAGCGACAATTCTGACCCTAATCACTTTAGGCAAATTTTTAGAAGCTCGATCAAAGAGTCGCACGTCTGAAGCCATCGCCAAATTAATAGATTTGGCCCCCAAAACTGCTTTCGTCATTCGCGACGGGCAAGAAGTAGAAATTCCCGTTGAAGATGTAATACTAGGCGATACTGTTGTCTTACGACCAGGTCAGAGCGTGCCAGTCGATGGAGTCGTTTTAAGCGGCCATTCCACTGTCGATGAGTCTGCCCTAACCGGAGAAAGCATGCCGGTAGATAAATTTGAAGGTGACAGGATTATCGCAGCAACCGTCAATAAAAGCGGTTATCTAGAATTCAGGGCTACCCGAGTGGGCAGCGACACGACTCTGGCCCAAATCATTCGCTTGGTTGAAGAGGCTTCCTCAAGCAAAGCACCGATTTCTCAATTAGCCGATAAGGTCTCAGCAGTCTTTGTGCCTACAGTCATGGCCATCGCTTTAATTGCAGCAGTAACCTGGAAACTCATGGGCTATCCTTTCGATTTTGCCCTTTCCATCGGTATCGCTGTTTTGGTCATCTCCTGCCCTTGCGCTTTAGGTCTGGCCACACCCGTAGCCATCATGGTTGGTACAGGCAAAGGGGCGGAAAATGGGATTTTGATCAAATCAGCTCAAAGCTTAGAAATTGCTCACAAAGCAGATACAATTATCTTAGATAAAACAGGAACCGTTACCTTAGGCGAACCCAAAGTAACGGATATTATCTCCTTTAACCAAACCAGCCCCGATACTCTGATGCAATTGGCAGCTTCCCTAGAGGAAAAATCGGAGCACCCTTTGGCCAAGGCCATTGTCGACTATGCCAATGAAACAAATATCACCTTCTTACCATCAACTGACTTTGTAGCAACTGCCGGTCAGGGTATCTCAGCCAAAGTCAACGGCCAGACTATTTACGGCGGCAATTTACGCATGATGGAAGCTCTCGGTATCGTGACTGAAGAAGTGCAAGCTGAAGCCGACCGCCTGGCTGAAGAAGGAAAAACACCCCTTTATTTTGCCGACGATAACCAATTATTAGGTCTGATTGCAGCAGCCGACAGGGTTAAACCCGAGAGCTTCAGCGCTATCAAGGCTTTCCAAGAGGCCGGCTTAGAAGTCATCATGCTGACCGGTGATAACGCCAAAACCGCCGCTGCCATCGGTAAGGAAACCGGCATCACCAATGTTCTGGCCGAAGTTTACCCTCAAGATAAAGAGGCAGAAATTCGCAAACTCCAAGAGCAGGGCCGCCAGGTCATCATGGTGGGAGATGGCATCAACGATGCTCCTGCCCTGGCCCGAGCCGATGTAGGCATTGCCATCGGCGCCGGCACAGACGTGGCCATCGAATCTGCTGACATCGTCTTGATGAAGAGTAATTTACAAGATGCTGTCACCGCCTTAAACTTGAGCAAGGCTGTTTTGACCAATATCAAACAGAATCTGTTCTGGGCCTTTTTCTACAACTCCTTAGGCATACCCCTAGCAGCCGGAGTTTTCTATAAATTCTTAGGCTGGAAGCTGAGCCCCATGTTCGCTGCTGCTGCCATGAGCTTCAGCTCGGTCAGCGTGGTCACCAATGCTTTGCGCCTACGTTATTTCCAGACAATTGAACACCAATTGGAAGAACATGAAATTGCCAATGAATTCAACGAGGTCAAAATCCAAAATATTCAAGACCTCGTTCAGATAAAAAAAGAAGTAGAGAGAATTGAAGAAAGCGAAGGAGAATCTACAATGAAAAAGATTATTGTAATCGATGGAATGACCTGTATGCACTGCCAAAACAGCGTGGAAAAAGTTTTAAATGCCATGGAAGGTGTCAACGCTAAAGTCGATTTAGAGAAAAAGACCGCCACTGTCGAGATGACCACAGCTATCGACGATGCTGTTTTGAAAACAGCTGTTGAAGATGCAGGCTACGAGGTCATCACCATCATCCCGGGTAATTAAAATGAAAGCCGATGCCAAAGTCGTTGTTCCTCTATTAAAAACAGCCCGAGGTCAGCTGGACGGGCTTCTGCGCATGGTCGAAGATGATCGCTATTGCATGGATATTTCCAACCAGCTTTTAGCCACCATCTCAATTTTAAACAAAGTAAACAGAGAAGTTTTAAAAGCTCATTTACAAAACTGTGTAAAAGAAGCGGTTTTAGAAGGCAAAGAAGAAGAAAAAATTGATGAAATCTTACTTCTCTTGGATAAAATCAGTAAATAAACCAAGTAGTCTATTAGGAAGGTGCTTGATAAAAGCGCCTTCCTATTATCTTACCCAGCTTCCTTGCGAGCTCTTGTCCCATCTATTTGTAAACTCTTATCTGGTTTCTTTAGCATAATCTTATTAAGAGATAATTCTAACAATTAAAAGTCCTGGCAAAGCGAGGATTTCTTTTGCTATAATAGACAATTTTGGGCAATAAAAGCCAGAACTCTTTTAGCCTTTGGCAATGCCCTTTACTTGTTTTTTAGATTATGATAATCTGACAAAGTCAGTTGAAATTTAGTTTCTTAACCAGAGATAAATGGACCGTCTGCAAGGACCATTTTGCTCTGTCACTTTGTGTAAATCTATTGACACGAAAATTATTTCGTGTTACTATTCTTTAGCTTACAATGTATTTAACACCTAAAAGTAAAAGGAGCATATTTATGAGTACGAAACCGACACACGATGAGCGGGGTGACTTGACCACAGGCTCAATACCTAAAAAACTTTTAATGTTCTCCTTGCCCATGATTGCAGGGAATTTAATCTCGCAGCTCTACAATGTAGTCGACTCAATAGTGGTCGGCAATTTCGTAGGATCCGACGCTTTAGCAGCAGTTAGCGCCAGCTTTCCTATAATGATGCTGTTCAACGCTATGTTTTGGGGCATTGCCGTAGGTAGTGGTATTGTCATATCTCAAAACTTCGGTGCTAAACGCTATGATGTTTTAAACAAGGCTGTCAATACATCCTTTGCTCTTGTTTATATCAGCGGAATCATCATAACAATCTTAGGAACTGCCTTTTCCGGGCCTTTGCTGAGGCTTTTAGGCACACCTGAAAATATAATCAACGACTCCACCATATATTTAGCCATCATCTTCGCCGGAACCTTAGGCAATATGGCTTATAATATCGGTGGGGGAATCTTAAGAGGTATGGGTGACTCTCGCTGGCCTTTAGTATTTTTAAGTGTCAGTGCAGTTTTAAACATCATCTTAGACTTAATTTTCGTCGTAGTATTCAAATGGGGAGTAGCAGGAGTAGCAATTGCTACCATCATAGCTCACATCGTTTCCGGAGCTTTGGTCCATATGCGAATTAATAGCGGGGTCTATCCGGTCCATGTTTCCTTAAAGAGCATGCGCATTGAAAAGGATTTAGCCGCCACCATCATCCGTTTAGGCATACCGGCTGCAATCCAAAACGTCGCCATGTCCTTGGGTTCCGTAATCATCCAATCCTTTGCCAATAGATTTGGCTCCAACTACATAGCCGCCAACAGTATCGTGCAAAAAGTCGATGGCTTCGCTGTCGTTCCTATGATGGCCTTTGGTATGGCCCTCAGCACCTTTGTCGGCCAAAACGTCGGTGCCGGCAAGCACGACAGAGCTAAAGAAGGAATACAGGTGGCCATGCTGAGTGTAACAGGCTTCGGCCTTGTTTTAGGAACATTCATGTGGTTCTACGGCAGTTACTTTATGCGAGCATTTACCAGTAACCAAGTCGTTTTAGATATCGGTTTCGTAGGCATAAGAATTCTGGCCTTCTTCTACTTCATCATGGGAATGAATCAAAACCTTTCAGGGGCTATGCGTGGTGCCGGAGCATCGGTTGCTCCTATGGTGACCTCCATTGCCGGCAACCTAATCCGGATCCCTGTAGCCTATTTTATCGCAATCGTTCCCAACAATATGTTTGGCTTATTCTGGGCTATGGTAGCTTCGATTTTGACCCAGTTCGTTTTGATTTTCGCCTATTTCCGTTCAGGACACTGGCGCAACTTCAGCGTAGTCCAACACGAAGAAGAGCCAGTAGCTGCTGCCCAAGCTTAGAGTGGAAAAATAATCAAAATTACAAAATCCTGCCTCTTTGAGAAGAAGCAGGATTTTTTTCTTGGCAATTTTTCATAGGAGATACCGTCTTTGCTAGCGAACACCCGGAAAGCAAAAGCTTTGTTTTATTATTGTCAATGAGCAAGATGATGAATTGCCCGGGATAATTATCAGCAAAGGGTATGACAGAGTTGGAGCACTTACAGCGCTTTTGCTAGCTGATGAGGCAAGTGAGAAGGCCGCACAAGATGGAGAATAAATAAGTAAAAGCCCAGGGGCTATTTGAGCTCCTGGGCTTTATTATGGCTAATTTTAAAGAGAGATTTCTAAGTAGACAGGGGTATGGTCTTGCCTGGGGCCAGAATCGATCATTTCCGACTTCCGTACTTTATCAGCAATACGGTCGCTGACCAACCAATAATCAATTCTCCAGCCGGAGTTGTTGATTTTACTGGTCCTGGCCCTCTGTGCCCACCAGCTATATTTGCCCTCCACATTGCCGTGCAGGTGGCGGAAGGTATCGGTAAAGCCCTTGGCCAGCAGGTTAGTGAAGCCCTCCCGCTCTTCATCGGTGAAGCCAGCGGTCTGGCGGTTGTTGTCGGGGTGGGCCAGATCTATTTCGTGATGAGCCACGTTGAAGTCACCAGTGGCTAGCACATACTTCTTTTGGTCCAGGGCCGCTAGGTAGTCGGCGTACTTCTTATCCCACTCTTGCCGTTCTGCCAGGCGGACCAAGCCTTCGCCAGCGTTGGGGGTGTAGACCTGGGTCAGATAAAAATCGTCAAATTCCAAGGTGATAATTCGGCCCTCCGCATCCATGGTACTGGGTGCCCCTAAGGTTGGGAAAGACACCTTCGGTTGCAGGTGGTCTTTAAAAAGAAACATGGTGCCAGCATAACCCTTGCGGGCCGGCTCTTGGGAAGAGCACCAGGCAATTTCATAGCTAGGGAACATCTCTTCTAAGATCTTGAGGTGTTTGGCCGTAGGGCCAGTGCCGGGCAGCTTGGTTTCTTGGAGAGCGATAATTTTAGGGTCATATTCGATAATGCTTTTTAGTACATCGCGCGACAAAAGTGCCCGCGCCGAATCGCTGGTCAGGGCTGCGTTTAAAGAGTCGATATTCCATGATACAAGCTTCAATACTTTCATTCCTTTATCTTTTTTCTTCCTGCTCCATCTCTCACCAAGCACCCATCAGGCCATGGAAAGATTAGGGCTGGTTTATTTACACACCGGTATAATATACAGCCAATAGCCATCGGGATCGCAATTAAGGAGAGGATTAAACTTCTTCATTTATTTGCACCTCCTGCTACTGACTGATTTGGGCCGCGGTAAAATATACGCCTAGCAAAATAGTTCTTAACGGGTAACAGTGTTCGCAAACTTACTTCTCTAAAAGAAGAGTCGAACTGAATGTAGCATGTAATGCAAAAAGTGTCAAATCCTCCGCCAGAGACCGATTGTAAGCAGCTCTAGCTTCGCCCAATCGCTTCTTAGGAGATCTGGCTATCTTCCCTTTGAGCAAGGTCAAGCTGAGTCACGATGGAAAAACAACCTCCAAAATAATTGAAAACTACAAAATCCTGCCTCTTTGAGAAGAAGCGGGATTTTTTTCTTGACAATATCTTTGTTTTAACTTAAAATACTTTTAACTTAAAACAAAGGAGGAGGTTTGCTCTATGACTCCAAAACAATACGAGCAGCTCAATCATTTTTTCGTTCGCACCTTCAACAGTATTTTAGCCTTTGAAGAGCGGGCTTTAAGCGATATGGGTATTGAAAACGTTTCGGTAAAAGAAAGTCATGTCATAGAAATAGTTGTAGAGCTAGAAAAAACAAAGCAAAACAGCATGACCAATATAGCCGAGGGGCTGAATATCACTGTCGGAGCTCTAAGCACTGCTGTGCAAACCCTGATTAAAAAGGGCTATTTAGAACGGAATTACGACCCTAGTGATCGGCGTTTGGTTTTAATCAGCGCGACTGAAGCGGGCCATAGAGTCAATCAAATCCACGAAAAGTTCCACCAGGACATGATTCAACATGTAGCAGAAAAATTGAATCCGGAAGATTTAGATCGTTTGACTCTGTCTTTGGAACAGCTCTCAGTTTTCTTTGAATCGATCTCTAAAAAACAAACTTAAACGGAGGAAGATTATGGCAATCATCATCACCGACAGCACCTGCGATCTAACTATAGAACAAGCAGATGCAATGAATATAGAAATGCTCTCCCTCAAAGTCATCTTCGATGACCAATCCTACGACGACAAACGCACCATTACCAGTGAAGAATTTTATCAGAGATTAAAAGCCAGCAAAAAGCTCCCCACCACTTCACAAGTGAGCATCAACCAATATGTTGAAGCCTATCAAAAATATCCAGACGAGGATATCGTCGTCTTAACCTTACCCCAACAACTCAGCGGCACCTACCAATCAGCCATCATCGCTTTAGAACAGGTGGAGCGAGACAATATCTATATTTACGACACAGGCACCCTCAGCGTTGGCTTGGCCATGCTGATTAAGCAAGCTGTAAAAATGCGCGACCAAGGGAAGAGCGGTTTAGAAATCTTAAATGAAATAAAAAAGCTGGCGGCTCGTATAAAAATCTACGCAGTCATGGACACTCTACTTTATTTAGTCAAAGGCGGGCGCCTCTCCAGCATGCAAGGTGCTCTCGGTAGCATTTTCTCCCTCAAACCTGTTTTGACTGTAGAAAATGGAGCCCTTAGCACCCTAGCTCGAGTTCGTGGATTCGACAAAGGAATGCAGACAATCGTCGACATAATCAAAACCAAAGATAACCTAGACCCTGCCATGCCCGTCGGTTTTGCCCATTCTATGAATCCAAAAAAACTGCAGAAACTAAAAGAAATGGTCAACCCCAAAATTGTCGACGGCGAATATATTTTAGGCAGTGTTTTAGGCACCCATGCCGGCCCCGGAGCCGTCATAGTCGCTTTCTTCGATAAAGAATAAAGCGGAATCCAGGAAATACGCCAGATGGATTTTTGACATTATATCTTTTAGTTTATGTAAAAACACTACATCCACTCCCTCTCAAAAGACTTTGGATATATTATTCAAAGTCAACGGAGAGGGATTTTTTTCTAACAGGAGTTTTTCTTGCTTTAAGAGAATACTTTAATTAAGACTTACTTGATGAAGTCAGCACAAGTTTTAAAAAAACAATATTTGTACTGTTATTTTCCACAAGAATTTCGGCTGTGTTTTCACGTAAATATAAAGGTCAGTGCGCCAACTAACTGATTAACACTGAGGACGAAAAACTGTGGTCTGAGTCACCTCGTAACAGTTAGAACTGTAGATATATAGATATAAATCCGCAGTGCTTAATAATTATAACGGAGTAATAGAATTACACCAACAAAAAGATTAAAGAAAGGAGAATAGTCCAACCACCTTTTAAAGAGGAGAATTGGATTATACGTAAAATTATGAATTCAAATATAGAAGCTATTAAAAGATCCTACCAAGAAGCGATGACTATAGCCGAAATCAGCCCTTGGCAATTTTTCAAGCGAGATACCGTCTTTGCCATCGAACACCCCGAAAGCAAGGAGCTCTATTTTGTCACTGTCAATGGGCAAGACGATGAATTGCCCGGAATAATTATCAGCAAAGGGTATGAAGCCTATCTCAACGGTCAAGCCTGGCTTAAAGAAGGAGACGATAAGATAAAAGCTAACGCTTTGGCTCTCTACTCCCTTTATTATAATGATGAGCCCTTAGAAGCCAAAGAAGAAGAACGTTTAAAGCTGGCGGAAATCCAGGAGCCTACAGCTTTTGGCTGGCCCCATTTCAAAGATTTTACTCCGGAATATCTGCCTTGGCTACCTTCCGATCAAGACTTCAAAATTTTAGAGGTCTTACTGAGACAAATCCGCTTAATGCTGGGCAAAGCCCAGGACAAAAAAGGTTATTTCGATTTGGATTATGGCTACATGGTCCGAAAGCTGGTCAAAGGAATTTGGCAAGAGGAATTTGCTCAAGAAGTGCCGGAAGAACACTCCAAGCTTTCCTATATGCGTCCTAACAATCCTGAAGTCATCAGCCAATTACCCCTGAACAACGGCGCAGTCTTTGAAGCAGTCTTGGAGCTGAGCGACCTTCCCTTTCAATACGAAGAAGGCGCTCGACCCATCTACCCCTGGATTTTCATCATGGTCAATGGTGCCGACGGTAGCCTCTTAGACTATCGCTTGACTTCAAGAGAAGAGAGTTTTATTTCAGTCAGTCAAAGCTTGGTTGAAACCTTGAACAATGCGGGATATCGCCCGTCCGTGATCAACACAGACAATGCCTTTACCAGAACGCTCTTGAGCGAGCTCTGTCGCGATTTAGATGTTGTAGCCCAGGAAGAAAAACTGGAATATGCCGATAAGCTCATTCGTTTAGTCAAAATGCGCTTAAACAGTGGCGTCTAGTCATTTATAGCATGGCAAATTATTTGGTTTTCATCAAACTTAAAAAAGCTTTGTTTGATACAGCCACTGTCTTTTGGCTAAGTGAAACGTCATCGCTTTATTGACAAAACGAAGAAAAACAACCATTTGTATTAGAATATCATTTGAGGGCTTTTTAAAAGATAGGTGTAACATATTTTTAGCTTTTCTAGACAATAAACAGATGCAATAATGAGGCTCATCTATACACAAAGACAACTATATGCTATAATATTATGGTACTTAAAATAATCTTTTTAAAGATTTGTTCATAAATAGAAAGGAGGTAAGATGAAAATGAATAATGAAAAAGAGAATCGTCAAGACCAAGATATACCTTCAGCCATACCGGCACCAACTACTCTGGTCAAAGATGATTCCGTCTTACCCAACACTTACCCTGGCTCTGGTCTTTACAAAAGCCCAGCCCGCATGATGAAGATCGAAGAAGTCGTCGAATGGGATATGGAATACGGAGTAAAATTCGGGCCTGTTGGTTATGACCATCGCTTAACCTGCCCTTATTGCCGTAGGCGCATGCTTTTAGTCAGTCACGAAGGTAGCAGACATCATAAAACAATACGCATCCTCTATCAATGCGAAAGCTGTAGTGCTCACACAGTTGTGCAATTTCACGGTCCTAATCAGGATGTTGAGCTACCAGAACTCAACCTAGGTGAGAAAATTGTGATTGAAAACCCGGCACCATTGCCCCGTCCTAGAACTGAAGAGCCTAGACCTGTGAGACAGCCTAGAGCATCTGGCAGTAGCAATAGGCGGCAAACTCAAAGAAACGACGGCAGAAGCAATCAAAGAAACGAACAGGCTCAAAAAACACAGGCTAGGAATCAAAAGACTAGAAACAGACCTGCTCAAAGAAAAGCCAGACCTAAAACTAATCAAAATTTGCAAACCAGGAAAACTCCCGCTAAACCGGTTGTGACAACTACTGCAGGCAAACACCCAGCTGTCAGACTTCCCGGGGAAACAATAAAAAAGCTACAAAAGAAAAGCGATAACAGAAGCGACAATAAAAGCACTATTAAAAAACCAGACGCTGAGAAATCGAATGCTTATTTCCGCTCCAGACGCCGACACAAGAACAATCCTAAATAATTGATTGAAAAAACTGCAGATAAAGTGAGTTTTTAAATAAGGTAAATTAATATGAAGAGATTTTTCTTTTT
>JAAYKD010000131.1 GCA_012522585.1 Bacillota bacterium | reverse complement strand
AGTCTAGATAAGCTTGAGCTGCCAAAAAAGCTACACCAACAGCATTGTCACTGCTCAATTCTGGAGAAGCAAAATGCAAATTAGCGCCTATAGCCCTGTGGGTCAAGCGCTTTACTAACATCTGGCGGATGTATTGGTTGGCCATAACACCGCCCATCAGCAGAATATCCTTACTATAATCTTGCTTTAAACCCCAAAGAAGCATTTTTTCGATGCTTTTGAAAACACAATGTTGGGTGGCCAAAGCTAAATCTTCTTTTTTGGCGCCTGAGGCTAGAAAATTTTTGACTTTTGTCTCAGCTCCGGAAAAACTAAGCTTACCCTCTTGAAAATAAGAAGGTATAGAGATAGTTTGAGTGCTCTGCTTGGCCAATTCTTCAAGCTGAGGCCCAGCCGGGAAATTAAGGCCCAATAAAACCCCTACCCTATCAATAAATTGACCTGCATTGATATCCTGGGTATCAGCTAAAATTATTTCTTTGAAACGGGAATTTTCTTGCTCGACAAGGAGCAACTCGGTTGTTCCGCCTGACAAATGTAAGGCTAGAAAAGGCTTTTTGGGCTGAAAATTGGCAGTATGAAGAGCTGCCATAATATGACCTTCTTGATGGCTAAATTGATACAGCGGAACATCAAGAATTTGAGCTAAACTAACACCATATTGCAAGCCGACTAAAAAGACAGGCATATAAGAATCTTCCAAATTGCGAGGACGATCGCTGACACCAATGGCAATAGGCGAAGATTTTGGCCTTTTTAGTGCTTTTAAAACCTGATCAAACTGTTTTAAATGGGCAAAAACCGCTTCGCTTTGCCTTAAGCCTCTTTGCCCTAATTCTACCGGCAAATGTTTGCGACTGTGAGAGAAAATCTCACCTTCTAAGGTGACAGCAGCAAAGGAAGTCGTGTAATTGCTAGTATCTATGCCTAAAACCCAAGGTTTATTTTGAGTCTTCATCTTTTTTTACCTTTTCCGGCAAAAAGTTCATGTGCTTGATAACATTGCCTAAAATACCGTTGACGAATTTAGCAGCTTCTTCTGTGCTAAAAGTCTTGACCAGCTCGATGGCTTCGTTGACACTTACACCTCGCGGCACATCTTCCATAAACATGAGTTCAAAAAGAGCCATGCGTAAAACGGTTTTCTCTAAACGAGCGACCCTTTCAATGCGCCAATCGACAGCAAACTCATCTAAAGCGGAGTCTAAATCGAGACGCCGCAGGTTGACGCCTTCAACGATTTCTTTGGAAAACGCTATATTCTTTTCAGTCATGCCTTCCGCTTCTTCCAGAGAGTTTTGAAAGGCTTCTTGCCAAGGCAGATCTTGAAACTCTTGTTGAAAGAGAGTTCGTAAGGCTGTTTCTCTTGCCATGCGTCTCGACATAAAATCACTCCTTAAAAAAGGTTTTTCGCTGACGAAAAACCTTTTCTCAATTTTAAATAATAAACTAAACTCGACCTAAATACTCTCCGGTGCGAGTGTCGACCCTAATTTTATCACCTTGATTGATAAAGAAAGGCACCCTGACATTTAAGCCTGTTTCGACAGTGGCAGGTTTGTTGCCACCACTGGCTGTATCGCCTCTGATACCAGGCTCACAAATTGTAACTGTCAGTTCGACTGAGTTGGGCATTTCCACACCAATAACTGTGCCTTCATAGGTTTGCACATTGATGTTTAGATTTTCTACTAAATATTTTAAACCTTCACCCAGTTGTTCGGCTGTTAAGTCCATCTGCTCGTAGGTCTGGTTATCCATAAAGGTATAAAAATCGCCTGTTGAATAGAGATATTGCATCTCTTTGTTTTCGACACGGGCTCGGTTCAATCTTTCGCCGGCACTGAATGTGCGCTCTTGCACGGCACCGGTGGATAAATTTCTCAATTTTGTGCGAACAAAAGCTGCACCCTTACCGGGCTTAACATGCTGGAACTCGACTACCGACCAAACAACGCCGTCTATTTCGATGGTGACACCTGTGCGTAAATCGTTGGTACTGATCATAAAAGAAAACTCCTTTCTAGGAAAGTCTAGACTTCTAGCTCGATCAATTCTTTGCTGCTGCTGTTAAAGTTTTGGTAACCATCTTCGGTGACTAAAACCATATCTTCGATACGAACACCGCCCCAATTGGGCAAATAGATACCAGGCTCAATGGTGATGACATGACCACTGGCTAAGGCCATATTTCCGGCTTGACCAACAGAAGGCATCTCATGAACATTGCGGCCGACACCGTGGCCTAAACCATGACCGAAGTACTCGCCATAACCAGCTTCGCTGATGACATCACGGGCAATTTTGTCGATATCCTTGCCTAAAGGACCTGGTTTGACTGCTGCTAAAGCTTTTAAGTGAGCCTCTAAAACGATGTTGTAAATCTTCTTTTGTTTCTCACTGGCCTTGCCTATGACCATGGTGCGAGTCATATCGGAGCAATAACCGCCATATTTTGCACCAAAGTCTAAAGTGATGAAATCGCCTTCTTCTAAGACGCGCTCAGTTGGCCTACCATGAGGTAAAGAAGAACGAGGGCCAGAAGCTACGATGCTTTCGAAAGCTAGGGCTTCAGCACCTTGACTGCGCATATAGCGTTCCATTTCAATAGCAACTTCGACTTCTTTGATCCCGGGGCGAATAAAGCCTAAGATATGAGCAAAGCAAGCTTCGCTAATATTGGCTGCTTTTTGCATCTTTTCGACTTCTTCACTTGATTTAACCGTTCTTTGCGTTTCGACTAAATGAGAAACTCCTACAAACTCGACTTGAGAGTTTTCTTTAATCAGATCGGTGGCTAAAGCATAGGACATATGCTCTTGCTCGAAGCCTAAACGCTTGAAATCGGCCTGGGCTAACTCGTTTTTAAGAGTATTGCTAAGGTTTTTTTCTTGCTTGATTAAATTGAAATTGGGGGCTTGCTGTTCGGCTTGCTCGTAATAACGGAAATCGGTGAGTAGGTCTGCTCTGTCTTGGGAAATTAGCAACCAACCAGCCGAACCGGTGAAGCCACTTAAATAGGCTCGGTTTTGCACATTGGTTACCAAAAGAACATCGAGATTTTGGTCTTGTAAAGACTGACGCAATCTGTTAATCAATTCCATTGAAAAGCCTCCTCATATATTTTAGCTTTATTGAATATTTTAGCACAAAATGTTTAATAATTCAATAGTTTTCCTATGTTTCTGCATAAATGCTACTCGTTTCTGACAACAACTCTACCGGTAACAGGGCTGATGACTACGAGCTTTACTCTGTTTAGATCATTGCCTACCCTGACTGTTAGACCAACTGAAGGCGAACCTCTGGGTAAAAAGTTCAGGTTAAAATTGGCACGATTTTTCACCTTTATACCTTTAGGTAAAAAATAAGGCGAGGGGCGCGCTTTCGGCCCCTCGTATAAAACAATTTTCTGTTCGCCATCGCTTTCTATACACCTGATAGAGATAATTTT
>JAAYKD010000130.1 GCA_012522585.1 Bacillota bacterium | reverse complement strand
TAACGAAAAGCTCAGCCGCGGCGAAGCCGTCGGCTGCAGCGACTTGTTATGCGCTCCTGCCAATAAACGGAGTGACATCACAAATGATCACTTCGCTCTTCTTGAGCTCATAGTAGTCGCGAACTCGGGTGACGTGCTCCCCGTGCTTCTCCTTGATCTGTGCGAGGATCTTCGGGTGACGGCTGAGGACACTGGTCAGCGCACGCCCTCCTTTGAAGAATCTAAGGGGATACTCGGTCCCGACCACGTACAAGAATTTCTTCTTGTGGGTCTCGTACTCTGCTAGCTCAAAGAAATCCTTGAAGATGCCATTCTGCCGGATGGACTCTGCTCCGCCCTGCCAGTCAATGAACTTGTACTCGGCGATACGGATGTTAGTTTCAAGGTCGAACTGCCTTCCTGTGTTGCCAGCTCCTAAGGAAACGCTTTCCACCTTCTCGCCCGGCTCAAGGAGACCTGCGAGGGAGCGAAGGATACCGGCAGCGTGAATGATGACGTTGATCTGGCCTGCAACGCGCTTTACTGCTACAGCGGAATCCATGAAGTCACCGTCGATTCCGTGCTCCGCGCAGAAGCCGTCCACGTCTTCGACGCCGGAGCCGATGATTCGGCGCTCGATGCCCGAGAGACTCTTGGTCAACGAGTCTCCTTGGAACGCGGCGAGAGCGTGAAGTGCTTTATCGATGGTCATTGGTTACCTAGCGCATAACGCCTCAAACACTGGCATGGTGAAGTTGGCGACTTTTTTGGAACAAAAAAGGTGACTACTTTACCATGTCCACGTGATTTGACTTGTTACATGCTTGCTGCCGACTTTGCCAAACTACCAATTTTGCCACCAAGCGATGCTTTGATTTTAAGGAGTTTTTCAATATGCCAATTCTTAACTCTCTCAAGGTCAGAGTCTGAATCATCAATTGCCCCATCTGTATAAAGTGCCAACCTTGAAGCCCTCTTGTTATCAAGACGTTCCCAACTAACTTCTTCACCCAAGTCGCTTTCTATTTTCTCTTTTTGATTAAGAAGCTGATCAAATACATATTTGTTTTTTTCTTGATCACCCAAATCTATGTAAAGCTCTGCACGAGCTTTACCGCCTTGTGAGAAATTTGCACCGTAAGTTAACCCACTGACCCCAGATGAAAATGAATACCAATTTTGAGGTTGACCTGCTTTTGCAGATGTAAATCTGTGCGAATCACGAAGAGTATCGATAAGACTTTGGAAATAATTTTGATATTTCTCACCTTTTGTTGACGTTGATGCTCTTTGGGCTTGCCGTTTTTTATTTTTTTGCCATTCGTTTGGAGAAGCTACGAGTTTGAAATTAAAAGCTGGTTTAGAGTTATCGATTTTTATAACTTCAACAACAACACCAAAAAATGACGTTTCATTGTCCGTTCTTTGGTTTAACCAATCCATCGCCTGTCGATGCTCTTCCCGAATAGACTCTGAGACCCAGATAACAATAGAAGCATCAAACCCAGCAGCGTAAGTTAATAACTTACCTAAATGATCATGGTCTGTCTGTGTAAGCTGATTCTCAATAATTACCGACTTTGACGAGCCTAAATCTTTTGCGAGTATATCAAGCGAGAAATCTCCAACACTTGCTTCTTGCTCGATCAACTCCAAATCCATCCCCAAGGACTTACCTAACTCTTCAATATTCTCTGCAAGCCAAGGCGTGAAATCTGAAGCCTCGTGAGGCCATATTTCTCTTAGCGAAACGTTGGACAACTCTCCGAACAATGTGATTTCTCCTTATGGCATGTAACGCTTCAATAACCGGCGCAGCTTTGCTGTGTCCGGCGGCGAAGGCGCGAAGTTAATTGACTTGTTATGTGCCATCTCGCTGTTTAATATGATCTTGTGTTTCGGACGGAATTAAATCTGCATAAAGCTGCTCTAATTCTTTTGGCTTTGTTAATAACTCTTCCGCAATAAAGTTTAAAACCCCAAACAGTTTTTGAGCAACCTCAGCATTATCATCTAAGTTTATTTGTCCAGGATGGACAGCATTATTTCCAACAACCCTAAGTAGGTCTAGAGCTTGTTGAATTTTAGGACTCAGGCCTTCTGCAACCAGCTCTTTGATATCTCCATTAATATTCTTTCCACTCTTACCAACTTGCTTCAATAATTTTTGGAGTGCGAGTCGTAACAGAGCTGTTGAGCCTTTCGGCGAGTCTATAAGAATTGAAGAAGCCTCAAGGTAAAGAGACTTAATATCTTCGTTTAAATCCGCATTTGGCGGCGGCAGCGTGGTCTTTTTGGGGAAAACGATCTCTTTATTCACCCAAAGTGTAAATCCTTCACATGAGGAACATGTTGCCACCGCGAAACCATCGGGAACGAACTTATAGAAATTGCCAGCGAATGAGTTTTTTATTTCCTCTAAAAAACGACTTATTCTCTCTTGTGAATAATCATCAATACCTGCCCTGTAATTCAAATAAAGATGATTAATAATATTAGTGGCTATTGAGCTCGCATTGTTTGCCGTGAACCACTCTTGAGTAGCCACGGTTTCGCAGTGTGGGCACTGAAATTTTTTACTTCCATACTCAGGAATCATTACTCACTCCGAAATTGATAGCACATAACGCCCGGTTAAGGGGTGAGCAACGCAACTACTAACTTACCGCACAACACCGTAACCACAAAAATAAACGCATTACAAAAATGCCGCGCGTTGCGAATCCCTCTTTAACCGTTTGTTATACCACGGATTATAATTTTTCACTAAACTCGCCACACTGATTGCATTTATAACCATGTTTATAAAAAAACAAGGGAAAACCGAGCAAAATAAAAACTAAGAAAGCGAGCTTTTTGCCTTTTGTATGGACGGAAAGATCTCCACTTCCACAATTCGGACAAACGTCTTTTAACTTGTCAGGAATGGCTTCATTTTCCACAGACTCTGAAAAGTCGCTATTCAAAATTTCTAATGCTTCTTTTGCGTCATCTTCAGCGACTAATAGACGAACACCACCGATAGCATTTGAGTAAAGCCACTGAGTATTCACTGTATGCTCATCAGCGATAAAGCTTGTTATCCCTGCACTTTCCAAGCTCGCTTTCGCTATATGAGCTTCGTGAGGAAATGAAAAACGTGCTATTACAATCACATGTTACCTCTATAGGTGGTATAAC
>JAAYKD010000019.1 GCA_012522585.1 Bacillota bacterium | reverse complement strand
GCAAATTATTCAATACAAATTATTGCCTCAACTTACAGATTAGATTAAGAGAGGCAGCTCGAGCTAAAAGAGGCGAATATGAAAGTTTAAAGAAGAGTATTTTAGAACAAGCCGCTCAGGTTAAGGATGTGGGTTTCGAGGAAATAGCATCAGAGCAAAGAGAGCAAATTGAAATCTGGCTGGAAAAGCAAAATGCTCAAAACTGGCAACAGTTTTTGCAGTTTTTACAAGCAGTCTGCGAAGACGATCAGGAGAAGCTCAAGCTGGCTGAACAGAAGAAGAAACGTCTTGAACTGGAGCTGGAGCTTGTGGTCAAAGAATTACACTATGCTGCAGAAAAAGAGACTATGAAAAACTCCCTGGCTAAAGAAATAGAAAATAAAAGTGCATTGGAAATCGGCCAAAAAGCAAAGCTAGAGCATTTAGACGAGTTAAACAACCAAGAAGCTGAGATAGAAAAAGAAAAGAAAGTCGTAATTGAATTAGGTAGCCAGTTGCCTAAGTATCAAGAGCTCGATGAACTTCTAGTAGAAGTTTCTAAATTGAATGAAAATTTGGAAAAAGCAAAAGAACAAAAAAGCAAAATCCAAGAAGATTTTGGAGCCTTAAATAAAGAAGAAACTATAATAAATGAAACCCTCTTCTTAAACAAAGAGGCAGGGGCTGAGCTAGTTGCTACCAGAAATAGATTGGACTTAAACAATGAGAAGCTTAAACAGGCTGAGAAGCTAAAGTTGGATTTTGATTCTTATTTGCTATTGGAAAAGGATTTAGTTAAAAAGCAAAAAGACTTTATGCTAGTAGAAGAACAGTATCAAAAAATCAGTCAGAACTTACTAAATATACGAGGTGAATTCTATCGCTCTCAGGCTGGTATTTTGGCAGCTGATTTAGTGGATGGAGAGCCCTGTCCTGTTTGTGGTGCCATTCATCACCCTGATAAAGCAGTTTTAACAGAGACATCAGTTAATCAAGAAAAATTAACTCAAGCAGAAGAGTTAGAAGAGGAGAAGAAGACTGCTTGGCAGGCTATTGCTCTTGAAGTTGCAGAGCATAAAAAAACAATTGAGCTAAAAGGTGTAAACTTAATAGCTCAATTGAAGGAAGAATTCCAGTTAGAATTTGAATTGGGTAATATTCAGCTAAGTCAAAAGATTGAAGAGTTAATTGGAGAATATAATTCCTTTGGTTTAAAATACCAACAAGAAGTGAAAAACCTAAAAAATCAGGTAAATGAGAATCTCAAACTTGAAGAGCGCTTAGCAGCAATAAGACCATTAAAGGAAAAATTCTTAGCAGCAATACCCAATCTAAGCGGAGAAGAAGCAAGTCTATCTAGCCAAATTCAGTCGACGGAAAAATCCATTGAGAAATTAAAAGCAGAACTCACCTATCCTGATTTAGCTACTATTAAAAAAGAGATTGAAAATAAAAACAAGAGAGTAGATTTATTTGCAAAATCTTTGAATCAAGCCAAAGAGGCACTTGATAAAGCTAATAAGGATTTGAACATAGTTGCGGGTAAAGTAGAACAGTTAAACCAACAATTGCAAAAGCTTCCGGAGTTTGATTTACTCTCATTGCAAGAAAAAGAATTAGAACTTAGAAATGAAAAAGATACAGTCGAAGAGAATGTTGAAGGCTTTAAAAACCGCAGCCAAAATTTACAACGAGTAGCTAAAAGAATAGAGCAAAGAGGCAAGAATATGCACTCGTCTGAAGATGAAATTGCCAGGTTGCAAGAGCTTTCCGACACAGCTAATGGTACTTTAAGCGGAAAAGAGAAATTGACCTTTGAAGCTTTTGTTCAAGGGTTTTATTTTGACCAGGTGATCAATGCTGCTAACTTGCGTTTGAGCACCATGTGCAATGACCGCTATCGCCTAGAGCGCAGTCAAAGTGCCGATGCCAGGAGCAAAAGTGGTCTAGACTTAGAGGTCTTTGATGCTCATACGGGTAAATTGCGCAGTGTCAAATCCCTTTCCGGTGGTGAGTCTTTTGAAGCCTCTTTGGCCTTGGCTTTAGGCTTGTCAGACATTGTGCAAAACCAGACAGGTGGAATTGAAATATCCACTCTGTTTATAGACGAAGGTTTTGGTTCCTTAGACAGTGATTCTTTGGAAAAGGCGATTAATATGCTCAATTCTTTGAGTGAAGGCAATCGTTTAGTGGGAATAATTTCCCATGTAGCTGAATTAAGGGAACGGATAGACCAAAAAATCATGGTTAAAAAAAGCCCAATAGGCAGTACTTTGACCATGGAATATTTTTAGGAATCCTGATTTCTATTTTTATTAATCTGTATTAAATAAGAAAGTCTAACGCTAAGGCTCCTGTAGTAAAAGTAGATTCTGAAAAGGTGATATATATGAAAAAAGTAAGAATTACCGTGATGCGACAAACCGTCTATGAAGGCTTAATGGAAATCTATGAAAACCCATTGGAAAATCCCTGTGATATGAAAGTGGGCCAAGTGTTTATTGCCAATGGTTGGGAAAAACCAGAGGGGCTTTGTCAGAGTGCTTGGGAGAGTATGTCTGCTTTTGTCATGACCTTGGCTCATGGTGGAGAAGATATATACAGCGGCTGGATGAAAAATAAAAAATCCGCCATGATCTCCTGTAATGATGGCTTTCGACCAGTCAGCTTTTTACTTGAGGCTTTAGATGAGGCTGCTGATTGATTTTATTTGCATACAATCCGAAAATATTTTCGAGGTAGGAGTCATCATGAATAAATTAGAACAGATAAAAAAACAAATCTCATCAGATCCCCTTAACGCCGTTTTTACCCAAAGAGGAATAGATCCTCTCTACAAGGCGGAGGAAGAGGCCAGAATAATCATTGTAGGGCAAGCTCCGGGCAGAATTGCTGAAGAGACAGGTCTCTATTGGAATGATTTAAGCGGCGATCGCTTGCGTGAATGGATGGGCATTGATCGGGAGGTTTTTTACGAATCGGATTTAATCGCTCAAGTGCCTATGGATTTTTATTACCCGGGCAAAGGCAAATCTGGAGATATGCCACCTAGAAAGGGTTTTGCAGAAAAATGGCATCCCTTGCTGTTGCAAGAGATGCCTGATGTTAAAACTATTTTGTTAGTAGGTGCCTATGCTCAAAAATATTACTTAAACAAAAGAGCAAAGTTGAATTTGACAGAAACAGTGAGAGCCTATAAAGAATATTTACCAGAATTTTTTCCTTTGGTTCATCCATCACCATTGAACTTGGGCTGGTTGAAGAAAAATCCTTGGTTTGAACTTGAGGTAGTGCCTACTTTGCAGGAATTTATCAGAGATATTTTGGCGTAAGGGTTCTGTTAAGTAATCTGCTAATTCAATCTGAGTTAGTTATTTGACTTATGCCTTTTAGCTTTAGAGCGAAAAGTAAAGGAAGCAGATTCTTAGGTTAAATACTAGCGCTCTATTTGCTTTTGCTGAGGCTATTGATTTGAATGTGCTCTTTAGCTAGTCTCTTACTGAGTTTTTTGTTTGGCTCAAAAGGCGATGAAGCATTTTGATGCACAAGAGTAGAGTCTAGTATTCAATAGTCTTTTTCAAGAAGGTTCCGTTTTGTAAGTCGACAAAGGCTTGACTCAATTCTTCTCTGGTGTTCATAACGATGGGGCCACCCCAGACCACTGGCTCATTTAAACTTCTGGAACTGATGAAAAGAACCTGTGCTTCTTGATCTTCTGTTTTAAATGTGACTTGGCTACCGGGCCCAAATTTTACGGCGGTTTTCTCAGGGATTAGTTGATTATCGATCTCAGCTTCGCCTAAAAGGGTAAAAGCCATGACAGAATCGTCTTCTTCGGTTTTGATCACCATCTCAGAGTTAGGTTCAATGTGTAAATCATAATAATCCAAAGGTAAGTATTCACTCAAGAAGCCTTCATGGTCTTCGAATCTTCCTGCTAAAAGGCGCAAGTAACCGCCGGGCAGATCGATTTCAGTTATTTCATCGTTCTTGATGCTTTTATAAGCAGGTGCTGTCATTTTATCTTTGGCTGCTAAATTGAGCCAGAGCTGAACGCCTAAAAGGCGAGGTGAGGCAGGTAACAGCTCTTCGTGTAAAATACCCGAGCCGGCAGTCATCCATTGAACTTCACCGGATTGTATAGTGTCTTCATTGCCTAAACTGTCTTTGTGGGTCATAGCGCCTTTGTAGACATAGCTAATGGTCTCAATGCCTCTATGTGGATGCATGGGGAAACCTGCTGTGTAGTCATCTGGATTTGTGCTGTCAAAAGAGTCTAACATCAAGATTGGGTCAAATTGGGTGACAGTTCTGTTGCCCAAAACTCTGACTAAGCTGACCCCGGCACCGTCGGTTGTGTTATAGCCTTGAACGGCGGCAATAATTTTTCTTTCCATTTTTGTGCTCCTCATTGTTATTTTTTGATTTTCTGTTTGAATTTGTGTGCAGTAATTTGCATCATGTGAAATTCACTTTCTGCTAAATTTTTGATCATAAGATAGTATAAAATTCACATATTTTTTTTGTTTGAACTTTTATTGGTTAATTTGATTATAAAGGGTGCTTTCAATATAATTTTTAGTTCCTCTGATATATGACATTCCAGTCTATCAGTTATCTTGTTTATAAAAATTTGGAAAATCATTTCTCTTTAATTTATAGGGGGATGTATAAAAACCTTCTTTTTACTGAATGAGAAAATCGGGGAAGGTTTTTTAGTTATATCAACCATAATATAAATATGGAGTTTCTTTAGTCTTTATTTGTGTTTCTGATTTTTAAAACCATTAAATTACTGTGCCTTAATTTTGAGCCGAAAAAAATTGGGCTGTTTTCAATGGGTAGTGGCGTTAATTTGACTTAAAACTCAGGTTCAAGATTTTTTAAATTTACCGAGGAGGAAGAAATTATGCAGGACGTACTGACAATTATGCTAGAGTTAGCCCAGAAAGATGATAATGTCAGGGCTGTATTGCTGGAGGGGTCAAGAGCCTTTGGCAGGGTAGATCAGTACAGCGACTTCGATTTTGCTTTCGTCTGTCAGAGTAACAAGCCTTGGCTGGACAGTGCAATTTTGCCCTGGTTTGAAGAGATCTTTGGCCCCATCGCTATAATGCAAACTCCTGATAATGGCGACCCTTTGCAGATCTATACTCATTTAGTTCAGTTTAAAAGCGGAACTCGCATAGATATTACCTTTAACTCGGTAGAATTTATAAAGACGGCTAAATTGGAGAGTGGAACTAAAGTCCTTTTAGATAAAGACGCTCTATTTGTTCATCTTCCCCCTGCCAGCGATCGGGACAATTGGGTAGTTAAAATGGACGAGCAGGCTTTTTTAGATTGTTGCAATGAATTTTACTGGCTGAGTCCTTATGTGGGCAAGGCTTTAGCCCGTGGGCATTTATTACAGGCCCTGGATATTCTAAACAATAATTTACGGGAACAATATTTATTGTTGTTAGCCCAATTAGCTGCTTCTAATTTTGACTGGAAAAATATCAGCTTGGGTAAAAATTATTCTTACCTAGAAGAAAAATTGAAAGAAGATCAGCTTGGGCTTTACCAAAGCCTATTCCAGTCCTATAGAAAAGCAGAACACTCAGAAATAAAAAGTGCACTATTAAACCTAATCTGCAGCTTTGACAATTTAGCTCAAAGCTTAGCTTCAATAATGGGCTTTGCCTACAATTTTGAAGAAGCCAATAATTGTAAGGAGTTTATAGAAGATTATTTTGGCTTTTTATTTAGCTGTGACTGAGTTATCCCTATCTTTTCATCCACTCTAGTAATCCACACATTTTTTCATCGGCAAATTGAAGTGATATTTTGTTTGAGATTTTGAGACGAATTAAATTCGCTTAATCTTGCTTAGATTGTTGGTCCTAAAATCAAATAGGTCAAGCTTTTGAACCTTTTTCTGAGCTAGATAAAATTGTTTTGTAAATAGAATATATCAATAATATCCAAAGTCAATTTTACTATACAATAAACCGCACAAATAAGCCTTGACAGCTTTGAACCAAATAATTATAATGGCTTCAAACCGATGAACAAGATGAGTAAGCGAAAAAAATATTTGTTCTCAGAGAACCACCGATGCTGTGAATGTGGTAGCAGATATTTCGCCCAATGGCCTTGTGAGGGTGGCCCGAAAATCTCAGATGAGTAGGCGCTAACGTCAACTTTCCAACGTTATCAGGGAAAGCACATATGATGGTATGTGTCAAAGTGGGTGGCAGCAATGTCATCAAATTGGGTGGTACCGCAGAAGCTATATATAGCCTTTGCCCCTTTATTGGGGCGAAGGTTTTTTTATTTGCTTTTGTTTAGGCACTCAGAAAAAAATTTTAAATAAGAAAGGAATGTTTCATGCCATCGAATGAAATCGGGTGAAAACATGGAAAAGGGAAGATCAGAAGGCTTTTTTGCACAATTTGGAGGCCAATTTGTGCCGGTAGAATTGAAGAGCACGGTAGAAGAGGTAGCTCTAGCTTATGCCGAGGCCAAAAAAGATGTTTATTTCATGGACGAATTCAAAGGGCTTTTACTCGAATATGCAAATCGCCCTTCGATGCTCTACTATGCTAAAAACTTAAGTGAAAAATTAGGTGGAGCCAAGATCTATTTGAAAAGAGAGGATTTGAACCACACAGGCGCTCACAAGGTCAATAATGTTTTAGGTCAAGCTCTCTTGGCTAAGCGCATGGGTAAGATTCGTTTAATTGCCGAAACAGGGGCAGGTCAACACGGGGTAGCCACAGCCACAGCCGCAGTTCTTTTAGGTCTTGAATGCGAAATCTATATGGGCTCGGAGGATATTCAAAGGCAGGCTTTAAATGTTTTTCGTATGGAGCTTTTAGGAGCAAAAGTTCATGCAGTTTCAAGGGGCACTAAAACTTTGAAAGATGCGGTTGATGCTGCTTTGGAGGCTTGGGTTGAACGCCCAAATGATACATATTATCTTCTAGGCTCTGCTGTAGGGCCACATCCTTATCCGGAGATGGTGCGAGATTTTCAAAAAGTAATAGGCCAAGAGGCTAAAGAACAAATGCTGCAAGCTGAAGGGCGTTTACCAGATCTGGTCATCGCTTGTGTGGGTGGCGGCAGCAATGCCATAGGTATTTTTCATGAGTTCGTTCCTCACAAAGAAGTTCAGTTGATCGGTGTGGAGGCAGGGGGGCTTGGTTTAGACACTGTAGATAATGCTGCTGCCCTATCCTTAGGTCGTCCGGCCACTTTTCACGGTATGCATACATATTTCAATTTGGATATAAATGATCAAATAGCACCGGTCTATTCCCTTTCTGCCGGCTTAGACTATCCTGGTGTTGGTCCTGAGCACGCCTATCTAAAAGAGATCAATCGAGCTCAATATCTAGCTGCCACTGATCAAGAGGCGGTAGCTGCTTTTCTTGAACTGGCCCAAAGTGAAGGCATTATTCCGGCTATTGAAAGCAGCCATGCTCTGGCTGAGGCGCTGAAGAGGGCACCCAAAATGAGCAAAGGCGAAATTATCTTGGTAAATCTGTCGGGGCGAGGGGATAAAGACGTAGCTATGATAGCTCGCTATTTGGGAAGAGATGATTTGGACGATGCTCAATTGTTTTGAAATTGCAATTTGGCAGTGTTCAGTGTAAATAAGATATTTTTCTTTTTGTCAATTTGTTTTATTGTTGAGTTGCTTCAGGTGAAATCTTCTTTTACTCACAGCTTAGTTAACCTCAAGATCATGGAGTTTAGGTAAGCTTTTTGGGTTGAGCCTTGAAGGGTAAAATTGCTAATAAAGTGTATGATTCAGACTTTGTTTCATTGCAGGTGAAAATGGACAAAATAAAAAAGCCTTTTGGAATTTCCAAAAGGCTTTTTATGGTGGGAGCTAACGGGCTCGAACCATTGACCCCCTGCTTGTAAGGCAGGTGCTCTACCAACTGAGCTAAGCTCCCGTGAATGGTGGGATACGATGGAATCGAACCATCGACACCCCGCTTAAAAGGCGGGTGCTCTACCCCTGAGCTAGTATCCCGTTAAAACCATGCTCGTATATAATACACAAATGCATGGCTCTTGTCAATGTTTTGTGATGTTATTTTATAAAGAATTTTGTTTTAGGCTGTGCATTTGCCAGTTTTAGCTTATTTTCTCCGGGCAATAGCTCGGGCTGCTACTAATCCTGCTGCTGATGCTTGGACTAACCCTCGGGTAATACCTGCTCCGTCGCCAATAGCGAAGAGGTTTTCTACTTTGGTTTCCAATTCATTGCTAATTTGCATGCGGTTGGAATAGAATTTTGCTTCAACTCCGTAGAGCAGAGTATGTCTGCTGGCTACACCGGGGGCAACTTTATCCATGGCCTCTAACATTTCCATGATGCTGAGTAGATGGCGATAAGGTAAGACCAAGCTTAAATCGCCGGGGGTGGCTTCTCTCAAGGTTGGCGCCACTAAGCCTCTTTTAATGCGCTCGTGGGTTGAGCGTCGACCTGTCTGTAAATCTCCTAAGCGTTGGACAATAACACCGTCTCCCAGCATATTTGCTAGGGCAGAGATGTTTTTTCCATAGGCTATAGGCTCTTTAAAAGGTTCGGTAAATGTTTTGGCTACTAAGAGAGCGAAGTTTGTGTTTTCCGTGCGTTTGTCTGCATAGCTGTGCCCATTTACCGTGAGCAAGCCTCTGGTGTTTTCCATTACTACGACCCCATAAGGGTTCATGCAGAAGGTTCTGACCTGGTCATCAAAGGATTTTGAATAGTAAATGAATTTCGACTCATAAATGACGTCAGTCAAATGAGACATGACGACTGCCGGCACCTCTACTCTGACTCCAATGTCAACTTGATTGCTGGTAGTGGGCAAATTCAAGCGCTTGGCTTCTGTTGAAAACCATTCATGCCCTTCTCGACCTGGAGCAGCTATGATGAAATCCGCTTCGATGGTAGTGCCATCTTCTAAGACTACACCTAGGGCTTTGCCATCTTTGACTAAAAATTCTTCTACAGCTGTTTCTGTCCGGACTTCAACTAATTTATCCAGGTCTTCAAACATGTTGACCAGTATTTGGTAATTGCGATCAGTGCCCAAGTGTCTGATTCTGGCAGGGATCAATTTCAAATCAGCAGTTGCTGCCTGTCTTTGAATATCGACGATTTTTTCTTCATCCATGCCGTAAACGACAGGATTGCCACCATAGCCCAGGTAAATATCATCAACCTCAGCGATATGTTCTTCCAGGGCTTTTTTACCAATGAAATCCCCCAACCAGCCACCGTATTCAGTGGTCAGGGTTAATTTTCCATCGGAATAAGCTCCGGCACCACCCCAACCCGAGGTGATGGCACAATGTTCGCAATGGACGCAAGGGATATGTTGGTCGTGCATGGGGCAGTAGCGTTTTTTGATATCCCGACCTTTTTCTAAAAGCAAAATTTTCCAATCTGGTTTTAATTTGTTTAATTCCAATGCAGAAAAGATGCCGGAAGGACCGGCTCCAACAATTATTACATCGTATTTTTTTGACATGGTTAAATAGTTCTCCTTAATCTTTTTAGTTCCTTTCGATATCGAGCCAATTGCCAAACTGGGTAAACTCACCTCTGAAGGCAAGTTTTACAGTTTGGGTCGGCCCATTTCTATTTTTAGCGATGATCAGCTCGGAAAATTTCTTTTCGGACTCTTTATCGTAATATAAATCTCGATAGAGAAAAAGCACCATATCAGCATTTGCTTCAATACCACCCGATTCTAAAAGATCGGATAATATAGGCCTCTTATCATGACGAGATTCGACCCCACGATTGAGCTGTGAAGCCACAAGAACGGGCATGTCCAATTCTTTGGCAATTGCTTTTAAGGCTCGGGAAAGAAAGGAAATCTCCTGTTGGCGCGACTCAGAACGGGTGTCCATGGTCATTAGTTGCAGGTAGTCGACTACCACGATTCCTATATTCAACTCATTTTTCATCTGTCTGAGGCGGGAGCGAAACTCGGCTATGGATAGAGCCGGTGTATCGTCAATATAAATGGGAGCAGCCGCTAGGATACCGATTTGGTCGGTTAGCTGGTTCCATTCATAATCGCTCATTTGGCCGGTTCTGATATTAGTCAGTTTAACATCTGCCTCTTGGGATAAAATTCTTTGGGCTAATTGGATTTTTGACATTTCTAAACTAAAAAATGCAGCAGGAATTCCATATTTTAATGATGCTGATGCAATCATATTGGTCATCAAAGCCGTTTTTCCCATACCGGGGCGAGCGGCAATGATGATCAAATCTGATTTTTGAAAACCCGAAGTTATATGATCTAAATCAACAAAACCGGTAGCAACTCCTGTATAGCCTCCGGCTTGAGCGCGTCTTTCTCCAATTTCATCGTAGGTGTCATGGAGGATTGTGCCCAGAGAAGAATAGGTGCTTCCTAAGCCTCGGCGGTTGGCAATATTAAAAAACTCTTGGTCGGCTTTGTTTAAAACATCGACTGGTGCTTCTTCTGCTTGGTAGGCTAAATTTGTTATTTTATGTGAACTCAAAATAATAGCCCGCAAGATTGCTTTGTCTTGCAGTTCTTTAACATAGGTTTCTATATTGGCTGTGGTAGGTACAATTTCTACCAGATTGTTTAAATAGGTCAGGCCTCCGGCCTGCTCCAGATGTTGACGTCTTCTGAGTTCAGAGACTAAAGTGATGATATCTACACCCTGAGCGACGGAGAAGAGGCTATGGGCAGCGGAAAAAATCAAGCGGTGTCGTTCTAAATAAAAATCTGTTTCAATCAGTTGGTTCATTACAACTTCTAAAGCCTTTTTTTCAATAATCATGGAGCCTAAAACGGACTGTTCGGTTTCCTGATTATGAGGCATTATCTGTTCCGCCATTAGTTTTCCTCCTCGATTATTTTTCTAACATGATGTCTAGGGCTTCTTCAATTGTTTTAATCGGAGTAAGTTTGACCCCATAGAGTTCTTCCGGCAATTCGTTTTTGTTTTCTTCAGGGATCAGCACTTCAGTGATGCCTGCTCTGGCTGCACCATAGAGCTTGCCATAAAGGCCACCGACCGGCTTGAAAAAGCCATGGAGAGAAATTTCCCCGGTCAGAGCTATATTTTGTTTTAAAGGCTTATTATTTAAAGCGCTGATCAGGGCCAGGGTTAAAGCAGCTCCCGCCGAAGGACCGTCAACTTGACCTCCTCCGACAACGTTGACGTGAATATCGTAATCACTTAAACGAATGCCCAGATTGCGACGGATAACGCTGGAGGCTACGAAGAGGGAATCCTTAGCCATGCTGCCGGCTGTGTCGTTGAAGCGAATCTGACCCTTTCCAGGTTCTCCGGCTGTGAAAACAGCGGCTTCGATTTCCAGGACTGAGCCTGTAAAACCATAGGCACCCAGGCCGAAAACCTGACCTACTTTACTTTGTTCAGAAGCTTTTTTGCCTCCCTGAGGAGCGATTCTACTGATTTGTAAAACCGTGGTTATATCTTCGTTGCTGATGGCAATTTTACGTCTGCGATCATGCTTTTCTTCTAGCTGTGAGATCACATAACCATAGCTATCAGCCAGGATATTGACTGCTTTGCGAGCTTCATCGGTATGGTCGGCGATTAAACCGGCTCCACCTTCTTCTAAGCTTATTTTTAATCTGGAAGCTGAGCCTAAGACGATGTCTTCAATGTCCTTTTTGTATAAAGGATCGAAGAATACTTCGGCACAGCGGGAGCGAATGGCAGGGTTTATTTCCTCAGGGCTTCTGGTTGTGGCTCCAATCAGGATGAAATTGGCCGGTGCCCCTTCTTTGAAGAGCCGATGGATATACTCCGGAATAGCAGTGTTTTCCGGATCGTAGTAGGCAGATTCAAAAAAGACTCTCTTATCTTCCAAGACCTTCAAAAGCTTGGCTTGGAGCTGATAGTCCATTTCACCAATTTCGTCGATAAAGAGAATGCCCCCGTGGGCCTCTGTGACTAAACCAGGTTTGGGCTCAGGGGTAGCGCTGTCAGCCAGATCGCGACGTGCCCCTTGATAGATGGGGTCGTGAACTGAACCAATCAAAGGATTTGTCACTTCCCGTGGGTCCCAGCGCAGGGTTGTTCCGTTTACTTCTATAAAAGGAGCATCAGAACCAAAGGCTGAGTGGGGGGTATTGCGAGCCATTTCCAAAACCAGGCGAGCCACCGTGGTTTTGCCAACGCCGGGAGGACCATAGAGGAGGATATGCTGAGGATAAGGCGTTGCCAATTTTGACATCAAGGCAATTTTGGCCTGATCCTGTCCGACCACTTGGTCTAAGTTTTGTGGCCGCATCCTCTCCATAGCCATCAAGGGTGCTTTTCTCTTTTCTAATTTGTTTAATTCTTCCAGTTTTTTTAAAGTATTTTCGTTTTCCGGTCCGTCCTCTTCATTGATCAGGGAGAGCTTTAAAGCTTTGACATAGCTGTCCTGCTGATTGGTCAATTTTTCGTTGACAATTCGATCTAGGCGATCTTCTACCATGCGTCTGGCAATATAATCGGCTAATTCGCTTTCCAATTGTTCGGTTATTTCGACTACTTGGTCCGATCTGGGTTTATCCAAATCTTTTTCACCGAACATCAGCTTTTGTAAACCCCAGATCCTGGTCAGAGGGTCTTCATGGTCAATTAAGTTTAAAATATCCATTTTAGCGGCTCGATTGATCATCAAATCAGGCCCCATCACCTGAGCCGTCAAGGCAAAGAGGGCATTTATCCTTTGATTTAATAAATCGGTATTTTCGATTATGTTTTCCCATTTCAACTCAGTGAATTGGTCTAAATATTCCTGTATGGTTTTATGCAAAGATTCATCCTCCCAGAATAAGTACTCCGGTTTATCCCAATCAATCTAAAGGATGAATTCTGACTGTCAGAGTGACGGTCATTTCAGGATAAACCCTGATGGGTATCTCATAAACACCCAAAACTTTGATTTGTTCTTTCAGTTCAATTTTTTTACGATCGACACTTATTTTATGTTGTCTACTCAGCTCATCGGCTATCTGACTATTGGTGATCGAACCGAATAATCTTCCGCCTTCACTGTGTTTTGATTGTATAACCAATTCAACACCTTTGAGCTGATCGGCCAGAGCCATTGCTTTCTCTTTTTCTCTTTGGGTTTTTCTGGCTTTGTTCTTTTCTCTTTCTTGCATCTTTTTCAGGGCAGCGGCTGTAGCTTCAACAGCCAGGCCTCGAGGCAGTAAAAAGTTGCGTCCGTAGCCTTCTGCTACTTTGACTTTTTCTCCTTTTTTACCTAGTCCTTTGACGTCTTGTAATAAAATAACTTCCACAGCTTATCGTCCTTTCTTGTGGATTTCCTTCTAAACAGGAAGACTGTTTAAATATCCTGATAGCGCATGCCTAATTTTCTGAAATCCAGAATCAAATCTAGAAATCCTAAAATTAGAACTAGGGTTGCTAAATAGGGGTTGAAGTATACGAATATTAGTAAAAGCCATCTAAAAGCTGGGTTTACTTTGAATTTAATCAAGTACCAGGTGATGATGGTTAAACCTTGGACCTGCATTAGAATATAGAACAATTGATATATATTGTCTGCCGCTAGGGTTAAAAATTCAATGCCGTTGTTTTTGCCCAGATAATTGAGAAAAAAAGCTAGCATATAAAAAAGCCCAAATAATTCTGGTAGTCTCCAGTTTTGGAAGGGTGGTAGGGGCTCGACTTTGAGGTTTAAGCGTCTGCCCAAGATAACGACTACCTGGTAATTAATTAGAGCGTTGGCTAAGCTGGAAAGGGTTATCAGCATAGGAAAAAGAGTTGTAAAGAAGACCTCGATCATATCGGGTAATTGGGTAATTATACTCGTTTGCTCCTCAGGGACATTGAAACGTTCTGCTAATTCGATTGAGGTTTTGGCCGCTTCTCGATAAATGGAAATCATTTCTTCATTAAAATTTACATCCATGAGCAGCGAACCCATTTGGATTAAAAAGAAGAACCCGATTAAAAAGGCGATAGCTGTAATCGCTACAGCCAACCAGGGTTGATAGCCTTGACGCAAGGCAAAGCCCAGGGCTAAACCGGTGAATTGCAGAGAAATACAGCCGGTGATGACAAAAATAGGATCAACCAGCAAAAGTAAAACCAATATAGAAGCTGTTGCCGATAAAAGCCCTGTTTTCCAACCTTGACGGTAGGTCAAAATTGCGCTGGGGGCTGACATGGCAAATAGCACCAGAGTGCCTATGGCTGTTGTATAATATGTAATGATTGCCATTAATACAAAAATGCCGGCCATCATAGCACCCTCTGTCAAAGGGCGAACCGAGTAAGAGCGATTCAAATTTTCATCTCCTTTTTGCATTTAAGAGCACTAAATAAACTTCGCTATGAGGTCTCTGAGTTCCTGCCCTTGACCAGGATTGAATAAATTAACCGTGAACAAACAAAAAAGCTGACTGTAACAGCCAGCTTTCAAATTTTTACTCAAATAGATCAAATCTATTCTGAAGTGAAGGGCAAAAGTGCAATGATTCTGGCTCTTTTAATAGCTTGAGTCATTTTTCTTTGATGTTTAGCACAGTTGCCTGAGATGCGCCGGGGTAAAATTTTACCTCGCTCAGTTATGAAGCGACGTAATCTGTCCACTTCTTTGTAGTCGATATGATCGACTTTGTCTACACAGAATGTGCAAACACGGCGGCGCGGGCGTCGGCCACGGGGGCGGCGCTCATATCTATTATCTCCGTCACTGCGAGTGCGGCGATTATATGTTTCAGCCATGTCTAACTATCTCCTTTTATCTTGTTCAATTAGCTGAAGGGCACGTCATCATCGCTTTCATCGATAGTCTTGTCTTGACGGCCTTCATAAGTTTCGTAAGGTATGTCTCCGGGGATTTCTCCGCTGTCAGTTCTATCTCGGCCACGATCTAAAGCTTGAATTGAATAGCAGCTTACTTCAGTATAATCTCTGCGTGTGCCATCGGGTTGCGTGACGGTGTTTATTTGTAAAGATCCGACGACTGCTACCAATCGGCCTTTATGAACATAATTCATCACAAATTCGGCTTGCTTGTTCCAAATACTACAACGGATAAAATCTGTTTGTTTTTCTCCGTCAGGGCCTCTTCTGTTTCGATCAACAGCTAAAGTGAAGCGAGCAACCGAAGCACCGCTTGGAGTGTAACGCATTTCAGGGTCTCTTGTGAGCCTTCCGACCAAAACGATATGGTTAACCATCGCTTAATTCCTCCGTATCTTACTTGTCTAAATTTTAGTTTCGTCTTTGGTAATTAAAAATCGAATGATTTGCTCTGTTAACTTGAGAACACGATCGATCTCAGTCAGAGATTGAGGCGGGGTATCAAAGGTTGTTAAGACATAAAACCCATCTTTAATATCGTTAATTTCATAGGCTAATCTTCTTTTACCCCATTTTTTTACATCGGTGATGCTACCTCCAACGGAGTTGATTAATTCTTCAACTCTGGCAATAACAGCTTCAAGTGCTTCGCCTTCAACATGGGGAGCAACGATGTACATCAATTCGTAATGATTCATTCCTTTCACCTCCTCCCCCCCGGACTTGCGGCTTTGTCTTTAACAAAGCGGGGGAATCATGGAATTATAACATAATAAAAAACTAAAAGCAAGAAATTCTAGGAGTTTTCTTGCTTTTTTGTGCTGTTGTGATAATCGAAAAAAGGTCGCTGTTTAGCTGTTAATTCCGGATCTCCGCGGGAGATTATCTGTCTAACTGACTTTTCAAATTTTCTCCTGGGAAGAAGCAGACTGTGCTGACAGGTCTGGCATTTGATCCGAAAATCCATGCCTATTCGCTGTACTTCCCAGGTGTCGCCACCACAAGGATGTTTCTTGCGCATCTGGACGATGTCGCCGATAAGGAATTCAGACATACTTCCTCCTTTTAACCAAATATTGTCAGGAAATCATAATATAAGGACATCAGGCGATTGGCCAAGAGTGATTGGCTGACTGCTTGGTTGATCTGACCCTGCCCAACTGAAGTGAGCAAGGGCACTAAAAATGCTATGGTTAAGACGATTAAAGCAGCAGCTTTGAGCAAGCCAACCAGCAGACCAACGATTCGATCAGGCCAGCTCCCTGCTAATTTGAGCACTCGTCTCAGGAAGAACAAAAGAAATCTTCCCAGCAGTTGAATCGCCAAATAGATGAGCAGAAAAGCCAGGGCTGAAATTAGCAGAGCCGATAATAGTTGGGCAACCAAGGCTCCTAAATTTCCCGCATTGGCTTGAATATTGATTCGTCCGATGGATTCCACTTGCCTGATTAAAAAGTTTAAAGTTGATTCCGGTAATTTTAATTTTTCCATGTTCTTGATTAAAAAAGCAACAGGATCAGTTTCATTTAAAGGCATGGTGGGAATTTGCAGTTTGGGGGTCAGAAAATCAGCAATTTTTTCCTGCAAAGAAAAAGTCTGGTTGATTATTTCGGTGACGGGTTTATAGTAGAAAACTGCTGCCAAGACGGCTCCCACTGTTGTTATTAAGCCAATAATCGATCGGAGCAAACCGGAACGGTAGCCCCGCCAAGCTCCGATGAGCAGGAGGAGCACTATTAGTCCGTCGACCCAGTTATAAGTTTTGATTAATGTATCAGCCATCAGAATCCCTTCTTTTGTAAAATTCTGCCCTTAAGGCATTTGCCAGACAATGACTCGATGATTGTTATCCAGAGCGGCGACGTAGCGGCCGTTGTCGGAGAAAGCCAGGTTGATCAAATTTACCTCAATCATGTGGTGTGACCAGATAGGCGCTCCGTTGTTGGTGAAAGTGAAAAGGTAATTGGCGCTACCGCCATAAACAGCTAAGCCGGAGCCGTGGAAGCCTAGGTCAATCAACTTTTCCTCTAAGGGCTGAGACCAGAGAGTTTGCATATTTGAATTCAAATAGAGCAGTGACCCTGTTTTATTGACTTCATCCCAACAGGCTATGGCTATTTCACTGCTGTTTTCGTTTGCTCTGATCAGGTTGGCATAAGCTGGTAACTTGAAGGTGGTGTTTTCTGTTTCGGTAAGCTCGCCACCGGCGCTTTGAAAAACATTGGCGATCATTTTCTTCTCAGGATTTTCAAGAACATAAAGTTCTCTATCCCCACTTACATAGGCTTTTTGCCCGTCAGAATAGATAGTTCCTGTATAGCTAGAGAGGGAGGGTAAATGGATACTATCGTAGACGAACCCTTGAGGGCCAAAGAGTTGCACATCATAATCACTGTTGGTGTCTCTGATCTTACTAAAAAGCAGGATGCCTTGACCTTGCGGAGCTAAAAAGGCTTTTTTAGGCTCTAAATCTGGCAAAATATTATACCAAAGGATTTCTCCTTGGTTATTGAATAAGGTCAAGATTCTTTCGTTGCCCTCCCCTTGGTGTGAGGTTAAGATATGTCCGTCTTTGGAAGCCCAAGCATTCTCGGGCCAATTATCAAAATGGTATTCCCAAACTATTTCACTCTGCTCATTAAAAGCCTGCAGAACTTTTTGGCCTCGATGTAACCAGACTTGATGATTGGAATCAGCATAGACAAAAAGAGAGTATTCCTTTAAAATAATACTTGCCGACTCTTCCTTGGGGCCGTTGAGTTTAATTTCCATAATGGTTCCCGAGGTTTCCGTATGGAGCCAGGCCAGGATATTTCCGTTATCATCAATGCTACCTAAACCACTGGGCAAAGAAACCTCATCGTTGAGCCGTTCAACCAACCTTGTCTCTGTAACTATGGAGGGGCTGGGTTTGCCTAAAAGCCAGGGCGTCTTTTGAGTAAAAAAGGCCGTAGCTAAACCGGCTAAGATGACAAGGGAGACTAGGTTGATTACACTAGCCTTGATGAAATTGAATAATTTCCTTTGTTTTTTTGATAAAGGTCGTTTGATAGCGACCACCTCGATTTCTTTTTTGAAGTTCGTCCTATTTAAGCCAGATGACCAATTGTTCTAGCCAGAGTAAATGGCCTTGATCGTTTAGATCTAAGCCATTGCTGCTCAAATTTTCTGCAAGAGCCCCGCTTTCTTCTTTGGCTGCATTCCAAGGATTGAGCATTACTACTCTTCCTTTTTGACAGAGTTTTTAGTATTTGATCAAACTCGTTTGTTTTGTCCTATTTAAGCAAGATGAGTAGTTGTTCTAGCCAGAGTAAATGGCCTTGATCGTTTAGATGTAAGCCATCGCTGCTCAAATTTTCTGCAAGAGCACCGCTTTCTTCTTTGGCGGCATTCCAAGGATTGAGCATTACTATTCTTTCTTTTTGACAGAGTTTTTTTAGCATCTGATTAAACTCGTTGATTTGATCATTGCCCCGATCCTCATAAATATATTCGAAAGATGCGGTAACCGGAGCTATGCTCTGAACATAGATTTTAGCATCGGGATAAATCTCCTTGCTCACGTGCAACAACTCTCTGTAGTTTTCGATGAATTCATCTGGAGAATAACCTTGGACCAAATCATTGATGCCTAAGAGAATAAAAATCCTTTTGGGGTTTAGATCCTCAGGGAAGTAGGTATAATTGACATGATCGTATGAAGTGTAGCCAATACCTGCCAAAAACTCGTTATTCTCTAGATAGCCATAATTGTCCAAAGCAAGGGTGAAGGAGTCACCGATAAAAAGAGCATTTTGAAATTGGCTTGCAGCAGAAAAGTCTTTGAGTAAGAGTTCGCTGGAAAGGCTGGAGACGCTGATATTCTTGATCTCGCGATAATATCTGTTTTGGCCAAAGAAAAAGCCAAAACCATTGTAACCAATGAATAAAGCGATTGTTATAAAGCCCAGGGCTTTCAGGATTATTGCTCTGTTGAGTTTCAAGCGTTTCATATTTCTCACCTTTATTAGGTTTTTAAAACATCTATACCCTGTATTTTAACTTAAATAAAAGCTGACGGCAAGTGTCAAGTATTTTTTAGCAAAATAAAGGAGAAGTCGACGATGAATCATTCTAGTTTTTCGGCCCGAACCCGGCAGCTGATCGGGTCTCAAGCCTATCAAAGGCTGAGGAGTAAAAAGGTTTTGTTAGTAGGTTTAGGTGGAGTTGGCTCCTATGCCTTAGAAGCCTTGGCGCGTATGGGTATTGGAACTATCACCATTGTAGATGGAGATAAAATTGAAGCGAGTAATTTAAATCGTCAACTATTGGCTCTGATTTCTACAGTGGGCAGAGCTAAAACCTCTGTTGCCCTTGAAAGAGTAGGGGAAATCAACCCTGAATGCCGGGTGATTCCTCATAATCTCTGGCTCAGTGAAGAAAATGTCGACGACTTGTTGGAGAGCAAGCCTGATTTTATCATCGATGCAATTGATCAGGTAGATGCCAAAGGGGCACTGATCGAAGCAGCTGTAAAAAAGAATATAGAAATCGTTAGTGTTTTAGGCACAGGCAAGAGGATGTCATCTGAAGGTTTTGTCTTGACTAAATTGAGTAAAACTGAATACTGTCCTTTGGCTCGAGCGGTGCGCCGAAGGGTGAGGCAACTTGAGGTCAAGAAAGATATAGACATCATCTATAGTCCCTTGCCACTCTATTCATCTCCTGATCAAGACTCTTCAAAGGAGCAAAAAAACTCAATCGGAAGCAATAGTTTTGTTCCGGCAATAGCCGGATTGATGGCTGCCGAAAGAGCGATAAATTATCTGCTTGCACAAAATTGAAATTATCATTAAATAAGAGAGCCCTCCTACTAAATTTCAGCAGGAGGGCTTTGCTATAGCTAAAATATCAAATTAAATATTCTTCAAGTTCATTTAATCTGGACAGAATCAAGTCGGGCTTTAGTTCTTGCCAGGTGGTTTCCGGGAAGTTGCTCCAAATCACCGCAGCTGAATAAACTCCTGCTGCTTTAGCACTGAGAATATCATAGGGGCTGTCGCCAACGTAAATAGTCTCCTCAGGTTTAACTTTCATTTGCTTTAGAGCTTCCAGAATAGGTTCGGGCCCTGGTTTGTGTTTTTTAGTATCCTCTTCACAGACATAAACTTCAAAAAAATGCTCTAAATCGAACAATCTAACACCCATCAAAACAACAGGCCTTTTCTTACTGGTAACAATTCCTAAACGAAATCCTGCTTGGTGTAATTGCAGAACATCTTCGTAAACCAAAGGAAAAGCCTCGGTAATACTGTCGTGGTAAATTACATTGTGTTCTCTGTAAACTCTCAGCATTTCATCCACTGTGGCAGGGTCTTGGGTATAGCGACCAAAAGTATAAGTCAAAGGACGGCCGTAATCTTGCAAAACATCCTGAGCTGTCACTTCAATATTTAAAACTTTTTTAAAGGTGTGTTGGAAGGAAGCGACTACCAGCTTCCTCGTATCGATCAGAGTACCGTCTAAATCAAAAAGAATAGTGGTGAGTTTCATCGATTGTTCTAGCTCCTCGGTTTTAATTTTGTCGGCGATGTTTTCTAAAAGCAAACGATCGTTATCGTGAGCTAAAAGGGCTTGAGCTTCTTCCACAGGAGCAAAAGCTGCTTCGACAAAACCCTCCCTGCGATTGAGGGAATAGATTGGGTTGGCCACGTCCATTAAGAACCAGTGGACAGTTTTGTCTCTGAGTATGCCTCCTGAAGTAAACTGATAGTGAGTTTGGCCGATAGCTTCTCTGATCTTAGCTTTTAAGCCGACCTCTTCTTCAACTTCTCTCAAAGCTGCTTGTTCAGCATTTTCCCCAGCTTCAATATGCCCCTTGGGGAAGACCCAGTTGCCAAAGCGATTGCGCACAACCAGGACTTTACCTTTGTAAATAATAACTCCGCCGGCGGATGTTTCATAAATCATTTTTAAACCTCCTTGCCGGATTATAAAATCGATTATAACATAAGCTACTATTCGGGTAAAGGTTAAAGAGGAGCTAAGTCTTACTTTGAGGTTTTTATTTGATTGCTCTTCTAAAAAGAAAGGCTCAGTATTAGAAATATATTTTAAAGGAGTTTTCTAGGCCAAGACACTGAGCAAGAACAAGCTAGAAATTAAGCCTTCATCATTGAAAAACTTGTTTTAGCTTGACCAGCAAAGGATTTTGTCTTTCTAAATAGAATTTGGTTGCAGGAGGTGTTAGCAATTGAAGCTTCATATAATTGTCAATCAGAGTCAATTGGATCAAGCTATGAGCAATATTTCCAGGCAAAAATATGTGGCTTTGTACATGCAAACTGAAGGGCCCGATCCCCATCTACATCTGCCCATCTATTTGGGTTTAAATTGCGATAGGGAAGATGTTTGGCTTTTGGATTTTAGATATTTTGATAGCAGAGAGAAGCTGAATCCTTTAAAAAGAGTTTTAGAGGATGAAAATATCATCAAAGTCATGTACGACGCTAAAAAGGGCATTCAATTCTTCCATAGCTTAGGATTGGAGCCTCGGGGTACATGGTTTGATCCTTATCTTGCCGCCAAGCTCTTACTCACTCCTGAGAGTAAAAGGATTTATTCCTTGCCTCAGCTTTATTTGGAACATCTGGATTATGTCAACACACCTTGGCCCGAATACGGTCAGCTCAAAGGAGAAAAAGAATATATAGCTTTTGCTCAAAGTTTGACGGCTCTTTTGCCTTTGCGGCAAAAGCTGGTCAAGGATTTAGTAGCTGCCCAACTTGTCGAGGTTGCTAAAGTTGAATTTGACTGCATCTATGCTGTTGCTGAAATGGAAGAGACTGGAATGTATTTGAATACAGAGGATCTTGAGCTTTTAGGTCGGGGCATCAGAGCCAGGGTCAAAGAGTTGGAAAAAATCCTCTTGCCTTTTTTTGGAACTCCTCGTTCTCAGCTCAATTTGATGGGAGCCAATCAGTTGGAAAAGGTAAATTTGGATAGTCCCGAACAGCTGTTGCAAGCCTTGAAAAGAAAAGGTATCGAAGCTAAGGATACGACCAGGCATACCTTGAATATGCTGGCTCGCAATCACGAAGAAATTTCTGCTTTGCTGGAATATCGTAAATTGTCAAAACAATTGAACACATTTATCGATGCCCTGCCGAAATTCGTCAATCCTAAAACCGGTCGGGTCCATTCCCATTATGATCAGATGGGTTCGGCTAGTGGTCGTTTTTCCTGTTCTTCACCCAATATCCAGCAGACTCCCAGAGAGAAGAGTTTTCGGGCTTGCTGGCAAGCTGAGCCAGGCAAATCCTTGATAATCGCTGACTATTCACAAATAGAATTGCGAGTAGCAGCTGAAATCGCCGGGGATCAGAGAATGATCAAAGCCTATCAAAAAGGAGAAGATTTACATAAGCTTACAGCTTCCCTGGTCAGGTCGGTTCCTTTGAGTTCGGTGACTCCAGAGCAAAGGCAAGCTGCTAAAGCTATAAATTTTGGTTTAATCTATGCCATGGGAGCTCGAGGTCTGATGAATTATTCCGTTGACACCTATTCAATCGACATGACCTTAGCTGAAGCTGAGAGGTTCAGAGAATTATATTTTAGAGCCTACCGGGGTATAGATCGCTGGCATGGGCAACTTCGAGCCGAGGATGCCAGACGCAGAAAACAGAAAATTTTAAGTGAAAGCAGAACCCTAACCGGAAGGCGCTACATCTGGGGCGGTAGAGCCGGTGTTGCCGGTCTTTACAATATGCCGGTCCAAGGAACTGCAGCTGATATCACAAAAATTGCTCTCAGTTACATTGTCGAAGAGAGGGATAACCCGGAGTGGCGGATTGTTGCTTCGGTTCACGATGAAATTCTCATGGAGGTGCCGGAGGAAGAAGCCTTGGAGGCAGCTTATTTTTTGAAAAGGCAAATGGAAAGAGCCGGAAAGAGGCTGTTAAAAATAGTACCTGTTGTGGCTGAAGCAGAAATTGCTAAAAGCTGGGCAGGATAATAAAAAGCCTTCTGCTTGAAGAGCAGAAGGCTTTTTATTATGAGCTTGTTTTTTGTTTGAACTTGTTTTATATGAGCTTAGATTTTTTGCTAGAAAAAATCCTCTTGCAATTTAAACTTACTAATCATGAGCCAAAGAAGAGACGGTTTTATCGATCCAGGCCATGCTTCTATAGCGTAAATAGCTGATCAAGGCTGATGCTGCCCAACCAATGGGTATGGCCATGGCAATTCCCCAAAAGCCAATTTGTGGAATGGCAGCTAAAGTGTAAGCTGCTAAAACCCTTACTCCTAAGTCGGCAAAACCACAAATCATGGAAAAGAGAGAATCACCGGAACCCCTTAAAACTGCTGTATTGGAACCCATCAGGGAGAAGAAAATTAAAAATGGTGCATATATTTTTAAAAAAGTACTTCCTCTTGTGATGACTTCCATTTCTGAACCATCAATAAAGATACCGATTAATTTTGGCCCCAAAGCAAAGAAGACAGCCGCAGTTACTATACTGATGATACTGGTCAATTTGACTACACTGCGCCGGCCTTCGACGACCCTTTCAGTTTGACCCGCTCCCATGTTCTGACCGACGAAGGTCGAGAGAGCTTGGGTGAAGTTGCCTGAAGGCAGATGGGATAGCCCTTCCAGTCTGGAAGCTGCAGTGTAGGCAGCCATATTTAAAGCTCCGAAGCTGTTGATCAAATTTTGCATCAAAATAAAACCTATATGAACGACTGAACTTTGTAGGGAGCTGGGGATGCCTATGCGCAAAATGTCGACAAAAATCTCTTTGGAAAAGACAAATTCACCTTTGCCAAAGCGGAAATACTCGATTCTCAGCATCGCATAGATGAAACAGAGAAAGGCGCTTACCCCCTGAGCAATCAAAGTTGCCCAAGCAACTCCGACCACGCCCATTTTTAGTGAAACGACAAAATACAGATCCAACACCGTATTGATCAAACTGGACAGGATTAAGAAATACAAGGGAGTTTTTGAATCACCCAGAGCTCTTAAAATCGAAGCAAATGTGTTGTAGGTGAAAAGGAAGAATAAGCCGAGAAAATAAATTCTCATGTAGGCTGCCGCGTCCGGGAAGATTTCAGCCGGCACCTTAATCATCTCGAGCATTGGCTTGTGTAGGACCAGACCTAAAAATGTCATGACCACTGCCAATATGCTTTGGAAAATCAAGGTAGTGGAAACTGTTGCTTTGATTTTTTTATTTTGTTTAGCTCCAAAAAGTTGGGAAACCACGATCCCTGAGCCCATAGTTAAGCCCATGGCTAAAGCAATCAGCAAGCTGATTAAAGGCCCACTGGTGCCAACTGCGGCTAAAGCTTGGGAGCCGACGAAGCGGCCGACTACAATTGAGTCGACCAGATTATAGAATTGTTGAAAGATATTGCCAACCAACATGGGCATACCAAAAGCCACTATCAGAGGTAAAGGTTCACCCTTAGTCATATCTCTGATATTGGCTTTCCCTTGATTTTTGTTCAAAATAATGCCAACCTCTTTCAGTTTAAACTTTGATTATGTTCTGCTAAATGAAGATTCTCTCCCATTCGTTGTAAAAAAGACTTGAAATCCTGGGCTTCTTTTTGATTAAATCCACTAAATGCCAATCTCTCGATGTTTTCGAAACCACTGCTTATCGCGGCAATTAAATCCTGTCCTTTTTCTGTTAAATAGGTGCGGGTGACACGACGGTCCTGTTCGTCGGTTCTCCTGATGATCAGGTCGTTTTTTTCCATGCCTTTGATCACGCTGGTCACTGTTGCCGGATCTATATTGCATCCTTCGGCAATGTCCTTTTGCCTGGCTCCTCCATGTTCTTTGAGATAATAGAGGATTTTAGGCTGGGCGCTGCTCAAATCGAGCTTGCTGAAGGCACTGCTACTTAAACGAACATGGCTTTGAAACACACCGTATAAGAGTGTATGTAGATCATTTGCCATTGCTTTTATCGCCCCTTTTATGATTTTGATTTGCTTACAAACAAGATAGTTCATTATAGAACGAAGATAAAATCTTGTCAACTGAGGCTAAACATTTCTGCCATTAAATTTCTCAGTCTATACCTTGACATAGAGCCAGAGCAAAGTGTACAATAATTAAATAAAGATTAACGGAGGCATACTCAATGAATATAGAAAAAAACCGGTCCTATTACGAAGGATTTGCTGATTATCGTGTCGATAAACTGAAATACTTAGAAGAAGCCGGTGTGCAATTATATCCTGAACATTTTAAGGTCTCCCACACTTTAGAAGAGGCTTTTTCTTTGCCTGACGATACAGAGAATGTCAGCATAGCCGGAAGAATAATCTCTATCCGCAAGATGGGAAAAATTACATTTGCTCATTTACAGGATATCCAGGGCCGATTGCAAATTGTTTTGAGGGAGAATTCACTTGGCGAAGGCTACGATTTTTTCCATAAAACAGTTGATATAGGCGATTTTCTAGGAGCTCACGGCACAATTTTTACTACCCGGACCGGTGAGCGATCCCTGAGAGTTGATGAATATGTGTTTTTAGGTAAAGCTTTGAGAGAACTTCCTGAGAAATGGCATGGGTTGACCGATACAGAGCTGCGCTACCGCCAACGCTATTTGGATTTGGTAGCCAATGAGAAAAGCCGAAGGGTTTTTCTGATGCGCTCTAAAATGCTTTCCAGCATTCGTCATTTTTTAGAAAATAAAGGATTTATCGAAGTTGAAACACCCGTCTTGACCAATCAGGCCTCCGGAGCTTTAGCGACTCCTTTCCTGACTCATCATAAAGCTCTGGACATCGATGTGTATTTGCGGATAGCCCCGGAAACCTATTTGAAAAGGCTGATAGTCGGTGGCTTTAATCATGTTTTTGAAGTCTCTCGCTGTTTCCGCAATGAAGGTGTCAGTCCTGTGCATTTACAGGATTTTACTATGATCGAAGGTTATAGTGCTTACTTTAATTATCAAGACAATATGAAATTGTTGAGAGACATGATCCTTCATGTTTTAAAAGAGTTGTTTGGTCAGACCACAGTCACCATCGGAGAAGCTGAGATAGATTTCGGTTTGGATTGGCCGGTTGTCTCGTTTAGGGAATTGATCTTAAAGGATACGGGTCTTGATATCGATCAGTATGCCGATGGCCCTGCTCTTTTAGAGGCTATAAAAGCTAAGGGAATTAAATTAGACCACGATCATGTAGCAACTTTGGGTAAAGGCAATCTAATCGATCAGCTCTACAAAAAGGTGAGCAGACCCCATCTGATTTCGCCGGTGTTTTTGATCAATCATCCCATCGACCTTTCTCCCTTGGCCAGAAGAAACGATGACAATCCGGATATAGTCGATCGTTTCCAATTGGTAGTCAATGGAGCGGAAATAATCAATGCTTATTCCGAATTGGTCGATCCTATTGATCAGCGTAAGCGCTTGGAAGAGCAGTCGAAATTGCGTCTCTCCGGTGACGAAGAGGCCATGCCCTTGGATGAGGATTATTTAAAAGCTATGGAATATGGTATGCCTCCTATATCCGGTTGGGGTATCGGAGTCGATCGCCTCCTGCAAGTTTTATTGAATTTAGAAAATATTCGAGACGGTGTTTTGTTCCCCTTGATGCGTCCTTTGGACTCTGAAAATTAAATTAGTCTGAAAAAAATGAGGAGGTAAGGTAAATGCGCTTTTTGGGCAGAGTAACGGATCGCCATGTAACTGGAGAAGACCTAGGTCCTGTGGAAAAGATTTCTCGTTACGGCTCCCGAGGTGTAATCGTCAATGCGGAGGGTAAAATTGCTCTTATGTATTTGAGTAGAATGCGTATTTACAAATTGCCCGGAGGTGGCTTGCTGCCCGGAGAGAGTAAAGAAGATGCTTTTCACCGGGAAGTTATGGAAGAAACGGGCTTTCCTGTCCGTATTTTAACGGAATTAGGGGGCATTGAAGAGCACAAAGCCAAAAATAATTTTCTGCAATATTCTCATTGTTTCGTAGCTGAGGTTTCCGGACCTTACAGGGGCAGTTCCTTGAGCAATAATGAAAAGCGTTTGGGTTTTCAATTGCGCTGGTTGACGCCAAAACAAGCAAGTTTTAGAATGAAAAAGAACCAATGTCGTGATTATACTATGAAATATATATTGTTGAGAGATCGCATTGTTTTGCGGGAAGGCTTAAGATGGTTGAATACAAACTATTTTCCCAAGCAGCAGAAAAATAATATTGACTTAAAGCAGGAATAGAAATTGTTATGGCGAACTTTTGATTGTTAAGGCGTCAATAAAGAGAGCCTTTAGAGGAGGAAAACGGATGTTTGGTTTTGGAATGGACGTGGGTATCGACTTAGGTACGGCCAGCGTTTTAGTTTCCGTAAAAAATAAAGGAATTGTATTAAATGAGCCATCTGTTGTGGCAGTTGATCGGGATACCAATAAACCTCTGGCAATCGGTGAAGAAGCCAGACAGATGATTGGTCGAACCCCCGGCAATATTATAGCAGTTCGTCCTATGCGCGACGGTGTTATAGCCGATTACGATGTGACTCAGCAAATGCTTCAGGCTTTTATTCGTAAGGTTTGTGGCAAGAGCCGCTTTTTCGGCCCCAGATTGATGATAGGTGTGCCTTCGGGTATTACTACCGTTGAACAGAGGGCTGTTTTGGAAGCTGCCAGTGAGGCCGGGGCTCGTCAAACCTGGTTGATTGAAGAACCCTTGGCAGCAGCCCTAGGCGCAGGCATTGATGTTTCCAAGCCTAACGGCGCCATTGTCGTAGACATTGGCGGGGGAACAACCGATGTAGCCGTTATTTCCTTAGGGGGAATCGTGGTTTCGGAGGCAGCCAGAATAGCAGGGGATAAGCTTGACGAAGCAATTATTCGTTTTATGCGCAATGAATATCGTTTACTGATCGGTGAAAGAACAGCTGAGGATATTAAAATTCAAGCAGGCACAGCCTTCCCCGGTTCGAGAGAAGTATATCTGGAAGTCAGAGGAAGAGACTTAGTCACCGGCTTGCCCAAAAATGTGACCATCACCTCGGAACAAGCCATGGAAGCTATGCAGGAGCCCATCGATGCTATAGTCAGTTTGGTCAAATCCGTTTTAGAAAGAACGCCACCTGAGTTAGCAGCGGATATCATGGATCGAGGTATTATCATGACCGGAGGCGGAGCCCTGATCGATGGCTTGGATAAACTGATGACCCAAGAGACAGGAATTCAAACCTTTATGGCTGAAAACCCCATCGATTGCGTTGGCTTAGGCACTTGTGCTGCTCTTGACTCTTTAAACTTCTTAGAAAAAAACTTGATCAGCGGACGCAAACGTTAAAAAAAAGCCAAGCAAAATCGCTTGGCTTTTCTTCTGTACAATTTTATTCCCAGCATAGATTTTCTGGCTTTTTTTTGTTTCTAGATTTCGACAATTAAAGGTAAGATAATCGGGGTTCGCTCAGTTCTTTCAAAAATATAGGCGCTGAGCGAATCCTTTAAAACTTGGGCAATTCGATTGACCTGGGGTCTTCCCGATAGTATTTGCTCATTGATCAGACCTAAGGTCAGCTGATGCAGATCCTTCATCAGGTCTTCAGACTCCCTGACATAAATGAATCCTCGAGTGATCAATTCAGGCCCGGCCAAGATGGTTTTGCTCCTTTTATCCAGGGCGATGACAACTGTCAGCATCCCGTCCAAGGAAATTTGTAATCTATCTTTGATGACCGAAGTGCCAACGGGCCGGCGGCTACTGCTATCCACATAGACGGGATCGCTGGCGACAGCTCCTACTTTTCTGATGCCATTTTCTGAAACTTCTATGACATCACCGATTTCAGCCAGGTAATTCTGTTCTTTTTTAAAACCCATTTCTTTGGCTAACCGCATCATGGCAGCTTGATGTCTATACTCGCCATGGAAGGGAATAATAAATTGAGGCTGAACCAAGCCGATGATCATTTTAATCTCTTCACGACTGGCATGACCGGAAACATGGACATCGTACATGCCTTGGTGAAGCACCTTTGCTCCCAGTCGGTAAAGGCCGTCGATTACCTTAGAAATCAATCTTTCATTGCCTGGAATCGGTGTTGACGAAAGGATTACAACATCTCCTGATTTAATATTGACTCGATGGTGGTTTTGAGCAGCCATTCTGGTTAAGCCCGCCAAAGGTTCTCCCTGGGACCCGGTAGAAATTATTAATAATTCATGGTCGGAGTAATTGCCTATATCCTCAATAGCGATATAGTTTCGACTGTTGTATTTTAAATAGCCTAAACGGGTGGCAATTTCGATATTACCGATCATGCTTCGACCGACTGAGGCGACTTTTCTGCCGTATTTTTCGGCCGCTGTGAAAACCTGCTGGATGCGGTGGATGTTTGAAGCGAAAGTAGCCACAAAAATCCGGTCTTCTGGGTATTTTGCCAATACTTCTTCTAAGGTTTTACCGACTATTTTTTCTGATTTTGTATATCCTTCTTTTTCGGCATTGGTTGAATCTATCATCAAGGCCAAAACCCCCTGACTGCCATACTCAGCCAGTCGAGGCAGGTTGATGGTTGGGCCGCTTACCGGGGTATTGTCAATTTTAAAATCACCCGTATGAATTAAGACGCCGGCCGGGGTCGTCACTGCCATAGCAAAGCTGTCGGGGATGGAATGGTTGTTTTGAATGTACTCGATTTTAAAATGACGGCCTAATCGAATCGTTTCTCCGTTTTCAACAACCTGAGTTTTAGCTTCCAGGCGATGTTCCTTGAGTTTATTGCTCAAGAGCCCTAGGGTCAATGGTGATCCATAGATGGGTATTTGCAATTCCTTGAGCAAAAAGACTACGGCTCCAATGTGATCTTCGTGGCCATGGGTCAGGCAAAGTCCTTTGATCAAGTTTTTATGATCGATTAAATAGTTGAAATTTGGTATAATATAATCGATTCCCGGCATATTGTCGTCGGGAAATTTCAAACCGGCATCAATTATGATGATCTCTTGACCATAGCGCAGAACCGTCATGTTCTTGCCAATTTCGCTGACTCCGCCTAAGGGAATCACCTGCATTTTATTTGCTTTTTTTGCCATGATTCCTCCTTTATTTCTAGTTTTATTTATAAATTTTATCGAAAATTCCAGCTGATTCCGATAATTTAAGTCTTACACTCTATCATAACCCGAAACCATAAAATAAACAACTTTTAAATTCAAGGAACATTTTTGGCTAAAATTAGGTCTGAGTAGAGGAGAAACAAAGAGAATTGTCGAAATTTTCAATGTTAATAGGCATAAACTGTTCGATTAGCGGTAATATTTCTAAGGAGGCGCTTTATGCTTACCTTTGACTCTGTAACAAAAACTTTTGAAAACCAGGTCTGTGCTCTTGACAATGTATCATTTAATATAAAACGGGGCGAGTTTGTCTATATCATGGGCCCCAGTGGTGCCGGTAAGTCTACGATTTTCCGGCTCTTAACTCTGGAAGAACGACCTACTTCCGGCCAAATAATTCTGGAAAATCAGGTCATCAATACTTTACGCCGGAGCCGAGTAGCAGCTCTGAGGCGGCGTTTGGGTGTGGTTTTCCAGGACTTTCGCCTCTTGCCCAATAAGACAGTCTATGAAAATGTAGCCTTTGCTATGAAGGTTGTTGAAGCTTCCGAAACTCATATTAAAGAAAGAGTTCCTTTATTATTGGAACTGGTTCGACTTTTACCCAGAAAGGATTCTTATCCCGATCAATTGTCCGGGGGCGAGCAACAAAGAGTAGCCATCGCCAGAGCTTTGGCCAATGACCCGGGGATTTTAATCTGTGATGAGCCTACCCGTAACCTTGATTCAGCTACAGCCAAAGAAATTATGCGTTTGCTCAATTTAGTCAATGAGCGGGGCATGACCGTCTTGATGGCCACTCATGATAGAGAAATGGTCAATTTTATGCAACAAAGAATGATCATCATTGAAAGTGGCAAGAAGGTTTTGGACCAGACAAAGGGAGGTGTCTCTTCTTGAAGATAAAGAGCGTCAGCTATTATTTTAAAGAGGCATTTCAGGACATGCGCCACAATAAGAGCATGCTTTTAGCTTCTGTTGGTATAACTCTGGTCATGTTTGTGATCATGGGCTTTTTCTTCCTCTTCACATCCAATTTAAACTATATGATTAAAGATGAGGAACAAAAATTACAGATCACCGCTTTTTTAAGAGATGATATTGAAACTGAGAGAATCCAAGCAATCGAACAAGAATTATCCGAAATTGAAGGAGTCAGAAGGGTCTATTTTGTTTCTAATCAGGAAGCTTTAGAACGTTTGTCCGAGCGCTTGGGCAAACGCAAAGGTCTTTTGACGGGCTACGAAGAGGACAACCCTCTGCGTCATTCCTTTGAAATTTATGTGAAAAAGAGCAATGAAGTTCCTCAGATAGCTCAGGTAACAGAAACTATCAGGGATATTGCCGAGGTGCGATTTGGTCGTGACGAAGTGGAAAAGCTGACTCGCCTCAGCACCTCTTTGAGAATTGGCATGTTCTTCTTGGCAGTCGGTCTGAGTGCGTCATCTTTGCTGGTCTTGATGAACACGATCCGCTTGACCATAGATGCTCGGGGGGAAGAAATTCAAATTATGAAATATGTGGGAGCCTCCGATTGGTTTATTCGTTGGCCCTTTTTGCTCCAGGGTATGATCTTAGGTCTGCTTGGAGCGTTAATAGCCGGGCTAATTCTCTTAGCTCTCTATTCACGCTTATATGCTTATGTGATTAGAGAAATCCCCTTTTTACCAATGTTACCGGCTAATCCCCATTTGTTTAATCTAATTCAGATAATCGCCTTGGGAGGACTTGCCATCGGCTTTTTTGGCAGTATGATTTCCTTAGGTAAATATCTCAAAGTATAGAGGAGTGATTTAATGGCAAAAAGATTCAGGCTAATCTGGCTGATGATTTTGTTCAGCCTTTTTTTCACTCAGCCCTGGTTGAAGGCCGACGAAATCGATGATTATCGCAATGCCTTGGAAGAAGCCAATGCCCAAAAACAACATCTTTGGGGCAAAATTCAGTGGGCTGATCAGCAGACAGACAGTATTATGTATGAAATTTCCGCCGTAGACTGGGAATTGGAATGGACAGAAAATCAATTGGATTATCTGGGTGACCAAAAAACCGTGGCAGAAAAAAATATTGAAGCGGGAAATGTGCATTTGGGTGAGCTCAATCAAAGGGTCGAAGCCCAGGAAGCTCTTTCTAAGCAAAGATTGAGATCCCTCTATGAAAACAGCAATATCAGTTATTTGGAAGTCTTTTTTGGCAGCGATTCCTTTGCTGATTTCCTGGTTCAGTTTGACAATTTAACAACTCTTTTGCAAAGGGATTTAGAAATTTTAGAAGAGCAAAAGATTTTACAGGCGGAAAGAGAAGCAGCAAATTTACAATTGGAAGACAATTTTAAATATCTGGCCTCTTTAGAATATCAGGCTCAGGTCAGGGAAGAGGAATTGTCGGATATGCGTCAAGAACGTAGCGATCTGATGGACAATATCCTCAGCCAAAAGGAGTCATGGTTAAAAGCCTATAACGAATTTGAGCGCCAAGCGGTAGCCTTGGAAGCAACAATCAGGGAGCTGCAGTTACAGAATCAGGGCCCCAGTTTAGGAACCGGTATTTATACTTGGCCGGTGCCCAGTACCCGTTACACGACCGATGAGTTCGGTTGGAGAGACGATCCTTTCGGAGGTTATGAGAGTAATTTCCATGGTGGCTTGGATATAGCAGGTTATTATGGATCGGAAATAGTGGCAGTGGATGCCGGAACAGTGATTTTTTCCGGCTGGAATTCCGGTGGCTATGGTTATATGGTCATGATAGATCATGGGGACGGCATAGTGACCTTGTATGCTCACTGCTCTGAACTTTATGTCAATGCTTGGGATACGGTGGACCGAGGCGATGTCATAGCTTTAGTAGGCAGCACCGGTTGGAGCACCGGTCCTCATTTGCATATTGAGTTTAGAGTCAATGGTGAGAGAGTAAACCCCCGTGACTATTTAGGTTGGTAATCGATGGAAAACTTTCGAGGTGTATTATGCTAAAAGATTATGAACAAGAACAGATTGAAGATAGAAATAATTCGGAAATTTTGTTGGATCGACAGAAAAAACCAGAAAAGAAGCAGAGCAATTTCTTTTTCTTCTTTTTGGGCAGTCTTTTTTTAACTGCTGCTTTAATTTTTAATGGAATTCAATTATATCAAAGGAACCATCTGGTCAACACAGGGCAGGCCAGCTCCGAAGCAGCCGCTCAAATTATTAAATCAGTTGAAGAAGATGAGGATCTTTATTCGTTTTTGCAAGTTTACGAGTTCTTAAAGACCAGTTCAACCCTAGATCCTAACAAAAGTGAGCTGGTTGACAGTGCTATTGAAGCTATGCTAAATGTCTTGGATGATGATTATGCTTCTTACTATAGAGAGAAAGATTTTAATATTCGCATGGACGATAGCAGCGGTTTTTATTCCGGGATTGGGGCTTCGGTCATCAGCAGTGGTGGTTATATCACCATTGTTCAGCCTTATGAGGGCTCACCGGCCCAGAAAGCAGGTTTGAAAACCGGAGATCAACTTCTTGAAGTCGATGGTATTGATGTTGCTGGTTGGTCAACTCAGGATGGTATTGTCTTGGTTCGGGGTGAAGTCGGTGTTGATGTCGTTTTGAAGATTCGTCGTCCGGGAGTGATGGAAGACTTCGATGTTGTCGTCACCCGAGAGCTAGTCGAGACTATCACGGTGACCGGCTCCATGCTGGATGATCAGATCGGATATGTGGAAATCACTTCTTTTAATGATCAGACAGGCAAGCAGCTGGGTAAAATTCTTCAGGATTTAAAAGAGCAGGGCATGAAAGGTCTGATTTTGGATCTGCGCTCCAATGGCGGCGGTACCCATACAGGTGTTGTCGAAGCGGCTCAAGAAATCGTTCCCTATGGTAAAATATTTTCTATAACTTATGCCAATGGCTATACTATTGAAGAGCATTCACATTTAGAGGAAAGAGACTATCCTCTGGTTGTTTTGGTCAATCAGTATTCGGCCAGTGCCTCTGAAGTTTTAGCCGGTGCCCTGCAAGATAGCGGTTCGATTTTAGTAGGAACCAGTACCTATGGCAAGGGTGTGGGCCAGAGCTCCAGTCCATTGAAAAATGGTTCAGGTGTAACTTTTACAACCAGCAATTGGTATACAAGGGATGGTCATTGGGTTGCTGAAAATGGATTGCAACCGGATTTAGTCGTCTATGATCCGGCTTTTCCTCTCGGTGTTTTCGAGCAGGATAAGCTGGTCCAACGGGATATAGATCTCTTACAAGCTAAGCTTTCCAGCCAGGGGTTCGAAGTTTCTGAAAAGGAATTTGCCAGTGCAACTAAAAATGCTCTTAAATCTTATCAAGAGAGCCGAGGTTTGAATCCAACGGGCCAATTGGATTTAATCACAGTGCAGAGGTTAAATGCAGATTGCTTAGAACAAGCTGAAGCAGAATCGGATATACAATTAGACAAAGCTCAGGACGCTTTGCTTGAACAGATTAAATAGATGAAAGGAACAGAAGATGTCTTTGTTTAAGCTTAAATCGCCTTTTGCTCCGGCAGGGGATCAGCCTCAGGCCATAGAGCAACTGGTCAGTGGGATTAACAAAGGCGTAAAAGCTCAAACTCTTTTAGGAGTAACCGGTTCGGGAAAGACATTTGCTATGGCTAATGTAATCGATAGGACTCAGAAACCGACTTTAGTCTTAGCCCATAACAAAATTTTAGCAGCTCAATTGTGCAGCGAATTTAAAGAGTTTTTTCCCGACAATGCGGTGGAATACTTCGTTTCCTATTATGATTATTATCAGCCGGAAGCTTATATTCCCCATACTGACACTTATATAGAAAAAGATGCCTCTATAAATGACGAGATAGACAAATTGAGACACGCAGCTACAACGGCCCTTTTAAGTCGTCGCGACGTTATCATTGTAGCCAGCGTGTCTTGTATTTACGGTCTGGGTTCACCGGCCGAATACTTGAATTTGCATCTGAATCTAAAAGTCGGACAAACCATGCTAAGAGAAGAGATTTTACGCCGTTTGGTGGCAATTCAATACCAAAGAAATGAAATGGATTTTCAGAGAGGACGTTTCCGAGTCAGAGGTGACACTTTAGAAATCGTTCCTGCCAATACAAATGAATTGGCTTATCGGGTGGAGTTATTCGGCGATGAAGTGGATCGAATTTCTTTGATCAATATTCTGACCGGAGAGATTTTAGAAACACCGACAGAAATAGATATTTTCCCGGCCAGTCACTATGTGACCTCAGAGGAAAATATTAAAAGAGCAATTAAGGAAATAGAAGTTGAGTTGGAAGAAAGGATAGCCTGGTTTAAGGAAAGGGATCTTCTTGTTGAGGCTCAGCGAATCAAGCAGAGAACTGAATACGATTTGGAAATGCTCTTGGAAATGGGTTTTTGCAGCGGTATTGAAAATTATTCCAGGCCTTTGCAAGGACGCATGCCCGGGAGTGCCCCTGATGTATTGCTGGACTATTTTCCGGAAGACTTCCTCATGATGGTGGATGAGTCCCATGTCTCTCTGCCTCAAGTCAGAGGCATGTATGCCGGTGATAAAGCCCGTAAAGATAAGCTGGTGGAGTATGGTTTTCGCTTGCCTTCAGCTTTTGACAATCGCCCTTTGACTTTTAGCGAATTTGAAGAACGGATCAATCAAGTGGTGTTTGTTTCAGCGACGCCCGGTCCTTATGAGGCAGAACATGCTGAAAAGACTGTTGAAATGATTATCAGACCAACAGGTCTGCTCGATCCCATGCTGTTTGTAAGGCCTAGCAATGGCCAGATCGACGATCTTTTGGAAGAAATCAGAAAAAGGACCGAAAATGACGAACGAGTTTTAATCACCACCTTGACTAAAAGAATGGCTGAAAACCTGACCGAATATTTTGCCCAGTTGGGGGTTAAGGTTCGCTATTTACACCATGATATTGACGCCTTGGAGCGAATGGAAATAATCAGAGATTTAAGAATGGGAGTTTTCCATGTTTTAGTGGGTATTAACTTGCTGAGAGAGGGCCTAGACCTACCTGAGGTTTCCCTGGTGGCCATTTTGGATGCGGATAAAGAAGGCTTTTTACGTTCTGAACGATCTCTGATTCAGACAATCGGTCGAGCAGCCCGAAATGTCAATGGCACTGTGATTTTGTATGCGGACAAAATCACCAACTCCATGTCACGAGCCATCGGTGAAACTGAAAGGCGCAGACAGCTGCAGGCTGAGTATAACCAAAAATATAATATTACCCCCGTGACCATTCGCAAGGATGTGCGCTCTGTCATAGATGATATCGATCGACCCGGTGATCAAGCAATTTTGAGCCGAGAAGATGTTAAGAAAATGGATAGAAAAGAATTGCACGAATTGTTATCAAAATTAGAAAGAGAAATGAAGGCAGCTGCCAAGGCTTTAGAGTTTGAAGAAGCAGCTCTGATTCGTGATGTTATTATTGAGCTGAGGACAGGTTTATAGGGCTTTTTCCTCAAATTAAAGGGTTTTGGTCAATTCTTTAAAGCAATTCGTTAGTTTCGATTAAAAAACTGTGATTAAATAACCTTGCAATTCAAAAGTTGTTTGCTATAATAGGTAGGAGTTGTCAAAAAACTGGGTTTTTAACCAAGAGGTCTTGTTTTTTAGCAGCCCTTTATATATTTGTCCAAATACAAGGAGGATACTATGGAAATTAAATCTCAATCAAGGGAAAAATATTTACTGACCGTTGAAATGGAATTGACCCCTGAAGAAGTCGAAGCCAGTTTAGCTCAAGCCTACAGACGAGTGGTCAAACAAATCAATGCACCGGGTTTTCGCAAAGGTAAATTGCCCCGTCCAATTTTAGAAGCTCGTTACGGTGTTGAAATTTTGTATGATGACGCTTTGGATATACTCTTACCCGAAGCTTATGATTATGTTTTGCAAGAGACCAAGGTTGAGCCTATCGATAGCCCCGAAGTGGATGTAGTTGCTTTTGCTAAAGGGGAAAAAGCCGAGGTTAAATTTATTTTAACCTTAACACCTGAAGTTGAGCTGGGTGAATATAAGGACTTAGAAGTCGAATATGAAACCCGTGAAATCGAAGACAAGGATGTGGACGAAGAGCTAACCCGTCTGCAAAACGAACATGCTCGTCTGGTTCCCATTGAAGATGAACCGGCTCAGGATGGCGATTTTGTTAAATTGGACTTCAGCGGTTCTGTAGATGGAGAAGAGTTTCCCGGTGGTCAAGGGGAAAATTACGATTTGGAATTAGGTAGCAATTCTTTTATCCCTGGATTTGAAGATCAGCTGGTAGGTCAGAGTATTGGCGAGGATATCAAGGTGGAAGTTAAATTCCCAGAAGATTATCATGCTGAAGAATTAGCTGGTAAAGATGCAGTTTTCATGTGTAAGCTTCATGAAATAAGAAGAAGAGAAGTTCTGCCCTTGGACGATGATTTTGCCAAGGATGTTTCAGAATCTGATACCTTGGAAGAATTAAAAGCCGAAATCAAAAAGAACTTAGTAGAGACCACAGAGGTTCAAAACAAAGAAGCGAAAAGAGAAGCAATTTTAACCAAAGTCGTTGAGAATGCTCAAGTTGATATTCCTCCCGTGATGATCAGCCGTCAAGCCGAACAGATGTTACAGAATTTCGAAGGAAGCCTGATGCAACAAGGTCTGAGAATGGAAGACTATCAGAAGATTCTAAATAAAACCCATGAGGACATGATTGCTGACTTTATGCCTCAAGCCGAAAAAGCCGTTCGCCATACTTTGGTGGTGGATGAAATAACTAAAGTAGAAAATATTGTGGCCAGTGAAGAAGAGTTGGAAGAATATATCACTGAATTGGCTCAAAATTATCAAATGGAAGTTGAAGAGTTTAAGAAAATAGCCATGGGAGCAGGTGCTCAAGAACAGCTTCTTTCTGAACTCAATTACAAAAAGACAATAGACTTTTTATTAGCTGAAAAGGAATAGAAAAAGAGGAATTTTATGGCTAAAGGAAACCGAGAAGACAAAAAACAATTCCATTGTTCATTCTGCGGCAAGCCTCAAGATCAAGTCCGCAAGCTTGTGGCAGGCAATGGAGTTTTCATCTGCGATGAGTGTATAGGCTTGTGCAATGAAATATTAGAAGACGAATTTTCATCTGAGCTACATTCAGCCTTGGAAACAGAAGAATTAATGCGCCCTAAAGAGATTAAAGAAGCTCTTGATCAATATGTGATTGGGCAGGACGAAGCGAAGAGGTCTTTAGCCGTTGCAGTCTATAATCATTACAAAAGAATTCGTCAGCAAAGATTGATTAAAATTAAAGGCCAGCACGGCTCTAAAGATGAAGACGAAGAAAGCGAATTTACCGAATTGCAAAAGAGCAATGTCTTGCTCTTGGGACCGACTGGTGTAGGTAAGACTTACCTGGCTCAGACTTTGGCTCGGATTCTCAATGTGCCTTTCGCAATTTCCGATGCCACCACTTTGACTGAGGCTGGTTACGTGGGAGAAGACGTTGAGAACATCTTGTTGCGCTTGATTCAGGCAGCTGATTATAATGTTGAAAGAGCTGAACATGGCATTATCTATATAGATGAAATAGATAAGATAAGCCGGCGCAGCGAGAACAGAAGCATTACCCGAGACGTCTCAGGCGAAGGGGTTCAGCAGGCACTACTGAAAATCCTGGAAGGAACGGTAGCCAATGTGCCGCCGCAAGGGGGGCGTAAGCTGCCTCATCAGGAGTTCATTCAGTTGGACACCACCAACATTCTCTTTGTTGTCGGAGGAGCTTTTGACGGCTTGGAAAAAATCATTGAAAATAGAATTGGTAAGACCACCATTGGTTTTGGTTCTGAAATCAGAACGGCCAAGGATATGGGCTTCAATGAGCTTATAACCCAAACCGTTCCGGCAGATTTAATCAAATACGGTTTGATTCCAGAATTGGTTGGTCGAATTCCGGTAATTGCTACTCTAACATCTTTAGACGAGAATGCTTTGGTTCGTATTCTAACAGAGCCTAAAAATGCTCTGGTCAAACAATACAAACAGCTTTTTGCCTTTGATGGAGTGGAAATTGAGATAACGGATAGCGCTTTACAAGAAGTAGCTAAAGAAGCGATAGCTCGCAATACCGGAGCCAGAGGTTTGAGAGCGATTATGGAGGATGCTCTGATCGATATTATGTATGAGATCCCATCTCGAAGGGATGTAAAAAAGATAATTGTCGATGACAGCGTCTTGCGCAGAGAGAAGCAGCCTATTTTACTGCTGATCAATGCCGGGGAAGAAGAAGAGACTGAAGCGGTCTCTGAATAGCTTCCGAAAAGCTCAAACAAAAAACGATAAAAGCGGAGCAGCCTTAGAGCAGTTCCGCTTTTTTTATTCTGGATTCTGCATGGGAGCAGCTTAAAAGTAAGTGCTAAAGTAGTTCCTTATTTAAAAGCATATCGTAAATTTTTTTTGGCTTTTTCTTCAGAGTTTGTTGGCGATCTTATTTTTAAAATATGCCCTTCCAAACCCGTTCGGTAGTTGGAATGGTATATGTGAAATGGCATTTCGCTTTTAGCTGGTAGCTGAGTTGGACATGACTTTAAGAGGTAAGCGCTAAAATAGTTGGGTATTTAGAAATACATCGTAAAAATTTCTTTGGCTTTTTCTTCAGAGCCTCTTGGCGATCTTATTTTAAAAGTAAAAGTCTAAAAATAGCTTGGTCATCACAAAGGCCTAGGGAAGAGGCAATTAAAGGAAAGTTTTCTTGACAAGGAGCCGACCAATCGATACAATTGTACTGATTGATCAAGGATGATAGGAGGGATGTAAATGGATAAAAGAAGTACAAAAAAATCCCTATCGGTCCAAACTTTACGTCGTTTGCCAAACTATCTCAATTATCTAAAAGGTCTCGATGCATCTAAGGATGAATATATTTCTGCCTCAGCTTTGGCAGCCCAGCTACGCCTCAACGAAGTTCAAGTGAGAAAAGATTTAGCGGCTGTCAGTCCGACTAAAGGCAAACCCAGAGCCGGCTTTGAAATCCGTCAGCTGATCATTGGTTTGGAAGAACACCTAGGTTATAACAGCATAGACGAAGCGATTCTAGTGGGCGCCGGCAAATTGGGCAGGGCTTTACTCAGCTATGAAGGTTTTAAAAATGCCGGCTTGAATATAGTGGCAGCTTTTGATACAAACCCTGATTTGCAAAACAAAAGCTTGGATGGTAAGTTTGTCTTTCCCTTAGACCGCTTAGTCAATCTATCTCAACGTATGAAGATTCATATAGGTATTATCACCGTGCCCGCAGAGGCGGCTCAAGAAGTCTGTGACCTTTTAGTTGAGGGAGGAGTTTTGGCTATCTGGAATTTTGCTCCAGTGGTTTTACAGGTGCCGGAACATGTGTATTTGCGCAACGAAAATATGGCAGCTTCCCTTGCTTTAATCTCCCAGCATTTACAAGAAAAATTTACTGAAGAAGCCTAGACAGGAGAATTTGAAAAATGACAGTACAACAAATTCGCATGTGCTTGGAAATTGAAAAGCAGGGTTCTATAAGCAAAGCTGCCGAAAAATTGTTTTTGAGTCAACCAAATTTGAGCAGAGCCTTGCGGGAATTGGAGTATGAACTGGGAATAGCACTTTTTGAACGAACTTCTTTCGGTGTGGTGCCGACTTCTGAGGGTCGCAGGTTTTTGCTCGAGGGAAAAGAAATCGTTCAGGCAATGGATGCTTTGAAGGACAGCTTTGCCCAAGACACCGATTCTTTGCTGAAAATTTCATCCGTCACTTGTCCTCTGCTGGCGGAAGAACTAGCTCAAGCGATCAGTGCTTTGCCGACTCCTTTAAAAGAAATTAAAATTTCCATAGATAGCAATGAAGACGTCTTGCAAAATCTGAGCAGTGGCAAGGCTCACTTAGGCATTGTCCGCTTTCCTTTGAGCAGAGCCGAATCTATAATCGAAAGAATTAATCGCATGGGTTTGAGCTATCGACGTTGGAATTTAGTCAAGCCTCAGGTCACTCTGGCTCATTCCTCTTGGTCTGAAGGGCCCAAGCTTGAAATAAGGGAGATCTTTCAAAGAGGAAAGTTTGTTGGTCATCTGAATTCGGATCAGTGGGAGAACTTACCTAAAATCAGTCAGGAATATTTGGATTTAGAAAGCGATGATCTAGGCGCTTGGCTTGTCCAGACGGCTCAATCCTTTACCATTGAACCCAAGAAAAATTATGCTCAAGCTGATTTTCAACAAATCGAGATCGAACAGGCCGGCCATTCTTTGCATTGGTTGTTATGGCATGCCAATAGCCCTCATGAAGCCTTAGTCAGAGCCTGGAATTCCGAGTATGATCACACCGGTTAAAATATAAAAGTATAAATAGATAACCGTATATCGATATTCATATATCGATATACGGTTTTTATATTTGCTTGTGAAAGATTTCTCTATTAAGATGTAATCGATAACAAAATACCGAATTGAAAGTTTTTGTCTTTTGATTCGCCAAAGGGAGATAAAAAAATGGAAAATGCAATTGCCGTAAAATTTGACAGAGTTTGTCAGATTTTAGAGCAGCACCAAAGAGATCCTCACAAACTCATTCCAATCTTACAGGAGATTCAAGAGGAATATCAATATCTGCCTGAAGAGATTATGACCTTTGTTTCTACAGCCTTAGGACTATCCACCTCTCAGGTTTATGGTGTGGCTACCTTCTATTCTCATTTTACTCTGAGCCCCAAGGGAAAATACGTAGTCAAAGTCTGTGATGGAACGGCTTGTCATGTTAAGAAATCAACCAGTTTGATCGATGCGATTGCCGAGGAGCTGGGACTTTCTTCTTCCGGTAAAACAACTGAGGACTTGCTTTTCACCCTGGAAACTGTAGCTTGCTTGGGAGCCTGTGGTCTAGCTCCAGCGATCGTTATAAACGAACAAGTTTATGGTCATATGACTCCCGAATCGACAGTTCAATTGATAAAAGAGATCAAGGCAAAGGAGGCGCAAATATAAAATGCAACATAGCACATTAGAAGAAAGAAAGTTACACTTTTTTGAATGTATGGAGCAATATAAGGCAAAAATCGTAATCTGCGGCGGAACTGGATGCGTCGCCAACGGAGCTTTGGACATTGTTGCTGAATTCGACAGAGTCATCGCTGAAAAAGGTTTAAAAGCGACCGTTGCTTTGCAAAAAGAAGAAGCAGATTTTATGCTAACCAAAAGTGGCTGTCAGGGCTTCTGTCAAATGGGCCCTTTGGTTACTCTTTATCCTCAAGGTACATTCTATGTCAAAGTCAAGGTCAGTGATGTAGAGCGGATCGTCGAGGAGACTCTTTTAAACGGACGGATAATTTCCGATCTTCTGATTCATGATGATGAAACCAATGAACCCTTGGAAGATACAGCTCACATACCCTTTTATGCCAAACAAGAAAGAACAACCCTGCGCCTTTGCGGTCTGATAGACGCTCAGGATATTGATGAATATATAGCCCATGATGGTTATAAAATGGCTCGTAAGGCTGTTTTAGAGATGAGCGACCAAGAAGTTTGTCAAGAAATTAAGGACTCAGGCCTCAGAGGCAGAGGTGGCGGCGGATTCTCTACCGGTCTTAAATGGGATCTGACCCGGGTTCAACCGTGACCGGAAAAATATATCATCTGTAACGGTGACGAAGGTGACCCCGGTGCTTTCATGGACAGATGCGTCATGGAGGGAAATCCTCACAGCGTTTTGGAGGGCATGATCATTGCCGGTAAAGCTGTTGGAGCAAGTGTCGGTTATATCTATGTCAGAACTGAATACCCTCTGGCCGTTTCAAATTTAAAATTGGCAGTCAAGGCAGCTGAAGAAGCAGGTTTCTTAGGCAAGAAAATTTTTGGCAGCGATTTTGATTTTGAAATGCGCATCATGGAGGGGGCCGGTGCCTTCGTCTGTGGTGAAGAAACAGCTTTAATGGCTTCTATTGAGGGTAAAAGAGGCATGCCTATGCCCAAACCTCCATTCCCGGCGGAAAGAGGTCTTTTCGGTAAGCCTACCGTGATCAATAATGTGGAAACCTTTGCTACAGTGCCTGTCGCAATGTTGATGGGTGTGGATGTATATGCAGCCAAAGGAACGGAAAAATCCAGCGGCACCAAGACTTTTGCCCTAACAGGTCACGTCGCCCATACGGGTTTGATCGAGGTACCTTTTAGCACAACCTTAAGAGAGATTATCGTCGACATAGGCGGCGGTGTCATCGATGATGATGGTGTCAATCGCGGTGCTGATTTTAAGGCAGTTCAAATTGGTGGCCCCAGCGGTGGCTGTTTAACTCAAGAGCATTTGGATATGTCCTTGGATTATGACAATCTCTTAAAAGTTGGAGCCATGATCGGTTCCGGCGGCTTAGTCGTCATGAATCAGCAGACTTGCATGATTAAAATCGCTCGCTTCTTCATGCAGTTTACCCAAAATGAGTCCTGCGGAAAATGCGTGGTCTGCCGTGAAGGAACAAGGCAGATGTTGGAGCTCTTAGACGATATTATCGAAGGACGGGCAACTGCTGAGACCATTGAGCTTTTGGAAGAGCTGGCTCACGTGGTCAAAATCGGTTCTCTTTGTGGTCTGGGTAAAACTGCTCCCAACCCGGTTCTTTCAACTTTAAAATACTTCCGTGAGGAATATGACGCTCACGTTTTCGATAAAACCTGCCCAACCGGTCAGTGTGAGGCCCTGAGCCGCTATGTAATCGTTCCGGAACTGTGTAAAAGCTGCAGCCTTTGCGCTCGTGCTTGTCCGGTAGATGCTATTTCCGGTTCCAAGGGTGTGCCCTATGTAATCGACCAAGAAATCTGCATCCGCTGCGGTGTCTGTATGGATACCTGCAAGTTTAATGCCATTGTGAAATGAGGATCGAGATGAAAAAAGCTTATATTACCGTTGACGGCATTCATGTTCCCATTGAAGGGGAAAAGAATTTACTTGAAGTCATTCGCAAAGCCAACATTGAACTTCCTACCTTTTGTTACCATTCTGAAATCAGCGTCTATGGAGCCTGCCGCATGTGTATGGTGGACATTGAAGGCAGAGGTTTACAGCCTTCCTGTTCAACTTCCGCTGCCGATGGTATGGTGGTTAAAACAAATACCAAGGAAATTAGGAATTTGCGCAAAATGATCGTTGAATTGATGTTGGCTCATCACGATCAAAATTGCACTACTTGCCCCAAGAGCGGGGAATGTCGCTTGCAAGAAATCGCTCAGCAATTGGGTGTCAGCAAAGTCAGGTTCAAACAGATTCATGATTTTGCACCTTTAGATGATTCCTCCGATGCGATCGTCAGAGATCCCAGCAAATGTGTTCTCTGCGGAGACTGTGTCAGAGTTTGTAATGAAATTCAATCGGTCGGCGTCTTAGATTTTGCCCAAAGAGGTTTTTCTTCTACAGTAGTAGCCAGCTTCGATAAGCCTTTCGGCACTGTGGAATGTGTCAACTGCGGACAATGTATCAAAGTCTGTCCGGTCGGTGCCCTATCACCCAAATCACAAATCGACGGTGTCTGGGAAGCGATTCATGATCCTAAGAAAAAAGTCGTCGTTCAAATAGCCCCGGCAGTCAGAGTTTCTTTAGGCGAATATTTTGGCTATAAACCAGGAGCCGCCACCAGCGGTCAGATTATCACTGCCTTGCGTATGTTGGGCTTTGACCAAATTTACGATACTGCTTTCGCTGCTGACTTGACCGTCCTGCAAGAAGGGGACGAATTCCTCGAGCGCTATCTGAAAGGCCAAAACCTGCCTCAATTCACCTCCTGTTGTCCGGCTTGGGTAAAATTTGCTGAGCAATATTATCCGGATATGCTGCCCAATCTTTCCACCTGTAAATCACCTCAGCAGATGTTTGGTTCTTTGTGCAAAGATCAACTGACCAAAATTTTGGATATTGAGCGTGAAGATCTGGTTGTAGTATCGATCATGCCTTGCACAGCCAAAAAATACGAAGCCAAAAGGCCCGAGTTTTTTGAAGGGGATAACCCCGATGTGGATTTCGTTTTGACCACTAAGGAGCTTTCCTTGATGATCAAAGAGCAGGGTATCGAGTTTGAAAAACTGGAGCCCGGTTCCTATGACATGCCCTTCGGTTTCAAAACTGGAGCAGGCGTAATCTTCGGAAATTCCGGGGGAGTCAGTGAAGCAGTTCTGCGCTATGCGGCAGCCAAATTGAACCATGGCAAGATGCTGGATGTGCGGGAACTAAGAGGTCCTGAATCCACAAGAGTAGCCGAAATCAGCATTGGCGATGTAAGTTTACGCTTGGGCATCGTCAGTGGTTTAGCCAATGCTCGCCGTCTCATCGACAAGGTGCGCAGTGGCGAAGAAAACTTCGATTTAATCGAAGTCATGGCCTGTTGTGGCGGCTGCATCAACGGTGGCGGTCAACCCACCTCCAGCGACCAAGAGCATTTGAGCAAACGTGCCAAAGGCTTACAGGATCAAGACAAGATGCTGCAATTCCACAGCTCTCAAGAGAATCCTTATTTGCAGGAATTGATGCGTGAAGATTTGACTGAGGAAAAAGCTCATGAACTGTTGCACACCTTCTATCAGAATAGAAAACGCATAACTTTAGATGACATTATGATCCGTCGGCCGGAACAAGAGGCGGAATTGAGCATTAAGATCTGCTTAGGTACCAGCTGCTTCTTAAGAGGAGCTCAGACTCTCTACAGTCAGCTGACCGATTACATAACTCAAAACGGATTGGATGAGGTTACTGAAATCAGTGCTTCCTTCTGTAATGAACTCTGCCAAAAAGGTCCTGTCGTGACAATTAATGGAAAGATCCTGGAACATTGTACCTTTGAAAGAGCCGTGCAAGAATTGAAAAAAGTTAAATCATTCGCCCACTAAAGAATAGAATAATCAAAGGCACTCCTTGCTCCTTTCAAAGGGATTGAGGGGTGCCTTGATACATTTTTGCTCCCGTTGTATAATAGATGTATATCTTTGCTAAACTAAGGAGATTTCATGGAATATAAATTCAATATAAAAGAACTTCGTTCTAACCCCAATGTCATCTATACTGAATTTGCCAATTGCCAGGACTGCCATCGTTGTATCAGGGCCTGTCCGGTCAAAGCAATTAGGGTGAGTGGGGGGCAAGCCCGAGTAACAGATGAATTGTGCGTTCATTGTGGCACCTGTGTCAAAGAGTGCCCTCAGCACGCTAAGGTTATCGCGCCCAGCTTGCTCAGAGTAAAAAAGCTTATAGAAGAAAATGAAAGAGTTGCGGTCAGCATAGCTCCCAGTTTTGCCTCCTTGTTCAGTGGTTGGAGTGCTAAAAGATTGCCTGCAGCTCTGCGTTTGTTGGGTTTTTCCTATGTCTCTGAAACTGCTGAAGGAGCCCAGCTGGTTTCGGAAGATACACTCCATCTTTTGGATAAGGGAAATATTGCCACGGCTTGTCCGGCTGCCGTCAATTATATTGAAAAATATAAGCCTGAGTTAATACCTCAACTTTTGCCCATCGTCTCGCCCATGGTCGCCCATGGTAGAATTTTGAAAAAGCGTTTGGGTGAAGACACCAAGGTCGTCTTTATCGGTCCCTGTGCTGCCAAGAAGCAGGAAGCTTTGCGACCGGAATTAAGTGACGCCGTGGATGAAGTTTTGACTTTTGTCGAATTGATGGATTGGCTGCAGGAAGAAGAAGTCAATGTCGCTTCCTGTCCGGAAAGTGACTTCGACAATGCCGGCGATTATATGAAGGCCAGACTCTATCCTTTACAAAGTGGGATGTTAAAAACTTGTGAATTGGAAACTGATATAGATTCGGCGGAAATTCTGCACATCAGCGGCCCCGATGAATTGATCAGTCTTTTCGATTCGGACATGCATAAAAAGTATAAATTGATCGAGCCCATGTACTGCGCCGGCGGTTGTATCAACGGGCCGGCCTTTCCCGGAGACCAGAATCTGTTTCAAAAAAAGCAAGCATTGCTAGACTATGTCTCGGCTCAAAAAACACCGAACATGGTAGTCACCCGACCTGATGTTGATACTCATACCAGTTTCAATTTCGAAGAAGCGGTTCAGTTTGAAGAAGTCAACGAAAGTCAAATTCAACTGGTCTTAGAAAGAACCGGAAAAGGTGAACCGGATCAACAGTTAAACTGCAGTGCCTGTGGTTATGATACTTGCAGAGAAAAAGCCATAGCAGTAGTGCGAGGCCTGGCTGACCCTGAGACTTGTCTGCCCTATATGCGACGTTTAGCCCAGCAGAGAAGTGATAAAATTATGGAAACAAGTCCGGATGGCATCGTCATCTTGGATGGTGATTTGCGCATCATTCATATGAATTCTTCCTTTCAGAAGATGTTTTTTACCAGCAATAGTATTTTGGGCAGAAGGATTTCCTATCTGATCAATGCTGACGGATTTGAAAAACTGCTCAAAGGTGAAACCGACCAGGCTGAGGCTATCCGCAGCAAATATGGTATTAAATATCATGAAATAGTCTACGCCCTCAGAGGTGAGAATCAATATGTCGGCATCTTTTCCAATATCAGTCAAGTTAAAATGGATGATGCTCAAGTTGATTTGATTCGCAAGCAGACCATGGACCATGTCAGAGAACTTTTGGACCACCAAATCAGCTTTTCTCAGCAATTGGCTCATTTCTTAGGTAAGAACACAGCTCAGAGTGAAGATCTGGTGCGCCAGATAACCGATCTGTTCAGTGGAGAAAAGGAATCTTAAATCAGGCATAAAGTGAGGCTTGCTAATTGTGAATTATTATCAAAGCTGGTTAAATCAAAATACTAAAACAGGTCAGATTGTCTGCGGAGACGCCAGCATGCACCTGCGTACACCCTTTCAGACGGTCTTCGTCTTGTGTGATGGCATAGGTTCAGGTATCTATGCCAATATTGCAGCCATTACCTGCGCCAATCGTTTAATCGAGCTGGCTAAAAGTGAAATTTCATTTAGATCGGCCTGTCAGATGGTGGCGGCCAGCATGCACATAGCCAGAACAGAAGTAGCCCCATTCTCTGCTTTTACGGCAGTGCAATTGATGAACGATGGGCGCTTTTCCATATTTGTTTATGAAACACCTTCACCTGTTATGGAAAGGGAAGGAATTTGTTTAGTTTTAGAACCGGAATACTTTCCTGCCGGAATGGAGAGATTAGGAGAGTGCTACGGTACTTTGAATGCCGATGACCGGCTCTTGGTTTTCAGCGATGGAGCCAGTCAAGCCGGCATGGGAACCCATTATGTCTTAGGCATCGGCAGTGAGGGTTTGGCCTATTATTGGCAACAGCAATTGGCCTTAAATCTCTCGGAAGATCAAGTTTTGCAGAATCTGGCAGCCAAAACGAAATCTCTAACCGATGATAAATACGTCGATGATACCACCTTTTTGCTGGTTCAGAATCGAGAAGCAAAATTGCTCAATGTTCTGACCGGTCCTCCGGAGATCCGTAGTCAGGATAGAAATTACGTTGCTTCCTTCATGGCTAAGGAAGGAAAAAAAGTCATTTGTGGCTCGACGACTGCGGATATTGTTTCCCGAGAGCTCAATTTAAAAATCGACTTGGTTGAAAGCTCCCTGGGCTTTGCCTCGCCTCCTGAATACAAAATGGAAGGCTTTGAATTGGTCAGCGAAGGAGCGGTCTTGCTCAATCAAGCGGCTAATCTTCTCGATGAGCCTCCCGATGTTTGGGGAGAACAGACTTCTGTAGAAAGATTTTGCAAACTCTTATTGGAAGCGGATGTCATAACTTTTTTAGTCGGCAATGCGATCAACGAAGCCCATGCTTCCCCCTTGTTCAAACAGGTCGGGGTTAAACCAAGAAAAACAATTATCGCTATGTTAAAAGAGAAACTGGAAAGCTTAGGAAAATTGGTTATAGAAGAAGGCTACTAATCTTAAAATGCTTTATTTTTGTCAGGCTAGAGCGATGTTATCACCTTTTTTACTATGGGAAACAAGGTGATAACATCGCTTTCCCACCGATAGATTTATCCTTTCCAGAAGAACTTGAAAATTCGATTTTTGTTTCACTAAGTAGGTAATTTTTTCAATATGGCGAATCATATGAGTTGCTTTTAATTTATTTGCGAATATATTTAAGGAGTTGACAAATTGCAAGATAAATTTAGATATAAAGTTTTGGCTTTAGAAAATGTTGTTGTTTTCCCTAAGCTGGTTATGAGGCTTGATTTCATTAACGATCGGATCGAAAGAGAGATCGAAGAGATAATGCGCAAGAACGAACAGATCCTTTTAGTTGGCTATGCCAAGCAAGAAGGACCGGAGCAAAGAAGGATAGAGCTCAATAAGCTGCCAAAAATTGGAACACTGTGCTATGTCAAGCAGATTTTACGCCATAGCGAAGATCAGAAATTCGTAGTTTTTCAGGGCGTGCAAAGGGCTGAAGTGGATGAGTTTATTTGGGAGTCGGAAGAGTCTCTTTATGCTTATGTTAAATTATTGCCCAACGAATTTGAAAACAGTGATTTAGTAGATGTTGCAGCCAACCTTCTGATCGAACGCTTTAAGGATTTACAGAGAGAGTCACCTAAGTTTCCAACCTCACTTCTCAAGGAAATCAAACAAAAAGATGATCCTTCTCATTTATCCTTTGTTTTAGCTTCCCATTTGAATTTGACTTTTGAAGAAAAATTTGAATTGTTGAAAGAACCTTCTCTAGAAAATCGCTTGCTCAAGCTGAGTGTTCATGTTGAAAGAGCGATTGAGCGCAGAAAGCTGGAAGTCTATATCCAGCAAAAAACTCAGGAGAAAATGTCGCAAAATCAAAGAGAATATTTTTTGCGGGAACAGATGAAGGTTATCCAGAGTGAATTGGGCGATGTGGAAGAAAAAGAAGCTGAAAAAGAGCGCATGCTCAAGCGGCTTGATGAGATAGTTAACTTAGCCGAGGAATATAAGGAGAAGATAAGAAGGGATATTTTACGTCTGGAAAGACTACATGCCAGCTCTCCGGAAGCAGGGGTTTTGCGCCAATACCTGGAGACAGTTTTAAGATTGCCTTGGGATGAGCAGAGTCAGGATGTTTTAGACATAAACTTTGCTCATAAGGTCTTGGATGAAGACCATTACGGCCTGGATAAACCCAAGGAGAGAATTTTGGAATATTTGGCTGTGCGCCAATTGAGCGGTGGCTTAAAAGGCCCGATCATCTGTTTGGTTGGACCTCCCGGCACAGGAAAAACTTCCTTAGGACGCTCAGTAGCCCGAGCTCTGAATCGTCAATTCGTACGTATGTCTCTAGGTGGAGTCCGAGACGAAGCTGAAATCAGAGGGCATAGACGCACCTATGTGGCTTCAATGCCAGGCCGAATCATTCAGAGCATCATGCAAAGCGGAGTCAACAATCCTCTCTTCCTTTTAGATGAAATTGATAAAACATCATCTGATTTCAGAGGCGACCCAGCTTCAGCTCTCTTAGAAGTCTTGGATCCGGAGCAAAATAGCACTTTCGCCGATCACTATTTGGAAGTTCCCTTTGATCTTTCCAAGGTTTTGTTTCTAACCACCGCTAATGATGCCCGAAGAATTCCCAGGCCTCTCTTGGATCGGATGGAAATTATCGAATTGAGCAGTTACACTGAAGAAGAAAAATTGGAAATTGCCAAAAGGCATCTGATTCCTAAACAGTTGGAAGAAAATGGCCTCAAACCTGAATCACTGACCATCCCCGATAAGACTTTGCGTGTTTTGATCAGTCGTTACACCAGAGAATCGGGTGTGCGTCAATTGGAAAGACAAATAGGAGCTATTTGTCGCAAACGAGCCAGACAGATCTTGGAAGGCCGAGAAGAAAGCTTAAACTTGACCATTCCTCGTCTGGAAAGGTTTTTGGGTGCCTATCGTTATAGCCACACCAAAGCCGAAAGGACCAGCCAAATCGGGGTTGCCACAGGCATGGTCTGGACTGAGATGGGTGGAGAAATCTTACCTATCGAGGTGGGCCTGATGCCCGGCAAAGGCGAATTGATTTTAACCGGTAAGCTGGGTGAAGTCATGCGCGAATCGGCCAGCATCGCTCTCAGCTATGTCAGGGCCAACAGCGAGCTCTTTGGCTTGCCTTCCGATTTTCATAAAACCATGGATATTCATATCCACGTGCCCGAAGGAGCTGTACCAAAAGAAGGCCCTTCTGCCGGAATTACCTTGCTGACCGCTTTGATTTCCGCTTTAACCAAGGAACCTGTCCGCAACGACATTGCCATGACCGGAGAATTGACTCTGCGAGGCAATATCTTGCCGATTGGCGGACTTAAAGAAAAGCTCTTAGCGGCTTACCGAGCGGGTTTGCAAGAAGCTATTATACCGGAAGAAAACCGCAAGGATTTGGAAGAAATTCCGGAAAACATTTTAAAAACACTACAAGTTCACTTCGTCGAAGAGTTTGATCAGGCTCTGCCCAAACTCATTCCCGGATTGAATATGGATTATTCCCAGTTGGGAGGCTTGCTATGAGTTTAGTAATCAGGTCTCTGGAATTAGTCATGACAGCAGGCTTTTACTCTCAATGCCCCGGGGATGATTTACCTGAAATAGCCTTTGTCGGTCGCTCCAACGTGGGGAAATCCTCCTTGATCAACACCCTTTTGGAGCGTAAACGCCTGGCCCATACTTCCTCCAGACCGGGTAAAACTCAAACCCTAAATTTTTTCTTGATCAATGAAGTTTTTCATCTGGTCGATTTGCCCGGCTATGGCTATGCAGCTTTGAGCAAGGTTAAACAAGAGGAAATTTCCCGTTTGATCTTTCAATACCTGAGTCAAAGGGAGCAATTGGAACTAGTCGTGATACTTGTGGACAGTCGCCATAAACCCAGTCAATTGGATTTGGAAATGGTGCAATTGCTACAAAGTTTGGATCTACCCTTTTTAATCGTCGGAACAAAGCGGGATAAGGTCAAGCGCAGTCAATGGAATAAGGCTGCTGCTGATTTGAGAAAAGCTTTGAACCTTGCTGAAGCTCCCATTTTGTTCAGTGCCGGTGAAGCTGCCAGCAAAGACGCTTTATGGAAGAAAATTGCCGAGAGGGTACCCGAAATAATAAAAAAATAAATCTTTAAAGGGGTGAGCTTATGGATTTGATAGTTCAAGCAAATGCCCTTAGAATGGCTCTGCAGTTTTTTGATGGCAAAGAAAAGATCGAAAATATCATTCCTTATCAGCCTCAGAAAAAGCCCATGCCGAAAGAGGGCAAGATCAATCTCTTGCCCCGAGCTAAACCGGAAGAGCTGGGAATAAAAAGCGAATATCTCTATCCACTTATCTACAATCTCAGTCATCTGCCAGAGCTGGATTTACATACCCTGCAGATTTTAGTTAAAGGCCAGGTCATAGCCGAAAGCTATTTAGATGGCTATAGCAATAATAGATGGTCGATAACCCATTCTATGTGTAAATCCATAACTGTCTTAGCTATCCTCATCTTGATCGATCAGGGTAAGCTGGACTTGAAGCAACGCCTTGTCGACCTTTTAGATGATGGCAATGTCCTGACTCCGGTGACTCATAAAGACTTAACCGTCCGGCATCTTTTGACTATGAGCAGCGGTATCGTCTTCAATGAAATCGGAGCCATAACTTCTGAGGATTGGACCAAGGACTTTATGGAATCGGGTTTTCGCTTTGAACCTGGGCAAGATTTTCATTACAATAGTATGAACTCCTATATGTTGAGTTATCTGGTCAAGAAAGTCGGCGGTTTGAATCTCAGCGACTTCTTAAAAACAAGACTATTTACGCCCTTAGGCATTGAGGTCTTCGACTGGGAGTTATCACCTCAAGGTATAGAAAAAGGCGGCTGGGGCATGTATCTGGCTCCTGAAGATATGGCCAAAATAGGGATGCTCTTCTGCCAAAAAGGAGTCTATCAAGATCAGGTCATTATCTCCCAAGAGCTGATGGAAGCAGCGATGAGCGGACAAACAGAAGTGCCTCATTCCTTTGGCAATTATGATTACGGCTATCATTGTTGGGTTTCCAGGCATGATAAATCCGTTTTATTAAACGGGATGTTTGGGCAAAACGTAGCTGTTTTCCCTGAAAGCGAAATTGTTATCGTTGCAACAGCCGGAACCAACGCGGTTTTTCAGCAGGGTGAGTATTTTCGCTATATCCGTCGCTATTTCGAAGGATTTAAACCGGCTGAGCAGCCACTGCCAGAAAACCCGGAAGCTCATTCAAAATTACTGGAATTGAAAAGACGACCTCACAAACTGGCCCCACAAGATGTTATGACGAATTTTTTGGGCGCAGCTGAAACAGAAAAATTGAACCGTCAATACTTCGATGGAAGTATCTATGAATTTGAGACCGGGGAAGCTCACAATGTGAGTTTTGTTCCCATGGTTCAGCAGATTCTGCGCAACGGCTATAGTCGAGGCTTGCAGGCTCTGACCCTGATGGATGAAAACACCATGGTGTTTTTACAAGGGGATGAATTGCTTTCAGTTGAAATTGGTTTCGACCAAAGCAAACTCAATCAAATTGAAACTAAAGAAGAGACCTACACAGTAGGGGCTTTTGCTGCTTGGTCCAAGGATGTAGAGGGGAATTTTGTTTTAACCTGTCGTTTTAGTTTTGTTGAAACAGCGAGCTCAAGGTTTTTAACTCTGGTTTTTAAAGAAGAGGAGCTGGCCTTAGAGTTTTATGAAACTCCGGGGCGTGAGATGATCTACCGGGGCTTATCCAATCTCAACGAGGAACTGGCAAGAACCAAGACTTTAGAAGAGCTTTTGGTCAAAATTGAAGAGGATGTCCTCTCTCGTCGAGTCGATCAGCTCTTCAATCCAAAAAGTATAGGTAAATTAAGAAAATAAAAAACAGGCCTGAATGATGGTACACTTCATTCAGGCCTGTTTCGTTATGTCTTAAAAAATTCTCTTCCCCTGTGTCTGAGCTATTTTACTTACTTGACCACAACATTGATCAGTCTACCTTTGACCACAATAATTTTTACAATACTCTTACCTTCTAAATAAGGAGCTAAATTAGGTAGTTCCAAAGCCATGGTTTTCAAAACCTCTTGGTCTTCGTTGGCATCAGCCAGCAAGCGGTCTCTGATCCGACCGTTGACTTGAACTGCCAATTCAATGGTCTCCTGTTTCAGCATATTCTCGTCGAAGAGGGGCCAAGCTTCATTGTGAATGGAGAAGGAGCGACCGATTGTCTGCCAGTTTTCTTCTGCCAGATGAGGCGCTAAGGGAGCTAAAAGTCGGAGCAGGTCGGCTGTTGCCTCTTCCAGCAAAGCCATATTTTTAATTTCCACATTTTTGTCGTAATGGTTGAGGGCATTTAAAAATTCCATGATTTTGGCGATGGCTGTGTTGAATTGGAAAACTTCGATATCCCGGGTGCAATATTGAATAGCCTGGTGACGGTAAAATTGCAGTCTGGCCTCTTCTTCACCACTGTCTTCTGAATAATTTTCTTCTTGACGTAATTCCAAGAGACGGGCTATCCAGCGCTCGATGCGTTCGATGAAGCGGGACATAGCTCTGATGTTTTCGTCAATCCAGGGCCCTGCTTCAGTGTAGGCGAAGGAAAAGCCCATGAACAATCTCAAGATATCGGAACCGTGGGCCTCAACGTAGGGGTCAGGGGAGATCACATTGCCTCTGGATTTGGACATTCTGTTTCCGTCCGGACCCAAGATGATGCCTTGATGAGTCAAGGAAGTGAAGGGTTCGTCGAAATTCAAATAGCCTAAATCTCTCAAGGCTTTGACAAAGAAGCGGGCATAGATCAGGTGCATCACTGCGTGTTCGGGCCCACCTACGTATTTGTCAACAGGGAGAATCTTGTTGATCCAGTCAATATCCCAGGCTTTTTCGTTGTTTTTGTTATCGGGATAGCGCAAGAAATACCAGGAAGAGTCGACAAAGGTGTCCATGGTGTCAACTTCTCTTTTAGCTGGTCCCTGACAATTGGGGCAGGTCGTATTGACAAAATCTTCGTTTTTAGCTAAGGGAGACTGACCGTCTGGGGTGAATTCCACATCATAAGGTAATAGAACGGGCAGGTCGGCTTCCGGAACTGGCACGGTGCCGCAATCAGGGCAGTAGATGATGGGTATAGGGGCACCCCAATAGCGCTGTCTGGAGATCAGCCAATCTCTTAAGCGGTAGGTGATAGTCTGTTCGGCTTTATTTTCTTTTTCCAAATCAGCAACTATTTTTTCCTGGGCTTCTTCTGAGGAAAGTCCGTTGTATTTGCCTGAATTGACTAAAATTCCGTATTCACAATAGGGAAGAGTGCCGTCGATATCCTCGCTTAGAGGGGCAATAACTTTGGGGATAGGCAAATCATATTTTGTGGCAAATTCAAAATCCCTCTCATCATGACCAGGCACAGCCATGACGGCGCCGGTGCCATAGGTGACCAGGACATAGTCAGCAACCCAGATTGGTAGTTTTTGGCCGCTGATCGGATGGAGAGCAAAGGCTCCGGTGAATTCTCCGGTTTTTTCCTTGGCGGTGGAGAGTCTGTCGATTTCGCTGATCTTTTTTGTGCTCTCCACATAGGCTTGAATTTTTTCTCTTTGAGCCTGAGTTGTAATCTTTTCAACTAAGGGGTGCTCGGGCGCTAAAACAACATAGGTCGCTCCTAAAAGAGTGTCAGCTCGGGTGGTGAAGACCCTGATACTCTCTTCAGGGTGAGCCTCAACCTGGAAATCAAGATGAGCCCCAACGCTCCGGCCAATCCAATTGCGCTGCTTTAATTTGGTGCTTTCGGGCCAATCCAGATCATCGAGACCGTCTAAAAGCTCCTGGGCATAGGCAGTAGTTTTAAAAAACCATTGGGTCAGATTTTCCTTGGTCACAGCAGTGTCGCAGCGTTCGCATAAGCCTTCCACAACCTGCTCGTTAGCTAAAACTGTTTGACAGCTGGGGCACCAATTGACCGGTGCATTCTTGCGATAGGCTAAATCATTTTTATAAAACTGCAGGAATATCCACTGGGTCCAACGATAATAATCAGGATCGCAGGTGGATAATTCGTAATCCCAATCGAAAGTTGCACCCATTTCTTTCAATTGCTTTTCCATAGTCTTGATATTGCTGAGGGTCGAATCCTGTGGGTGGATGCCTGACTGAATGGCAAAGTTTTCTGCCGGCAAGCCAAAAGCATCGAAGCCCATAGGATGGAAGACCTCAAAGCCTTGCATTCTTTTCATCCTAGACCAGCAGTCGGTCATGCCGTAATTGTACCAATGACCGATATGTAGATTAAAGCCGGAAGGATAGGAAAACATCTCCAGACAATAGAGCTTCTTGTCTGCATTCTCCCGGTTAAATTTGTAAATGCCAGCTTCTTCCCATTGCTTTTGCCATTTTATATCGATGGCGCGACTGTAATGACTCATCTTAAGCTCCTCCTTAAAATATAAAAAGCCCCGTCCTCTTTAAGAGACGACGGGGCCGCGGTACCACTCTGATTGAATCAAAAGATTCCTCTTCACTGATTTTAACGCAAATCCTACGGGCTTAAAGCCACCTCGACGAGCGAGTTCATCTTTGTTTGTGCTTCGACCTCTCAGCTAAAGATCGATTCTCTGTGCAACACAAATAGCAAAAATTACTACTCTCATGTCATAGGTATTGAAGATATTATAGATTTAATTGAAGATTTTGTCAATAAGCTGACTCCAATAAGTTAAACCAATTTTGACCAATGCTCCTTAATAAAACTTTTGCGCTTTTGCACCGAGTCATCTGAGGCATATCTTTCCGGCTCTTTGCGAGCGAAATCTTGATGATAATCTTCAGCCAAATAAAACTCTTGGGCTTCTAGGATGCGGGTTACTATGGGCTGGTCAAACTTCCCTGATTGGGCTAATTTTTCTTTGGAGGCTTGTGCAATTTCTTTTTGTTCTTGATCGGTAAAGAAAATAGCTGTACGATAGGATTCACCTCGGTCACTAAATTGACCTCGATCATCGGTAGGGTCGATCTGTTGCCAATAAATATCCAATAGAGTTTGGAAAGAAATTACGTTTTCGTCATAAACGATTTTTACAGCTTCAAGATGACCGCTCCTTTGTGTTTTGACCTCTTCGTACTTAGGGTTTTTAAGCTGACCACCGGTATAACCAGAGGTTACTTCAAGAACACCTGCATACTCATCGAAGGGCATGACCATGCACCAGAAGCAACCACCGGCCAAAATAGCTGTTTTAATGTTTTTTCCTTTTATCAAGACGAACACTCCTTAAAAAATAAGCTCCGACTTAAGATGAAGTCGGAGCTGTTTGGAAATAGATCAATTTAGAGTATCTTTTGCAATTCAATTTCGTGTTTGATCAAAATGCCTTCCTGCCCAACCAATGGTATTTCCGGCTTGATCTTCCGGAGTTCTTCTACGGTATTCAAATAAAGCTTGCTGAATTCATAGCCTCTTTTTTGATAGAAGCGCAATGCATTGACTGTATCGTTTGTTGTAATCAGCCAAATTCTCTTACATCCGGCTTCTCTGGCTGCATCTTCCATGCTGCGCAAAAGGGATGAGCCTAAACCAACTTTACTGAGCAATGAGTTTATGGTGACTAATTCGCAATCTTCACCTCGAATATTGTAGGTAATTAGGCCAACTATGAAACCATCTTGGTAGACAATAAAACCGGGAAGGGTGTCAGTCTGTACAGTGCCTTTGGAATTTACACTTTTAGCTGCTCCCCAGTGCTCTTTTAAAAATTCAAAGATTCTGGGACGATCAACATCAGAAATTTGTCGAATCACATAATGACTCAAGGGAATCACTCCTTTATATAATGTTATCAAAACCGTTAATGACGCTGGTTTTGAAAAAGCATGCTTTCTATTTCTATTCTCTATAAAAGAATACCTTCTATTTG
>JAAYKD010000001.1 GCA_012522585.1 Bacillota bacterium | reverse complement strand
GCTTGGATTGGTTCGCCAAGAATTTATTTGAAGCTTTAGAGGATCTATAAAATAGTGAACTATTATACTCAGAATTTACACAGGATTTAGGACTTGACTTAGACCTGTGAGACAGCCTAGAGCATCTGGCAGTAGCAATAGGCGGCAAACTCAAAGAAACGACGGCAGAAGCAATCAAAGAAACGAACAGGCTCAGAAAACGCAAACTAGGAATCAAAAGACTAGAAACAGACCTGCTCAAAGAAAAGCGATAACAGAAGCGATAATAGAGGCGACAATAAAAGCTCTATTAAAAAGCCAGCCGCTGAGAAGTCAAATGCTTATTTCCGCTCCAGACGCCGCCCCAAGAACAATCCAAAATAATTGATTGAAAAAACTGCAGATAAAGTGAGTTTTTAAATAAGGTAAATTAATATGAAGAGATTTTTCTTTTTTACAATACTGATTTTGAGCCTTTTATTTTGCCTTGGTTGCAATCGAGAAGATGTCAAAATCAGACCTTCCGGGAAAACACTAGATTACGAGCAAGACGAAACTATGGAAACCGTATTTTTTAGTTTAGAAATTCTTAATATAGAAATTGCCCGTAATTTTCAAGAGCATATACCAGAAAGCAAGAAAACAAAATTCTTAGCTTTAGAAGTTTCAATCACCAACCTAAGCGACAAGGAGCTTCCCTTAACTTATGGGGATTTCCCTCTGAGCTTAGTGGATTTTGAAACAGACCAAGATCACTTCCTGCCCCTGGAAGCCTTTTTAGATGAACAATTACCCGATACTTTCCTTTTAAAATCTGAGGAGAACCTGATTGGCCTGCTGATCTACGAGGTGCCCAAAGAGGCTGATGAATTTCAGTTGATCTATGAGGAAATTTATCAGGATGACTTTATAGGCAACACTCATATCTTTCTAATTAGATAATAAAAAATCAGACAAGAAAAAACGCCTTAGCTAGTACTTTTAGCTAGGGCGTTATTTTTATTTTAGATTGCAAACTAAATTGTTTGTCTTTCGATACCTTCATCGATAGGTTCTCTACCTTGATTCCATAAATTCTTTTCCAATCTATAGACGAATCCGATTGTTCTGCCACCCCAATCGGCAAACATCGACAACCAAATGCCTAAAACACCTAAGCCCATTTTCACTCCTAAAACCCAGGAGCCTAAGATTCTCAAGCTGAACAAACTGATTATTGAAATCACCATAGTGTTTCTGGCATCACCTGTTGCCCGCAATGAGTTGGGCAAGACGAAGGCGGTGGGGAAAAGGAAGGGATGGACGATTACACTGATGATCAGGATCAGCCGAGCTGAAGCTGCTGCTTCCGGAGAAGGGCCGTAGCTGGCAATCATGGGGTCTAAGAAAATCAAAAATGGTATGCCCACAGCTACCTGGATAGCCGAAGAATACAAACAGATCTTGCGCATCCAAACTTTAGCCTGCTTATACATGCGAGCTCCGTAGGCCTGGCCAACTAGAGTCACGCCGACTATGGAAAAGGCGTTGGCACCCAGGTTGATAAAACCACCTAAGGAACCGACAATCGCATTGGCTTGCAAAGCGGCTGTGCCCATTCCCGATAAAAAGACCGAAACTAAAACTTTAGCGCCTTGGAAAATCAAAGAGTCGATACCGGAAGGCACACCCACATTTAAAATCGGACTGATAATTTCCTTATTCAATTTAAGGCTCATGGGCGGCAAGACCAGCTCACCCATCTTTTTATTTCTGACTACATAGAACATGAACATGGCTGCCCCGATGCGAGCCACCAGCATGGCTATGGCAACGCCATAAACGCCCATATCGAGAATAAAAATCAAGAAAGCCGCAATTGCTAAATTTATAATATTTGAAATGAAAGCCCCAATCATGGGAGATTTCGAATCGCCGGAAGCTCTGGTCACACCGGCACAGACCGAGAACAGCCCTAAAAATAAATAGCTGATACCAGAGAATCGCATGTAAATCGACCCGGATAGTAAAACATCCTCAGCCGAACGTCCATAGAGCCCTCGCAAGATTGGGTTGGCAAAAAGAAAAGCGATCATTCCGCCGACAATGCTCATGGCCACAACTAAAACAATGGCTTGAGCCGCTGTTTCCCCTGCTTCTTTATTTTTCCTGGCACCGATGCGCTGGGCAACCACCACTGTAGCTCCAGAAGCCATAGCGTTGAAGAAAATGATGATCATATTGTTGATAGTATCGACTAAATTGACACCGGCTACAGCGAAGTCACCAACATTGGAAACCAGTATGGTAGAAACGACTCCGACCATAATTGTCAAGCCCTGCTCGATCATGATGGGCCAAAACAGCTGAAGCATCCGCTTATTATCTGCACTCAGTGCCCTTTTTGTAGACATATTTTCAGCCTCCCCGATGTTTAAAACCGGAAATATTTTTGATTGTGCTTAAGGATAACACCTTTAATCTCAATAGGCAAGCTAAACATCCAATAAACTCAAGATTTTTTCATCCAGAAATAATAATTTCATCGACTGGCTTTTTACCCTGATGCCACCTGTTTGCTTCCATTCGCCAGGCAAAACCGGCACCTCTTCCTACCCAATCGGCTAAGGTTCCTAACCAGATTCCATAAACGCCTAAATTCATGGGAAAAGCCAAGAACCAACCTAGAGCCAAACGCATGAAAATCAGACTCAAAACTGAAATAACCATGGTGTTACGAGCATCCCCGGTTGCTCTTAGGCACTGGGGCAAGACAAATGAGGCTCCATAAACAAAGGGCTGAGCCAAAGCCAAGGTCTTTAAAATTTTAGCTGCCAGCTGAGCCGTCTCAGGAACCGGTGCGTAGAGGGAGATCAGAAAATTGAGCAAGAGTAAAAAGGGAATCAACATGGCTATCTGGATGCCTGCCGTATAAGCCAAAAGACGTCGCATCCAATTTTTTGCAGTTTTAAACTGACGAGCCCCATAGGCTTGGCCGACCACAGTGACAGCAGCTACCTGCATGGCATTTCCGACCAACCAGAGATAGCCCCCAACCGAGTTGGCAATGGCATGGGCCTGCAAAGCTTTTGTACCCATCCCGGAGAGAAAAACCGAAACTAAAACTTTAGCTCCTTGAAAAATCAGAGAATCTATCCCGGAAGGAACGCCAATATTCAAAACAGGTTTAACCAAATACCATTGGGGCATCGCTAAGATTTTGGGCAAAACCAAGGGCCCTATCTTTTTCTTTTTAACATGCCAGAACATGTAGACCCCGCTGACCATGCGAGCTGCCAAAACGGCTACAGAAACTGCATAGACTTCCAATTTAAAACCAAAAATTAAAATGCTGGCCACGGCTAGATTGACTATGTTAGACAAAAAGGCCGCCAGCATGGGAGTTTTAGAATCGCCAGCTGCTCTGGTGGCTCCGGCTGAAACACTGAACAAGCCTAAAAATACATAACTGACAGCCGAAAAACGCATATAGATACGCCCCACTTGCAGCACATTATCTGCTGCCCCGCCATAGAGCCAGGAAAGTATGGATCCGGCAAAACTAAAGGTTAAGAAACCAATAAAAGCGGCTAAAGCCACAACTATCAATGTCGCTTGAGCCGCTGTTTTGCCTGCATCTTCAAACCTCTTGGCACCAATATGCTGAGCTACCATAACAGTAGCTCCCGAGGCTAAAGCATTAAAAAAGATGATGATCATTTGTGAAATAGTATCGACTAAATTGACCCCGGCGACAGCATAATCTCCCACATTAGAAACCAACATAGTGGAGACCATACCGACCAGGATAGTCAGGGCTTGCTCAGCCATAATCGGCCAAAACAAGTCAAAGAGTTGGCTATTTTCCTGACTGAGCTTTAGTTTTTTCACCTTTATCACCCTTTAAATGTTTTTAAAGAAATCGGGCTTTATTTGACTCAAGCATATCATTAAAGGTTAATATTAGCAATAGATTGAATAGTAAAGTATTAAGCCAAAGCCAGGCTCCTGGAGCTTGAAAACATATAAACTTAGATTTATTAATCGGCGCAGCTGTGGTATAATCTCTTTTGTCAAATATATGATAGGTGGGGTAATTTAGATGTATCTAGTTAAAGATAGGGGTTTTTATAAAAATCTTTTGGCTATTGCTCTGCCTATAGCTATGCAGAACACCTTGAACCTGAGTGTTTCCTTAATCAGCACCCTCATGTTAGGGCAGTTAGGCAGTTTACAAATTGCAGCCTCCTCCTTGGCCAATCAACCCATGTTCATTTTCAACCTCTTGACGATTGGGCTGGCCGGCGGCGCCTCGGTCTTAACGGCTCAATACTGGGGACGAAAAGATCGACAGCGCATTCGCATCATAACTGCCTTGGTTTTAAAATATGCAGTCTTGGCTTCTATGCTCTTTGCTTTAATCTTAGGAGCTTTTCCCACAGCCATCATGAAAGCCTTCAGCAACGACCCCGAGGTCATAGTCGAAGGTGCCAAGTATTTACGTATAACCGCCTTAGCCTATCCTTTTTTAGGCATGACCAACACCTCTTTGGCCATCTTGCGCAGTGTTGAAAAAGTTTGGGTCAGCTTTTGGATAACTCTTGTGACTCTGGGCTCGACTATATTCTTTAATAGAATCCTAATCTTTGGAAGCGGTAGCTTTGCCGCCATGGGCATCTTAGGCTCTGCCTGGGCCCAGGTCATATCCCGCATTTTAGGGTTTGTCTTCGTGATAATCTACATCTTCTTTTTTGAAAAGAACATACAACTAAGGCCTCGTTCCTTCTTGTTGCATGAAGACCAATTGCGCATAGATGTTTTTAAAAATGCTACCCCCGTAGTGATCAACGAATTCCTCTGGGGTTTTGGAGCTTCTGCTCAAGCCATGGTCTTAGGACATATGGGCAAGATAGCAACAACAGCTCACAGTATTTCCAGCAGTCTTCTACAATTGAGCATGGTCTTCATCTATGGAATAACCAGTGCCGGCGGAGTGATCATCGGCAAAACCCTGGGAGCAGAAGATTACGACAAAATACGCCCCTACATAGATACCCTAAAGACCCTGAGCATGATCATCGGCGTTGGCATAGCCTTTTTCATCCTCTTGGTAAAAACACCATTTATCAACCTCTACAATATCGATTTAGACACAAAATTTGCAACCGACGCTTTCATGAAAGTGACGGCAGCTATAGCCATGCTGCAATGTTTATATTCGCCTTTGAGTTTAGGCGTCTTGCGAGCCGGTGGCGACACCAAATACGTTCTCTTCTTAGATGTATTCTTTCTATGGACCTTCGGCCTGCCCTTAGGTTTGGCAGCGACTAAAATCTGGGGCTTACCACCTCATCTGGTCTACCTCTGTCTGAAAGCCGATGAACCCATCAAGGTTTTCTTGACTCGCTGGCGCATCAGAGGCACTTCTTGGATGCGCAATCTGACTATTAAAGAAGAATAAATTTTTTGTTTTAGCTTTTGCCGGCTAGCCTAATTAAAAAATATAAACGTTGTCAATTTTCAAACTTGAATAATGGAAGGAGTAAGACCTTGCCTTTACTGAGTGGTTTCAAATATAACCAGCCCGCCAACAAAATGGATTATCCTTTCAACTTAGATTTTTTAGATTACTTGTCAGAAATAGAATTTAAAAGCAATGTGACTCTTTTGGTTGGAGAAAACGGCAGCGGAAAATCGACACTTTTAGAAGGTTTAGGGGCCAAATTGAATTTGCCCAATTTAGGCGAAGAGTCCATAGCAACCGACCCTTCCTTAGCCAAAGCCAGAGAATTCAGCCAATACTTAAAACTGATCTGGCATGATAGAATTATTAAAAACGGATTTTTCTTTCGAGCCGAAGACTATTTCAACTATTTGAAAAGAATCAATCGCTTGAATTTTGAGCTGGAGCAAGAAAGAAAAGCAGTGAAATTACAACTGCAAGAACAGGGTGCTTCAGATTACGCTATTTCCCTGGCTACCGGCTCTTTGCATAGTCAAAGGCAAGCTTTGATTTCCGCTCACGGTTCAGATGCCGATGCCAGATCTCACGGCGAAGGATTTTTACATCTTTTTAAAAGTCGTTTGCGTAGCTCCTGCATCTATCTTTTAGACGAACCGGAAGCTGCCCTATCACCTATGCGCCAGTTAGCCTTGATTAAAATTTTGCTGGATGCACAAGAGGATGACAATCAATTTATCATAGCCACCCACTCGCCAATTTTAATGGCTTTTCCCTATGCCCAAATCTTAGAGCTTCATGATCAAGGTATAGAAGAAAAGGAATTCCAAGATCTGGAGCATGTTAAATTCACCAAGATGTTTTTAGAAAATCCCCAGGCATTTCTCCGTCACTTAAAAAATTAAACCAGATTATTTTTCCCTGAAAGGACGCAGATAAAATGAAAAAAGCCCCTTCACTGATACAACAATTGGCCCGGCGCTATTTTTTTGATGCCTTGAGCGCTATGGCTTTGGGTCTTTTCTCTTCCCTAATAATAGGTTTAATCATCGCTCAGCTGGCCAAACTACCCGGTCTAGGCCTCTTAGCCCCGATTGGCGATGCCATGTCCGCTAGTTCGGCGGTGACAGGCTGTGCCATTGGAGTTGCCATTGCTTGGAGCTTAAAAGTCAAACCCTTGGTTTTGTTTTCAAGCGCTGCCACCGGAGCCATCGGTTATGCAGCAGGCGGCCCGGTAGGCGCTTACATAGCAGCCATCGTGGGCAGTGAAATCGGACAAATAATCGCGGGCAAAACCCCGGCAGATATAGTTTTAGTCCCCTTAGTGACAATTATCAGTGGAGGTTTGAGTGGGCTTAAATTGGGCCCCAGTGTAGCCCAAGCCACAATTTACCTTGGCAATATCGTCAACGAAGCCACTACCTATTCACCTATTCTAATGGGTATAGTCGTTTCAGTCGTCATGGGGATAGCCTTGACCTTACCCATAAGTTCGGCAGCTTTAAGCATCATGCTGGGCTTAAGCGGCATGGCGGCAGGAGCAGCCACCGCTGGATGCAGCGCCCAGATGATCGGCTTTGCTGTGACCAGCTACAGAGACAATGGCTTTAACGGCCTTTTGGCTCAGGGCTTAGGAACCTCGATGTTGCAGATGCCAAATATTCTAAGGAAGCCTCAGATTTGGCTGAGCCCTATTCTGGCCAGCGCCATTACCGGACCCTTAGCTACAAGGGTTTTCAAGATGAGCAATACTTCTTACGGGGCAGGAATGGGCACCAGCGGTTTAGTCGGCCAGTTTGGTACTCTAGAGGCTATGGGCTATCGCACTGACGTGTTTTTAAAAATTGCTCTGCTACATTTTATTTTGCCCGTAGTCTTGAGCCTGAGCTTTGACCAAGCACTGCGTTCACTGGGTTGGATAAAACGAGGCGATATGAAACTAAATGTCATGGACAGATAGTTGATTGAATTAGACAGAATCAATAATCATACACATAAAAAACAGGCACAGATTTTTAAAATCTGTGCCTGTTTTTATTTTACCAGAGAATTATAGTTTGTTGAAATAAACGACTCCGTCAATCATGGTGAATTGGCATTTGCTGAAATTGCTCAATGGATCGCCGCTAAAGATGGCAATGTCTGCGTCTTTACCCACTTCTAAGGAACCCATGCGATCGCCGACGCCCAGCATTTCAGCTGCTACGATGGTAATGCCTCTCATGGCGTCTTTATGTTTCATACCTTCTTTAACAGCAATACCAGCCATGATGGGCAGATAAATTGTATGAGCAGAAGTATCCATCTGCAATGAAACCTGAACACCAGCTTCTGCTAAGACTGCCGGGTTTTTCCAGGAAACATCCCAGAGTTCTTGTTTGCTATGACCCATATTCAAAGGCCCAACAGTTGCCCGGACTTTTTTCGCTGCTAAAACTTCAGGTATTTTATAACCTTCAGTACAGTGCTCAATGATATAGTCGAGGCCGAACTCTTCGGAAATACGAATAGCTGTCATGATGTCATCGGCTCTATGAGCATGAATACGTGCGCTCATTTCACCTTTTAAGACAGGAATCAGAGCTTCTGAATTTAAATCTTTGTTTGGCAAGGGTTTGCCTTCGGCTTCGGCTCTTTCTTTAGCGTTCATATAGTCTTGAGCTTTATAGAGAGCTTCCCGTAAAACAGCAGCATTGCCCATGCGGGTGCCGTTGGTTTTACCTTCGTAGTTTCGTTTGGGGTTCTCGCCCAGAGCCATCTTCATGCCCTCGGTGCCGGGGATGACCATTTCTTCAGCGGTGCTGCCACGTAACTTCATGACAAAACCGGTTCCACCAATTAGGTTGGAACTGCCGGGACCTGTATAAACAGCTGTGAAACCGCCTTCTCGCACAACTTTAATCGCCGGATCTTGAGGATTCAAAGAGTCCATGCCTCTTAATTTTGCTTGAATAGCTCCACTCTTTTCGTTGCCGTCGGAGGTTGCCCAAACTGAAGGATCACCAAATAGAGATAAATGGCTATGGGGATCAATTAAACCAGGAATAACAACTTTACCGGTAGCATCTATGACTTCGTATCCCTCGGGAATAGCTAAATCGGCTGCGCCGACACCAGCAATTTTTCCGTCAGCAACTAAGACGACACCTTCGTTGATGTTATCGCCTGCCATAGTCCAAACGCTACCACCTTTGATGGCATATTTGCCCATGTTAAATCGCCTCCAAAATATATTTTCTGTTAATTAATTTCGATGTACGCAAGAATTTTCCTGCCTAGCAGATAATTTTAGTTCACAAAAAGCTCTTTTTTTGATATAATCAAGATGTAATCTCTTGAAAGGAGGTTTTACTATGCGCAAACGCGTGTTTTGGTTACTGGCCATTCTTTTTGTTTTGGTAGGAAGTGTAGGTAACTTGGCTTATTACTTAACTGAATTTAAATGGTTCCAATCTTTGGATTTACAACAGATATTTTTAACCATACTTTTCAACAGGGTAGTCATAGCTATCGTCGCCACGATCATTTCCTTTGTTTTTATCTTCTTCAACCTGAAGTATTTACAAAGATGGCTAGCCAGCAATGTACCTCCGGGCTTCGATGAGCCAGAAGTAATTCATGTGGATTTTGGTTATCCACAAAGACAATTTCAAAACAGCTTGTCTGAGATAGGGCGCTCAGTAGCTCAAAGTCCAATTTTAAGCTGGCTTATTCTAGGCTTTTCTGCGGTTGTCAGTATCACCAACGGGATGTCCTTATCGGCTAATTGGCTGACCTTACAGAAATTTTTACACCAAGTGCCCTTTAATATTTCCGATCCGATCTTCAATAAAGACGTGAGTTTTTATATCTTTTCCTTGCCTTTATATGAGCTCCTATTAAATGGAGCCTTTCGCATCTCACTGTTTATCTTAGGACTTATTATCTTCTTCTATTTGACCAACAATGGTCTTAAAAAGACTGCAGAAAATAAGAAAAACTTCGCTCATATCGGCCTATTGGGAGCCTGGAATTTCATCTTGTATGGCGCTCATCTTTATATTTCCATGCATAATTTAGTCTACTCTCCTAGAGGAGTCGCCTTTGGTGCTGCCTATGCCGACGTTCATGCCTCGATACCAACCTATTATATAACCATTGGCTTATCGGTCTTTGGAGCACTTTTAATGCTGACCCAATTAGCTCGTCCCAGCATCAAGACGGCTATTTTACCGGTTGTTCTAGTCGTAGCTGTTTCTTTTGCCGGGCATACTGTGGTGGCAAATTTGATCCAAAACTTCCAGGTCAAACCCAATGAATTTACCATGGAAGAGAAATATTTGGAAAACAATATAAAATTCACTCGCTTGGCCTACGACCTCGACAACACCATTGAGCTCAACTTCCCGATTTCAGGCAAGGCTGACGCTGACTGGAAAGAGCTGGAAGAATATTCAGTCAGCTTACGCACTGCACCTTTGCTCAACTGGGCTCAAACGCAACAAACCTTCAGTCAGCTGCAAGGAATGCGCTTATACTATCGCTTCAATGACGTCGACGTCGATCGCTATATGATCAACGGCAGCTTAGTACCTGTCATGCTCAGTGCCAGAGAACTGCCGGTCAGCGCCTTGCAAACAGAGGCTGCCACTTGGGTCAACCGCCATTTGAAATACACCCACGGCTACGGTGCAGTAGTAGCACCCAGCAACCGTATTTCAGATGAAGGTCAGCCGGTCATGGTAGTGCAAGATATACCCCCTTATAGCACGGTTGGTTTGAACATCGACCGACCGGAAATCTATTACGGTGAGCTTACCGACGATTATGTCATAGTCGGCACAAGATCAAAAGAATTCGACTATCCGGTGGGCAACACCAATGCTGAAACAACTTACGAGGGCGAGGCTGGTCTTCCCATCAACTCACTCTTTTCCAGATTGTTGTTCAGCATCCGTTTCAACACTTTAAACCCCCTCTTGACCAACGAAATAACACCTGAATCCAAAATCTTAATGCACCGACAAATTGTCGACAGGGTTAACACGATTGCACCCTTTTTACACTACGACTACGACCCTTATATAGTCATTCACGAAGGTCAATTGTTCTGGATTCTCGATGCTTACACCATCACCAGCCGTTACCCCTACGCTCAGAGTTGGGAGCAAGATAGTCAGGACACCGGCCCTAATTATATTCGCAACAGCGTCAAAATAATTATCAACGCCTATGATGGCGAAACTACCTTCTATCTAATCGACGAGAACGATCCTTTGGTCATGACTTACATGAACGTTTTCCCCGATTTGTTTACACCTTTCGAAGAGATGCCTCAGGGTTTGAGAGAACATTTACGCTATCCTGAAGACATCTTCAAGATTCAAGCCAAGATGCTCTTGAACTACCATATGACAAACTCCAAGGTTTTCTATAATCGAGAAGACGCTTGGGACATTGCTAAAAAATCTGGTTTCCCAGTCGAACCCTATTACGACATCATGGAATTCCCAGATTCCGACGAAGGCAAATTCATGACCCTGTATCCGCTGACTCCTGCCAAAAAAGACAATATGGTAGCTTTTTTATCCGGCGTTTTCGATGCAGATGGTCAAAGTTCACTGAGTGTCTATCTCTTCCCCAAAGATCGCTTGGTCTATGGCCCGGCTCAGATAGAGGCTCGTATCAACCAAGACTCCTCAATTTCTAAAGACTTGGCCTTGTGGGGTTCGGGTAGCTCCTATGTTACCCGCGGTCACACAGTAACTGTCCCCTTAAAAGACAGCTTGCTCTATGTTGTCCCACTTTATATCACTTCTACTTCTACCAACTTACCTGAGTTGAAAAAGGTTATCGTCTCTTATGGCAACCGTTTGGCCATGGAAGACAATTTAGATCTAGCCTTGCTGAGACTCTTCGGTAAGCCTGACGGTGAAGAAGACTTGCCAGGTATAACTCTCCCCGAAGGCGAAAGCCATGAATTCAAACAATTGATCAAAGATATACTGAGACAATACGAAAGAGTCATGGATCAAAAAGCCCAAGGAAATTGGAGCGATTACGGGGCAGCCATGGACGCATTGGAAAAACTCTTACAAGATCTGGCTAAAAAGGACTTGGATCTGTTAGAGGTCATTGTACCTGACGTAGATATCCTACCGCCCATTGAGGACGAATTGCCTTAAGGTTTATTAGCCTAGTCTAAACTTGAATTTAAAAAGAAAAACCGATTGTGAAAGTTAAAATTCACAGTCGGTTTTTTAGTTTTTGTTTTTTGTTTAAATTTTGTTTTTTCCTCTTCAAATAGATCTTAGGCTGGGTTTTTTCAAGTGCTAACCGAAGTCGAACTCAGCCGGCAAAATGGTCAAACACTTAAACAAAACCCTCCAGACGAAAACATTTTCTTCGAAGCCTTGCTTGCACCAGTCTAATTGAATTTAGAATTCAGAAAATTTCTATTGCGATAGTTCACTTAATTTGCCAACTAAAACTGTGAGACTTATCTGCCTCGCTTCAGCTTTTTAAAATCATACCTACTTTTTGATCCTGAAGCTGGCCTTGGTTAAGTGCAATTTGACCATTGACCATGACTAAATCAATGCCTTGGGGGTAAGCATGAGGATTGTCGAAATCGGCTCGATCATCGACTTTATCTAAATCGAGCAGAACTAAATCTGCCCAGAAACCAGGGCGAATCAGTCCTCTGTCATACTGACCCAGCCGGTTGGCCGGTGCCGAAGTCATGCGACGAATCGCCTCGCTTAGTGGCAGAACCCCTTCCTTGACATATTTAGCCAAGACTCGAGGAAATGTTCCATAGTAGCGAGGATGAGGCTGGCCTAAACCAAATTCAACCAAGCTGCCGTCGCTGCCTACCATGCCCAGTGGATGCTGCATAATTTGGTGGATGTCCTCTTCCGTCATATTGAAGGAAATGATTTGGACATAACCTGAAGCCAAGAGCTTCATGGTAGTTTCTAAAAGATCTTCCTGCCAAAGAGCAGCAACTTCTTCGATGTTCTTTCCTTTTAATTGAGGAAAGGCTAGAGAATTGGCAATGACTAGGCTCTTGGGTCCGCCGCGTCTTTTCATATTAGCAGCTACTTCGGCTTTTATCTTCTCCCTGGTTCCGGCATTCTTAAAGCGTTCTGCTAGAGCTTCTTCTCCGCCGGCTTGAGCCCAGGGTGGTAAGAGAGCTCCATTTAGAGAAGTGCTGGAAGCAGGGTAAGGATACTGGTCGAAGCTGATCTCTAAGCCTTCTTCCCTAGCCTGATCTAAGAGAGCCAGAGCCTCCGAGGCTTGATGCCAGACTGAAGCACCCAAGCATTTCAGATGGGATATCTGCACAGGAACCTGAGCCAAGCGAGCAATCTTCAGAGCTTCTTCGATGGATTGCAATAAGCCGATGTTGTAATCGCTCTCATCTCGCATATGAATGCTGACAAAGCCACCGTGAGCAGCCACTACTTTCGCTAGAGCTACCACCTCTTCTGTTTTGGCAAAGCTTCCGGGCACATAATAAAGACCCAAAGAAAGGCCTAACGCTCCGGCTTTTAGATTTTCTGCCAAAAGTTCTTCCATTTTTTCAAGCTCGCTTGGGCTGGGGTGGCGCATTTCCATGCCCATGATCTGCCTGCGCAAGCTGCCGTGGCCAATTAAAATTCCATAATTTAAAGAAATACCTGAATCTTCTACCTCTTTGAGATGAGGAGCAATGGGAAATTCTGAACCGCCGCAATTTCCTCCAATTAAAGTTGTAACGCCTTGACGCAGATAATTTTCTGCCCGAGGAAATTTTAAGATACCTCGATCTCCATGAGTGTGGATATCGATAAAGCCAGGGACTAAGAATCTTTCCTTGCCGTCGATGACCCTTTCGGCTTCAACTTCCTGATGGAGTATACTTTTTATTTTCTCCCCTTCTACGAGAACATGTCCTCTCAACCAAGGGGCTCCAGTGCCGTCGATAATTCTGACATTTTTAATCAGTGTTTTCATAAAACCCCACCTTTCTTATATATTATTCTTTCGCAAAACAAAAAGTAAAACCCTTGTTTTGAAAGTGAATGAGAACAAAATAAACCAACTTGCTCAATAATAATTTAAACAAAACAAAAGTTTGGCCGAGACTGGTCAGCCTCAGCAGTTTATGCCTGCTTTGAACAAAATACAAGTTCAATGGCAGAAAAAGATTGAAGCGTTGCCTAAATTTTAGTTTGACATCGGCAACTATTGAACCCTAATCAAAAAAACAGGATAAGAAAATCGGTCTCAGAAGCTTGTGCTTGTCTTGAAAAAATACAAGTTCAATGGTAGAAAAAAATTGAAGCGTTGCCTAAATTTTAGCCAAATTTTAGCTTGATAAATCAGCAGTTAAATATTTAACGAAGTCTCTACATAAAGAAAGTTTTAGATTCTTAAATAGGCTGGATATAGGCTGATTTTCCCCTGTTTTTAGGCACTTTAGCCATAAAAACCCAGGAACAAATCTGTCTATCTCTGTTTATCTCCTTTTCCTTTAATTTCTTGATGGTACCTTAGGTTTGCTCTTTGTTCAAAGCTTTTATATAATGAAGATGGTTAGAAAATTTGATTTTTTCAAAAATAAATTGAAAGGTTTTGAAACAATGTTTACCGGAAAACGCTCCAGCAATATAGCCCAGGCTTTGTTTGGAGCAGCTGTCTCGTCTTTTGCCCTCAATCAAATTCATTTGAGATGTAATTTAGCGGAAGGAGGCAGCATCGGACTGGCTCTGATGGCCTATCGGTGAACTGAATTTCCCCTCTACCTGACCTTGCTGATTATGGACTTATTTGGTATAGCCTTAATAGCAAGCCTTTTTGGGAAGAAAAGCGGCAGCCTTACCATCATGATCGCTTTTGTTTTTGCAGGATTCGATTGGTTTTTTCAGTTTATCCCAAGTTTAACGGGTAGCTTACACGCTCACCCAATTTTTGCAGCTATTTTAGGCGGTGTGCTTTTAGGCTGGGGCGAAGGGCTTTTAATTCGCCAGAATATTTCTTCTGGGATCGATGCTTCCATAGCATTGGTCGTCCAAGACAAATTTAAAATTTCCCCTTCATTTTGGTTTACCGTTACCGACGCTATTATTTTGACTTCTTCCTATCTGCTCATACCTGAGCTCAATTTCTTGCCAACGATCTTGGCCGTAATGAGCGCCAACCTGGTTTTAGCCTTGTTTGAACCTCATGGAAAATTGAAGCTCATACCCTCTAGAAGAGGAGCAGTTTTTGTGCCTTTGTGGCTGGAAGTTGTTGGTAAAACAGAAAAAAGGGTAAAATGTTTTTATCGTTTCCAGACGAGAAAAAAAGAAGTCAGTCTTTTGCCTTTTAGCTTCATGAAAATAACTGAACCCATTATCGATAACGTCCCCTGACGAACTATCATCCGGGAAAGCTTTTGTAGCTTTCCCGTTTTTTTATTTCTTATAAAAGTTTTTCTATAAAAAGTTAGAGGTTAGCGGCTAATACTAAAAATCCTAGGTGAGTTTCATAAGCAAGCTAGAGGTTAGCGATTAATACAACAACGCTAAGTGAAATTCATAAGCAAGTTTGAAATCATCAATTAAACATAAAAGCCATAAATGGCTTTCTATCTGTATGAGGTTTAAACAGTCAGCGACCACGTAAGATTTAAACCGCGGTCAATCAAAAACAATAGTAATTCACGAGAAGAAGCATTTAATTCATAAAGAAGGCTGGTGAAACGTTATTTTCTTGCTAGCTAGGGCAAAATATGATAGTATTTATTTCTGTAGGCTAATCTTTTTTAATCCGCTATAATTTTTTATTTAAGTTAACCGTTTAACAGGAGAATGAGATGAAAGAAAAACTGACAGTAACCAGAAGGCTGATCGCCCAAGGGCAATTGTTGGCCAGTGTTGGTGACCAGGTTGAACACGATACAATTGTGGGCAAATTGGATTATATTCCGGGCCAGATGGTGCGAATAAATGTTGCTGATATTTTGGGTATCGCCCCCCGCTATATTAATAGAAAAATCACCAAAGATCTCAATTCTTGGGTGGAAAAAAACGAAATACTGGCTCAAAACGACGAATTCTTTTCGGAAAAGGAAGTATTGAGCCCAACTTCCGGATATATTGCTCTGGTCAGCCGCTTCTTAGGCAATGTTTTTATCCGTGAGCCCTTACCTGCCGGACCTAAAGAACCAATTATGGTAACAGCAGAAGAATTGGGCTTGAGCAAGCTGGCCTTTATGACCAACTGCCTGGTCAAAGCAGGCACTGTTGTCGACAAAGGGCGTATTTTAATCGGGGGTAAAAATCCTTACGCTTCCCCGGCGGTGGGCAAAATCAGGGATGTTTCGGCCAGTGGCGGCTATTTGGTCATCGCTCCTTTATATCAAGCGACAGAGCTGATGGCTCATATTCAAGGTCGAGTTGTGGAAATACCCGACAGTTCAACTATGATCATCGAAGGCTACGGCTATCGCTACCAAGGTGTTTTCGGTTTTGGTTCTGAGCAAATCGGTTTTTTAAAAGTTTTTGATCAATTGAATAGAGATCTAGAAGCTGACGATTTAAGCGAAGACGACAGGGAAAAAGTGTTGCTGGTCAAACATGGAATCAGCCTGGAAGCTTTAAAAAGAGCTGAAGAACTGGAAGTTAAAGGCTTGATTTTAGGCCGGATTAACCCCAAGACTTTGAGAGAATACAGTCACGAAGACCCACTGACCGTCTTTGGGCAGCGTTTGGATTTGCCCTTTACCATAATTTTAATGCAGGGCTTTGGCAGCCCCATGCCTGATAGTTTGTTCGATCAAATTAAAACCCACGAAAATATGCTGGTGGCTTTAGATGGCAGCACTCAATTGCGAGCCGGTGTGCAACGCCCCCAGGTGCTCTTTCCATTAGCAGAAAGTTTGCCTGAAGACTATGTTGAACCAGGAGTTGCTAAAGACATCGAAGTGGGTGACCGGGTGATTTTTGTGCGGGAACCCCATTTTGGAAAAAGTGCCACGGTTCTGGCTAAAAGCGCCCAATTGAAGGAAACCCCTGCGAAAACCAAAGCTGCCATGCTGACCTTACAGCTGGACGACGGCAGCGAGTTTTTGGCTCCCCAGCAAAATTGTTTAAAACTTTAGAGGAGGAAGATTATGGATATGTATAAACAGGGACAAAATTTAGCTGCCCAATGGAAAACTCCTCTAGAAGAACTAAAAGAGCAAATCGAGTGTCGAGACGAAGCTCTTTTTGGCAGCATTGTAGCTTTGGCCTGTATACACTTAAATTTGAGTTTTGTCTTCAAAGAGGTTTTTGAAGAGGCTGGCTATCAAGGGGAACTCGATTTCAATACTTCCTTTGATACTCTTTTAGAAAATAAAGAAAAATGGCTGTGCATAGTCATCCCGGGTGGCGAAAATGCTGCTGCTCTGCAAGTGCAAGCCCCTGGTTTGAGCGATGACCGCCGTTTGTCTATGGAGATGACTCAAAGCAGCTTCGTTCAATTTATTAAAACACTAGACGAAAAAGGCGTCTGTTTGCCCTATCAAAGAGGTGTAGATTTACTTTATAATATGGGCCATACCTTTACCAACAACCAGCCTTTGCACATACCTTTTATGCATTGGCAGGAGCTCAAAGAAAAATGGCCGCTTTTTTATGCTGTCGGTGAGACACTAAGAGAGCCCTTGAAGAAAATTGCCGTCGAGTTTATTGGCTCGAAAAGCAATCAGGATGCCATTTCGGCCTATAACGACCTGGCAGCTGGCCTTTGGGCCGCTTTGCAAGAGTTGAATATTTTAAACTGCGGCCAGAGTAAAAAGAAATTCTTTAGCTTTTTACGACGAGGTTCCCGACAGGAGAAATTCCTGGGCCAAGCCGCTTACTACGGCGATCACCAAGAGTTTTGGGATTTCGTTTTGGACTACAGAAAGGAGAGGGAATGATATGTCAGCAGAAAATATAAACAAGGTAATTATAACCGACGTTGGCAGCACCACTACCAAGGCCCTCTACTTTAAAAAAGAGAACAATAAATGGCATTTTGTGGCCCGAGGCGAAGCGGCTACCACCGTTGAAGCCCCCTTTGCCGATGTGATGATCGGTGTTTTACATTCAATAGAAATGCTGCAAGAGCGCAGCCAAGAAGTCTTGTTAATAGAAACTCCTGAGGGCAAGGAGCCTACAGGCAGCACCTATCTTTCCACCAGCTCAGCCGGCGGTGGCTTGCAAATGGTGGTCTGTGGCCATGTCGGCCATATTTCGGCAGAAAGCGCCGAGCGGGCTGCTTTAGGTGGCGGTGCTGTCTTGTTAGATGTCTTTGCCGCCGACGATGGACGCAGCCTCTTTCAACGGATGGAAAGATTGCGCACTTTAAGGCCTGACATGATTTTACTCTCCGGTGGTGTCGACGGGGCCGAACCCGGTTCTTTCATCATCGAAATGTGCGACTTCATTCGCTCGGCTCAACCTAAGCCAAAATTCGGCTATCAGTACACCCTGCCGATTATCTATGCAGGCACCAGCAAAGCTATCAGTTTAGTGGAAGACTTGCTGGGCGATCAATTCGCTTTGAAAATAGTGGATAATTTGCGCCCCAGTTTTCAGCAAGAAAACTTGACTCCGACTAGGGAAGCAATCCACGAATTGTTTATCGAACACGTGATGTCACATGCACCTGGCTATAGTCGTTTGAGCCAATTGACCGCTCATGATTTGATGCCCACCCCGACAGCTGTGGGCAATATACTGATGAAGTATGCAAGCAAGACGCGCAAGAATGTTCTTTGCGTTGATATAGGCGGAGCTACAACCGACGTCTTTTCCGTAGTCGACGGGCAATATATTCGTACAGTCAGTGCCAACTACGGTATGAGTTATAGCATTGGCAACGTCGCCGGTTCGGCTGGAATAGAAAATATAGAGCGCTGGCTGCCCTTTGATTCGCTAAAAGAAGAAGAGCTGCTGGAGCGCATTGGCAACAAGCTGATCTACCCGACGACCATTCCGGCGACTGAAGAAGAGCTGTTGATGGAACAGGCCGTGGCCAGAGAGGCTTTGCGACTTTCCTTTGTTGACCATAAAG
>JAAYKD010000018.1 GCA_012522585.1 Bacillota bacterium | reverse complement strand
TCCGCTCCACCGGCTGTTGACAATACAATAGTCAAAGCTGCTGTTAAGGTTGTTTTTCCATGGTCAATATGACCGATTGTTCCAATATTTACGTGGGGTTTTGTGCGTTCGAATTTTTGCTTAGCCAATGCTCTCGCCTCCTGAATTATATGTGTATCTAGGGAACAACCCATTCTACACTAAATGTATAATACAACATTTATTTTGTTTTGGCAATATTTTAAGACGTTACATTTTAATCATTATCAATAGAGCCAGTAATTTTTAAGAGTTTTAAATATCAAGGGAGACATTTCGCTGGGTTTGATGAAATTTTAAGCCCTGGGGAAAGACCTGGCATTGCCAAGCAAAAACTTCAAGGCCTTGCTCCATAGCCTTTTTTAGACTCTGAGCAAATTCCGGGTGGGTCTGATAATTGGGCTGAAAAGTCTTGATACCTTCCATTTGAATAACAAAAAGCACCGCAGCTCTATTCTCCTGAGCTAACTCCCCCAGCTCATCCAGATGCCTCTTGCCCCTAAGGGTTGGTGCATCGGGAAAGAGAGCTCTCTCTCCCACCTTCAGGGTAACACCCTTTACCTCCAACCAAGTTTTTACTCCATGGCGGTCACGAAAGGAAAAATCGATCCGTGAATTCTCAAACTTAACTTCTTTTTTTAATCCTTGATATGGTCCGGCAATGCCGGGGAATACTAAGCCCTCTTGCAATTCTGACCAGACCAGGCGGTTTGGGGCTTGTGAATCAATATTTATCCACTGACCTCCTCTCTTTACAGCCACTAGAGTAGCAGGGGTTTTCCTTTTGGAACCGGGACTAGCCCAGGCTAATATAACTTGGGCTCCCCTAATCAAAAGCTCCTGACAGCGGCCTGTGTTAGCCACATGCACTTCGATGATATCCCCATGAGGGAGTTGACATTGGGCAATAAAGCGATTTGGCCGGGCCAAAAATACAGCTTCACTGACCTTTTCATAGAGAATCAATTTTGATCAGCTAAATTCTCTGTCTCTTTCTCGACCCTGGCAATAAAATCTTCCAAGCTAAACTCGATGGTCTTACCTGTTTTCCGCAGTCTGACTGAAAGGTTTTTCTTCTCCACTTCCTGCTCTCCCAAAATTATCATATAGGGAATCTTCTGCAAGCGAGCTTCTCTGATCTTAAAACCAACTTTCTCGTTGCGATCATCCAATTCAACTCTGATCCCGGCTGCTTTTAATTTAGTCATCACATCCTGGGCATAATCCTTATGAGCATCGGTGATGGTCAGAATTCGAGCTTGCACAGGTGCCAGCCAAGTTGGAAAAGCTCCGGCATAGTGCTCGATGAGGATGCCTAAAAAGCGTTCAATGCTGCCCAAGGCGGCTCTATGAAGCATGACCGGACGATGTCTTTCTCCGTCGGCTCCGATATAGTTGAGGTCAAAGCGTTCAGGCATTTGCATGTCCAATTGAATGGTACCACATTGCCAAGCTCTGCCAATACTATCTCTCAAATGGAAATCGATTTTCGGACCATAAAAGGCTCCGTCCCCTTCGTTTAATTTGTAGGGTTGTCCGATCGCTTCCAGAGCGCTTCTCAGCCCCTCCGTCGCAATCTCCCAATCCTCGTCAGTGCCCATGGAGTTTTCGGGGCGGGTGGATAATTCCATATGATATTCGAAATCAAAGACCTTATAGATGTAGTCGATCAGTTCAATTATTTTTATTACTTCCTCTTGAATCTGCTCGGGAGTAATATAAAGGTGAGCATCGTCTTGAGTGAAATTGCGCACTCGCATCAAACCGTGAAGAGCCCCTGAAAGCTCATGTCGGTGGACCAAGCCTAATTCAGAAATACGCTGAGGCAAATCTCGATAGGAATACATGCGCCTTTTAAAAGCTAAGACACCGCCGGGACAGTTCATCGGCTTGATGACAAAGGTTTGCTCATCAATCGTCGTATAGTACATATTCTCTTTATAATGATCCCAGTGACCGGACTGATGCCAGAGACTCTCATTTAAGATCAGAGGCGTGCTGATTTCCTGATAGCCGGCTTCATCGTGCTTTTTACGCCAAAAATCCAAAAGCACATTGCGCAAGATCATACCCTTAGGTAAGAAAAAGGGAAAACCCGGTCCCTCTTCAGCCATCATAAAGAGATCCAGCTCTTTGCCTAGTTTTCTGTGATCTCTCTTTTTAGCCTCTTCCAGCATCAGCAGATAGGCATCCAATTGAGTTTTTTTAGGAAAAACTATGCCATAAACCCTCTGCAACATCTTGTTATCCGAATCACCGTGCCAATAAGCTCCGGTAACTGCAGTCAGTTTGAAAGCCCTGAGCATTCCGGTTGAAGCAACATGAGGACCGGCACAAAGGTCAGCAAACTCGCCCTGACGGTAAAAAGAAATCTCCTCTTCTTCGGGCAGGTTTTCGATCAGCTCAATTTTGTAAAATTCCTTTTGCTCTTTGACAAAATTCAGAGCTTCTTCTCGCGAAAGGACGAAGCGCTCAATGGGCAAATCCTCTTTGACAATCTTAGCCATTTCAGCTTCAATGGCTTCAATATCATGAGCAGAAATAGTTCCTTCCATATCAAAATCGTAATAAAATCCATTTTCAATGGCAGGTCCGATGGTCAATTGAGTGCCTGGGAACAAACGTTTTACAGCTTGGGCCATCAGATGGGAACCACTATGGCGCATAACCACCTTGCCTTCATCGTCTTCAAAGGTGATCAGGCGAAGGCTATCCCCATCCTTGAGCACAGTGGTAATATCCGTTTCCTTACCGTTGACGATTGCCGCCAAAACTTCTTTAGCCAAACTACGACTTATCTTGCGAGCTGCATCATAAGCCGTACTATTTTCTGGCAATTCCATAATGCTTTGATCAGGCAAATGAATATTGATCATAAAATCCTCCTCCTAAAATAATAAAAAAACCCGAACAATCCTTTTGACTGTTCGGGGTGTAATGTACACGGTTCCACCCGAATTACGGTTCTTTAACCGTATCTTCGTTGACCTTAACGCCGGTTTAAGCGACTAAAACTACTGAGCTAAAGAGCCGTTGGAATAGCAGCATAAGAAGTGGTCGATTTTAAAGAACAAGTGTGGGTTCGCTTTCAGCCTTGGCGATCCTTCTCTGTCCCAGCTCTTAAAAATACATCTTCCTCAAAGCTTTGAATAATTATAATACTTATCTGGAATCTAGTCAAGATAAAACTTAATCTAAAGAAATTACATTTAGATTACAACTTAGCAAGGGAGAACTTCTCTTTTTCAAGGTAAACCACACCTCGATTAGTCAAAACCGACTCATACAAGATAGCATTTTCAACTTGAAAAACCTGGGCTTCCAGAGCTTGGTCTAAGTCTTTCAAACTCTTACCGGGAAGAAAAGCTTGACGACGCATCAGGGTAATATGGGGAGTATATCTTTCAACTCGATTGATTAAGCCCGAGCGAAAAGCTTGCTGACTTAAATCTTCAGCCAACCCTTGCAATTTTTTGTTTTCTTTCAGGCCTGCCCAAACTATATTACCGCCTGACCCTCTGAAGATACCTAGCTTTTCCAATTGTAAGCTGATTACAGCATGCTTAGAGAAGAGCTGACCCAGAGATTTAGCAGCCTGCAAATCAACTTCTCCTAAGAAGAGCAAGGTAAGATGAAAGTTTTCCCATCTTGTTTGAGAGCCCTTGCTACTCAATTGCATGATTTTTTCTTGGCTATCTTTGAGCTGTTCAAGCACAGGAGAACAATCAAACCCATAAAACAAACGCATAATTTCTCCTTAGATGAGATCCCTATAGACGGGCATGCTCATACAACGGGGACCTCCTCGACCCCGGGACAATTCACAACCACCAAAAGTCAAAACCTCAACCCCGTTTTCTCTGAGCAGCTGATTACTGATATCGTTGCGATCGTAAGCTACAACTTTGCCTGGGGCAAGAACTAAAACATTGGAACCCATGTTCCAATGTTCGCGAGGTGCGTTGATAATATCTCCGCCTCCTACGGGAATGAATAAAACCTTGTCTAACCCTAAGGCCTCGGCCAAGATAGTTTTAATTTCTCTTTCTTCTTTGCTTATAGTCAATGTCTCATTTTTCCCAGGTCTGATCGAATAAAGGTCGATGGCATTGTTGGCAATGCTGGGAGTGACCAGAAATTTATCTCGATCGACCATGGTAAAGAGAACATCAAGGTGCATAAACCGCCTATCCTTGGGTAGAGCAAAAACTAGAATTTGTTCAAAGCCTTGCTGAAACAAACGATGAGCAATTGTTTCCACAGCTCCCAGAGATGTTCTTTCGCCACAACCTATAGCCAGCACTTTATCTGAAAGTACCAAAACATCTCCGCCTTCAATTGGGTAGCCTTCATTGAAGCCATACCAAAGGGGCACAGGATCTTTTTGATAACGGGGGTGGTATTTGTGAATATATTTGACCAAGAGGCTTTCGATACTTCTAAAAGGCATGTTCATATTGCCTATGGCCAGTCCATTTCCAATAAAGATCCCGATATCTCGAGTAAAATAGATACCACACAAAGGCTCTGTCACGAAAGGATACTCTTGATCAATGGCCAAGGGCAAAAGAGAATGGCGCTGATCAGATAAGTCCCTTTTTAAAATACCTCTAAAAATTTGTTCTTGCAGCTCTTGCGGCGATAGACCCTGCAAAAGAAGCTTGACCTCAGAGCGTAAATCCTTGGAGGCAATATTAGCTTTTTGACAGTATTCGTCTATAAACTCCCTGCTAACCATTTCTTCTTTGAGAATTTCTTGAAACAGCTCTTTCAGGTACAAAACTTCGGCTCCATTTTCTCTTAACAGAGCTGCAAAATTATCGTGTTCGAGCCCTGCTTTTCGAACGTGAGGCGTATCCTCAGAGAGCATATATTCTAAATAAGGAGGAATCAAATAATTCAATTCATCTCCCGGTCGGTGCAAAATTACAGTCCTGAGTTTTCCTATTTCCGAATTCAACTGAACAAAAGATTTCATAGCTTCCTCCTTTTTAAAAAGAGTAATTGTTACCTTAAATAAATTCGATGAAATTAGTTTCAAATCCTGCTAAAACCCTTCAAATAATACCAATTTATATTTATAATCTCTAATACATAAAAGCCTGGATTTATTTGCTCAATTCGTATAATTATGCCCTTTAAAAAAATATCGAACCAGAATGTAACCTTTCAGGATAATGTTGAGCAGTAATATACCTATCAAAATAATACCGAATAGCAAAAATATACATCTCAGGATAAAAAAGCAGGTTGAATTATTATCAACCTGCTTTTAAAACTATTGTTTTTTTAATAAATTATATCGATTATTGCTTTTGCTCCTGCAAGAGATCGCGTATTTCTTCTAAAAGAACACTTTCTTTGCTCGGTTCCGGTGGGGGAGCCGGTGCTTCTTCTTCTTTTTTCTTCATAGAGTTTATGCTCTTGACAACAAAGAATAAAACCAAGGCGATAATTAGGAAATCAACAATAGATTGGATGAAGGAACCATAGAGAATAGCGACTTCAGGCGCCTCCCCTACCGCTTCGACTAAAACCCACTTAGCTTCCATAAAATTAACGCCACCTATAAGTATACCTATAAGGGGCATGATTAAATCGTTGACCAAGGAAGCTACGATTTTTCCAAAAGCTCCTCCAATGATAACACCGATGGCTAAATCCATGACATTGCCTTTAAGAGCAAACTCTTTGAATTCTTTCAGCATTTTTTCATTCTCCTTCACAATTATATTCGTCATTGTTCCTCGAGGCTTAAATAAAAGCTGATTGAACAATAAAATAAAACCTTTTGAAATTATAGCAAGCTTTACTCTCAAGGTCAATTATTTACCCTTTAAAGCAAATAAAAAAGAGAAATTATGTGACCAAGACACAATTCCTCTAGATTTTCTGGAGCTGATGATCGGGATCGAACCGATGACCTTATCCTTACCAAGGATACGCTCTGCCGACTGAGCTACATCAGCTTATTTTGGAGCGGGAGACGGGAATCGAACCCGCACGACCGGCTTGGAAGGCCGGGACTCTACCCTTGAGCTACTCCCGCTCGTCTGGTGGTGGGAGCTGGATTCGAACCAGCGAAAGCAGTGCTAGCAGATTTACAGTCTGCCCCCTTTGGCCAACTCGGGTACCCCACCTCTGAAATTCACTTATTAAGAACGTTCGTTATTATAGCCGTTGTTAGGAGAAAAGTCAACTGTTTTAAAAAAGAACCTCTGAATTGATTCAGCCGGCAAAACTGAAAAAACCTAGCTTGAGGTTGAATTGTAGCTGTCGCTTGCCCTGCTTTTGATCGGTTGCAAATTACAGTGAAGTATAACATCGTTCCTTTTATTGCGCTTATAAAAAAGGGAGATCAAACGATTCATGACCATGATACCATTTTCATAGGTTTGAGTAGGCAATAGTAAAACATATTGATTCCGACTATACTGAGAAATCACGTCACCCCGGCGCAAATTGTTTTTCAAAACGTAAAGCAACTGCCTCATGACGGTGCTCAACCTTTTGTCTTCCACTTCAGAGCTTAACTTCTTATTTGAAGAAACTGTAATCAAACCTAAAAAGATCCGCTCGTCGGTTCGCTCTGCCCTTCTCACCTCGAGGAAATAGGCTTCCCGGAAAATTGCATAATCACAGACAAAAGCCCCTTGATTCACATCCAAGCGCTTCAGCTTCTGCTGAATAGCCGTCAAATCAGTGGTTATTTGCTGTTGCAGTTGCATGATATCCCGATACAATTCCTGTAGCGCTTTAGTCGGGTAATCGTTCAGCTCTTTAATATACATCTCGTTGAGGTCTTCATAGTGCATTCTTGCTTCTTCTTGTTTGCCTAAATGCAACAATGCTCGCAAATAAGCCAGGTTGAGTTTCTCGTGCAGAGGGGCTTCTTGCAAGGCCCTTTCAGCCAGTCGAGCCGAATCTTCCCAACGGCTTTCCTTTTCATAATAATCTCTGACAATCAAGACTGAGGCTATATATTCTTCCAAATATTTATTTCTGATGCCATCAACCCAATCCAATTGAATTCTGGGTAAGAATTCGCCTCGATATAATTGCAAGGCTTCTTCAAGTTTTTTGATATCATCGATTCTCTTATATTTTAATTTCAGTCTTTGACTTACCAGCTCACCGAATTTTTCCAAATCAACTTCAATTTTAAGATCAGGATTCCAATAATAGCGGTTTTTTCCGGTCATAATCATGTCCTGTCCAGAATTGGACAAGGGTTTCAACATGCTTCTGATTCGAGAAATCTGAGTTTTTAAAGTGTTCAAAGGGTTGCCACCACTTGCTCCTTCATCCCAGAGCATTTCCACCAATTTTTCGTTGTTAATTTCCTTATCTCGATTGAGCAGCAAAAAAGCCAGGAGAGCCCATAGTTTTCTGGAATAATTCATCTGATCGGAAATTTTAGCACTTTCTGTTTCTATAACAAATTCCCCTAGTAGGGTAATTTTATAAAGTTCATCTCTAGTCTTCATAGATCAGGTCTTCCCTCCTCTCACTCTAAATTTTAAAAAGTCTGTTCTTTCAATCTTTGTCTCATCACTTCATACATGATGATCCCTCCTGCTACCGAGGCGTTTAGGCTGTTTGCCGATTCTGACATTGGCAGTTTAATTAAATAATCACATTTTTCTCTGACTAAACGGCTTAAGCCTTTATCTTCCGAACCAATAACAACAGCTAAGGGCCCGCTCAGGTTCTTTTCATAAATGGAATCAGCATCGACATCGGCTCCGGCGACCCAAAGCCCCAGTTCCTTTAATCTTTCAATGGCTCTGCTGATATTTGTAACAATAGCAATGGGCATGTGCTCATAGGCTCCTGCCGCTGCCTTGATAGTGCCGGGGCTTATTTTAGCGGCGCGACGCTGGCGCATCACCATTCCATGAACACCTGCTGCCAAGGCAGTTCTGATCAGTGCACCCACATTTTGTGGGTCCTGCAATCCGTCTAAGATCAGGATAAAAGGCTCTTCTTCTTTTCTTGCTGCCACATCCAAGATTTCCTCTAGGCTATAGAGAGGTTTTTCCTCGGCTAGGGCAATCACACCTTGATGCAGCCTGCCTTCACTGATCTCATCCAATTCATTTCGATTCTTATAAGCAATTTTAATAGCCCGCTCTTTAGCTAAATGCAATATTTTAGCAGGCACTTCACCTTTTATATCCTTCAACAGAAAAATTCTTTCGATGGGTCGATTGGCATGTAAAGCTGATAGAACAGGGTGCCTTCCTTCAATTTGTTCCACGAAAGACTCTCCTTTTTCTCTCTTTTACAGGGTAACGTCCGCAAGAAAACTTACCTTCCGGGCAATAACCTTCTCTTTCACAGATTGGACCGGTCAATTCAAAAAGCAGAGGCGAAACTTTTATGAGTTCGGCCCTGATCAATTCCGCCATCTTTCTGATTTCCCATTGGGCTCGAGTACACAAGCGTACTGTTAAAAAATTATAAAGGCTGCGAGCATTCATGGTCACAACAATTTTTGTTTCACAAGCATTGG
>JAAYKD010000129.1 GCA_012522585.1 Bacillota bacterium | reverse complement strand
TACCAAACTCCTTATGAATGCTTTCTTAAAGCTTTAAGAAAGGAGCGAAGAATTGCTGCTTAAACTTTATTTACTAAGTTGCTTTTTTAAAAAAACCTAGGTGCTAACTTATACTTGAAATTCTTGACAGTTTTCTTATTAGAAAATTACAAGCATGAATAAACAAAATAAGAAGTAATTGTTTCTGTTAAAAAGCGAGGAAAAAGAAGGGTTTTTACAGAAGCAAAGGGGAAAGGGCGGGTTTTAAAAAGGAGGCTAGCTAATGTTGCCACAAATTATTGTCGTAGTTGTTATAATTGGTATTCTTACTATGTTTGTCAGAGGCAACCTGCGTTACGATTTCGTCTCACTATTAGGTCTTCTGATTTTAATCTACACGGGCATTATTGATGCTGAAATTGCCTTTCAGGGTTTTAGTCATCCGGCGGTAATAACTGTTGCATCCGTCTTAATTATCAGTGCCGGTTTGAGCAAAACCGGAGCTATAGACCGTTTAGTAGCTTTAATAGACCGGGGCCCAAACAAATTGTCTTTAGAAATTTTACTTCTTATGACCATTACGGCTGGCTTGTCGGCCTTTATGAATAATGTAGGTGCCTTGGCTTTGGTCATGCCGGTTGCTTTAAAAATTGGCAAGGATAAAAAGATCGCACCTTCGAAATTGCTGATGCCTGTGGCCTTTGCCTCACTTTTAGGTGGGATGATTACAGGAATAGGAACACCACCAAATCTTATTGTTTCCACCTACAGGATGCAGGCATTAGGTGAAGGCTTTCCTCTTTTCGCCTTTACCCCAGTCGGTCTGAGCTTAGCCGCATTGGGTATCGTCTTTACTGTATTGTTGGGCTATAGATTTTTGCCGGATAGAGAATCCCTTAGTTTAAGGGAGCAATTCAACATAGAGGATTATCTTTTTGAATTGGTCGTATCTGAGGAATGTCAACGAGAAGGAATGCGTCTGGAGGACATGTTTGATCAATTTGCCGTTAATGTCAACGTAGTCAGTGTTTTAAGCCAGGGAAAAAGAACAGTTTCCCCCGGCGGAAGTCAGATCTTATATCCTGATGACATCCTGATTGTTGAGGCCATGTCCGCTGATTTAAATGAGTTGATTACCAAAACTTGCTTTGATTTGAAAGGTGCACAAACAGAAAAACTGGTTTCCGACAGAATCTTGCGCTCAGAAGATATAGCCCTAGTCGAGGTGGTTTTACGAAGCGATTCCCCTTTAATAGGTAAAACAGCTGTGGAAGCCAGGCTGCGCAACCGTTATAACGCTAATTTATTAGCTGTTTCCAGCAGGGGTGTGCCCAGAATTTCTCGTTTGAAAAACTTGAGATTTCGCAGCGGTGATCTTTTGCTCTTACAAGCACCTAGGGCTACCCTCAATGAAACATACACAAAAATGAGGGCTCTGCCCCTAGCCGAGCGGGAAGTTGGCATCAGTATTGAAGATTTCGGCAAGAGTCAATTGACTGCCTTGGGTATTTTCCTTTTATCCATATTGTTAACAGCCTTAAGTTTATTGCCGGTGCATGTTTCCTTTGCTTCAGCGGCTTTGAGTTTAATCTTGTTTAGGATTATAACTCCCCGGGAATTTTATGAAGCAGTAGAATGGCCGACCATTTTTATGATTGGCTCTCTTTTTGCGTTGGGAGAAGCTATGCGAATCAGCGGTTTGTCCCAAACCATAGCTTCAGCCTTGGCCCTTCTGGCCGGAAGATTTCCGCCTGCCTTCATGGTAGCAATCATCTTGTCCATTGGCATCTTCTTTACGAATATTATCAATAACACAGCAGCGACAATTCTACTCAGCCCAATTGCTGTCAGCGTTGCAGCAGCCATGGGGGTTTCCCCGGACCCTCTGCTCATGGCGGTTTGTGTAGGAACATCGATTTCCTTTATCACGCCCATCGCCCATCAGTCAAACATCCTTATTATGGGCCCCGGAGGCTACAAATTCTCTGATTTTTGGCGACTAGGCTTGCCTTTATCTATACTTTTAATGGTGGCAGGTGTACCTCTAATCTTACGGGTTTGGCCATTTTAGACTTCAATATATAATTAAATAAGAAAAACCAGCTGACTTTTTCGATAAGCGATTAAGCCAGCTGATTTTTTTATCTTCTCAAATATTCAGTTCAAGGTAGTTAACCATTTTTTTATGTGGCAAGGTGAACAACAGAATCAAAGCGAAGCAAAGATTTCCTGGAAGATCGCCTTTAAAGGCAAAGC
>JAAYKD010000128.1 GCA_012522585.1 Bacillota bacterium | reverse complement strand
TGGAGCGGAAAACGAGACTCGAACTCGCAACCCCCACCTTGGCAAGGTGGTGCTCTACCAATTGAGCTATTTCCGCATCCCTGGTGGCACAGGCCGGAATCGAACCGGCGACACGCGAATTTTCAGTCCGCTGCTCTACCGACTGAGCTACCGTGCCAAAAATGGCGGAGCTGAAGGGATTCGAACCCTCGGTCTCCTGCGTGACAGGCAGGCATGTTAGGCCTCTACACTACAGCTCCGCATTGCTTAATTTATTAAGCAGGTTGTATTATAGCCCAAGATATTGGGTTCGTCAAGAGTAGAATGAGAAAAATCTTAAACTTTTATTTTTTTCAGCTATTGAACCATGGCTCTTTCTTTGATCTTTTCGTGGGCCTGCCACTCCGCCTCATCGTCCATGTCCTTTTGGTTCAAATCCAGGTTTTTAGCAGCCGGAGTTTTTGCCAAAATATAATCAGCAAAATGAGGATTATAGATGAGCAAAGGACCATGCAAATGGGTAGCCCAGATATTGCCTAGTCTACAGCCTTCTAAGGTTCCCTCTTGGTCGTTGCCATAACCTTTGATGACTTGCGCAAAGGCAGAAGCTCCATCCTCTAGGAGTACATCTCCTCGATGATTAGCAAAGCCGACTAGGGGTTTTTCTAAATCACTGAAGGAAACAATTGTATTGCCTACATGTCTCTGGTTCGACTCTCTGTATTCCAGGGGTAAGATACCAGCTCCTGAGAAGCTTTGCTCCCCTAGATGAATCTTTTTACCCAAGAAATAGAAACCTGAAGCTATGGCTAAAACACTGGTACCTCTAGCTAAAGCCGATTTGAGATGCTCCAGTTTATGCTCTATTAAATCATCAGCCAAAAGAGGCAAAGATGAGTTCAAGCCACTGTTCAAGAGGATGATATCCACCTGGTCTAAGCTTTCTATGGGTCCAAGGGAAATTTCCCGAACTTTTGCTTGCAGTCCCCTTGCTTCAATGCGGTGAACCAAAGCTCTAAGATTTCCCCCGTCAGAATTGTTGTTAAGCTGAGCAGGATAGAAATTAGCGATTTTTATCATGATTGATCTCCTTGCCAAAATGGTTTGATCAGGCCTTTCTTGCTCAGGCTATTTTGTAATTGCAGCATAGCAGAATAATTTATGATGATGATCAGTTCTTCCTTTGGATCTAGATCTGCAATGGCCAGAGCAAAAGCATGGCTCAAATCCTCTTCGACTAGGACTTGGTCTATTTGGGCATATTTTAGCCGCAATTTTAGATCGAGAGCTCGACTCCCACTCAAATGGACAGGCAAATTCAAACTATCTGAAAGCAAATCTTCAAAATTTATATCCCAGAGCCAGGACAGGTCAATCCCATCGGAAAGCTGGTCGTTGACACCTAGAAGCAGCCTGTATTCTTCTTTATTTTTAAGGGTATTCAAAACCTGATTGAAACCGGCAGCGTTTTTAGCCAAAGCCATAATAGCCTTTTTGCCGGCTATTTCAATTCTCTGCATGCGACCAAAAGAGCCTTGAAAGTCATTCAAACTAGTTTCAATTGTTTTGATTGGCATCTGCAAGTCAGAAGCCAGAGCAAAAACTCCCAAATAATTATATATATTGTAGAGACCGGGTGTATTTATATTTAAATCAAATCGATCCCTAGAGCTAGCCAAGGTAAATTCACTGCCCTTTAAGCCCTGGAGCTCTATATCTTCAGCCCAATAATTGCAGGCTGGGTTTTTGAAGCCACAGTTTGCACATTCAAATTTACCTAAGTTTTCATAATATAGCTGATGGTAGCTCAGCTTGTTGCGACAACTGGGGCAAAATTGATGAATCTCCCCTAAGCTTTTTTGGCTATCCTTCAAACAAAAGTATTTAAAATCGATTTCAGGGCCTGGGCTTAATGTTGTAAGAAGAGGGTCATCGCCGTTTAGTATGACTTGGCTGCCGGCAGGCAGGTTGGCTAACCCTTGGGCGATTAAAGCTAAGGCTTTTTCTGTGTCGCCATAGCGATCCAATTGGTCGGCAAAGATATTGGTAACCAGCACTGCTTTCGGTTTCAATTGAGCCACCAGTGAGGCAAAAACTCCCTCGTCTGCCTCGATGACTGCCCAATCATGGTTTAAGCGGCCAAAAATATTGGCGCTTTGGGAAAAAGCAACGGTCACACCGCCTAAGAGGTTGGCACCGCTGCTATTGTGCACAACTTTAAAGCCGGCTTCTCTTAAAACACCGGCTAAAAGTGTGGCCACTGAGGTTTTTCCATTGGTTCCAGTGACTATGATTACCCTTCGGGGCAGCTGTGAGGAGAATTTAACTAAAATATTCTTATCTATCTTTAAAGCCATTGAGCCAGGAAAAGACGTCCCTCCTCCTCTTCGCAGCAGTTTTATGGCCAGAGTAATCAGGCGCAAAGCCCAATTAGCCAAAAGGAAAGCCATGAAATCCCCCCTGTTTTTATGAACGATCGATCAGATAAATATTTTATAGAAAATAACTTTCTTATTGATGGTATGTATATGCAATTCCATTTTCGGGAAGACTGAATCTTCCAATGATTCTAGGACGTTCTGCAAATCTTCCTGAGTCAGCTCAGAAAACTCCATTTTTAAGATTCCATCCCGACAGAAAAAGCTGAAGCTTTTATTTTCATGATCAATTTTGCCAATATATCCATCCAATTGGTAGGTTAAAAAGTTTGAATAGATGGAATCCTTGATCTTTTTCTTTGTTCCTGCACTCTGTGGGCGATTCAGCCATTTGGCAACACCTTGAATGGCCAAAATTATCAGACCAAAGACAAGGAGTTCATCAAAAAGACCGGGTATCAGCACCCCAACGGCAAAAAGCAAAAAAGTGGCAACTAGAAATAACAAGAAAAAACCGAAAAGTGTCACAAGTTTGATGCTACGGTCTAAATTCATTTTTAGCACCCCTCATAATTATACACTTTTTATAAAAACGGTGCAAACGAAAAGCTCTTATTTAAAACCACAATTTGTTCATGGCTAAAAATAAGAGCTTATATTTTTTTGGTGCGCCCGAAGAGAATCGAACTCCTGCTTCCAGGTCCGGAGCCTAGCGCTCTATCCACTGAGCTACGGGCGCAAGATTATCATTTGATAAGATAAAAAGGCGATATGAAATAGATCTACTTGATTGTTCGAATAGCCTTTTGGAAGAAGCCAAGGATAAACTGCCAAATTATTTTAAAAATATTGGCTTTGGGCACATCTTTACTGGCAATTAAAGGTATTACTTTTAATTTTTGCCCGTTGTAGCCAACTTCCATACTGCCCAAGACCTGACCCGCTTCTATGGGAGCTTTTATTTCTTCCAGTAAAATATTGTAGATTTCGATTTGATCGCTCTCATCTGATTTAATTAAAAGGGAAAAATCTTCCTGAGCTCTGTAGGCAATCGCGTTTTCTTTGCCCTGTAAGACGGGTATTTCACCCAGTTCTTCATTTTTATCGACAATTTGATCTAAATCAAAATGGGTATAGGCATAATCGAAAAATTCAGAAGATTCAGTGCTTCTTATCTCTTCGCTTTCTGTTCCCAACAAGACAGCAATCACTCGAATATCGTTTTTGACCCCGCTGATCACCACGGAATAACCGGCATCGTCGGTAAAACCTGTCTTGATTCCATCTACCCCTTTGACTCTGCCTAAAAGAGGATTGCGACTCTCTTGGGAGATACCGGCATAGGTAAATTCTTTTTGACTATAATATTCGATAACTTCTGGATAATTATTGTAAAGATTAGTGCACAGAAGAGCCATATCAGCGGCGCTCATATAATGTTTATCGGCATCCAAGCCGTGAGGGTTAGCAAAATGACTGTTGGTCAAGCCTAACTCCTGAGCCTTGGCATTCATCATTTTGACGAATTCTTCGACACTGCCGGCAATGTGCTCAGCTAGAGAAATGGCAGCATCGTTGCCTGAGACTATGCTCATCCCCTGTAGAAGCTGATGAACGCTGACTCTGTCGCCTTGGTTTAAAAACATGGAAGATTCACCGATTTCCCAGGCTCTTGTGCTGACTGTGACTATATCATCCAGGGAAATTCTTTCTTCATCTAAAGCTTCCATGGTCAAATACATGGTCATCACTTTGGTGATGCTGGCCGGCGCTTGCCTTTGCTCAGCTTCTTTTGAATAGAGGATTTGCCCAGTTTCAGCCACCACCAGAAGAGCAGATTTAGCTGTCAGTTCCAATTCTTGGGCATTGATCAAAGGCATAAACAAAAATGTAAAAATCAATAGAATGCTCAGGCTTCGATAAAATGTTTTTTTCATTACTGTTTGTCCTTTCAACTATCTTTAACGCTTCTTTAGTTTCTATCTTGAAGACAAATACCCTTCATCTGTCCCGGTTTTTTATGTTTTTAAATCTAAAACCGGCGCAAAGGGTATCTCAATTTTAATTTTTATTTGAGCTCTCTTGTTTATAAAGATGACAGGAGACCTGGTGGCCTTGGCCCATATCCTGCATCTGAGGAGCCTGCTGGTAGCAAAGATCGAATGCTTGGCTGCAACGAGTATGGAAAGGACATCCGGCAGGAGGATTGATCGGGCTGGGAACGTCTCCCTCTAAGATTATTCTCTCCGATTTCACTGTAGGGTCAGGGTTGGGTATAGCCGACATCAGAGCCTGAGTATATGGGTGCAGAGGATTTTTATAGAGCTCTTGACTGTCACAGATTTCTACTAATCTGCCTAAATACATGACCCCAACTCGATCGGAAATATGTTTGACCACGGCCAAACCATGAGCAATGAAAAGATAGGTCAGCTGAAATTCTTCCTGGAGTTCCTTCAACAAATTCAATATCTGCGATTGGATGGAGACATCCAGAGCTGAAACAGGTTCGTCACAGACGATCAGCTTAGGGTTTAAAGCTAGGGCTCTGGCAATGCCGATGCGCTGGCGCTGACCACCGGAAAATTCGTGAGGATAGCGCTTGCCATGATAAGGAGAAAGACCCACTGCCTCTAAAAGACGGCGCACTCTGGCTTCTTTTTCCTGACCGGTAGCTATATTGTGGACCTCCAGGGGTTCACCTACTATTTCACCCACCGTTAACCTCGGGTTCAACGATGAATAAGGATCTTGAAAGATTAATTGCATCTCCCGACGATAGGGGCGCATTTGATTTTTATCCAGTTTTAAAATATCCACGCCTTCAAATAAGACCTGGCCTGCAGCATAGGGGTTTAAACGCAGGATGGATTTACCGGTAGTAGTCTTTCCGCAGCCTGATTCACCTACCAGACCTAAGGTTTCCCCTCTGTACAAATCGAAGCTGACCCCATCAACCGCCTTGACATAGGCGCTGACTTTTGAAAAGAGGCCTTCTTTAATGGGGAAGTGAACTTTTAAATCTTTAACTTGCAACAATAAATCCTTATTTTCCAATTTCTTACCTCCTCTAAGTCTCAAGATTCCAGCAAGCTACCTTGCGTTGGCCAAGGGATTTTAAGGGAGGTTCAATCTGACTGCATTTTTCTGTTGCCTTAGGGCAACGCGGCTGAAAGCTGCATCCTTGGGGCATATGCACTGGGTTGGGGACCACACCCTTGATGACATGGAGCCGCTCTTCTTTTCCTTCCAGCTTAGGGATGGAATCCAACAAGCCTTGAGTATAAGGATGGTAAGGGTCTTTGAAGAGGGAAATAACATCGGCTTCTTCGACTATTTTGCCGGCATACATGACGATAACCCGTTCAGCCATTTCGGCCACCACGCCTAAATCGTGAGTGATCAGCAGAATTGCCATGCCTAATTCCTCTTTTAATTTGCCCAAGAGGTCGAGAATTTGAGCCTGGATGGTCACATCCAGAGCAGTTGTCGGTTCATCGGCTATGAGCAAGCGAGGATTGCAAGCCAAAGCCATGGCGATCATAGCCCGTTGGCGCATTCCGCCGGACAATTGATGAGGATATTCCTTGACTCTTTTGGCCGGTTCAGGAATACCTACCAGTTTGAGCATATTCACAGCTTTTTCATTGGCTTCGGAAGCTTTCATATTCTGGTGGAGCATCAAGGCTTCGGCAATTTGAAAACCGATGGTATAAACCGGGTTGAGCGAAGTCATGGGCTCTTGAAAGATCATGGAGATTTCATTGCCCCTGATCTTCTGCATTTGAGCAGGCTTCAGTTTGAGCAAATCCTGGCCTTCAAATTCTATTTGACCGGCCACAATTTTGCCGGGAGGCCAGGGGATCAAACCCATAATCGAAAGGCTGGTGACAGATTTTCCGCAACCTGACTCCCCTACCAGAGCTAGGGTTTCACCATTTTTTATTTTAAAGCTGATATCGTTAACAGCTTTGACTGTTCCCTCAGAAGTATAAAAATGTGTAGATAGGTTGCGCACGTCTAAAAGTGTGTCAGACATGTTTTGCCTCCTTTATAATTATAAAAGAAACCGCATACTTATGCAGTAATGTTTATGATAAAGGGCTCTGTAAACACAGAGCCCTATGGTGTCGAGAGTGGGACTTGAACCCACACGGTTGCCCATACGCCCCTCAAACGTACGCGTCTGCCAGTTCCGCCATCCCGACATATGGTGCCGAAGGTGGGACTCGAACCCACACGAGCTTAAGCTCACTACGCCCTGAACGTAGCGCGTCTGCCTATTCCACCACTTCGGCGAGTCAGCCAAACTCATCTTTAGCATTTGACGCAATACATATTATCATATCCTTTGAGCTTTGTCCATACTCTTTAGGGAAGAAATATGAATAATCTACTAAAGATTTAAGCTTTTTCTTGAGCTTAAAAAACTGCTTGGCCTAAATTTCATGGCCTTTTGTAACTTGGACTTATCCTTCTAGCCGAGAAACAAGGTGAATTAAGGCTAAAATTGGCACCTTTGAGCAACAAAGACCTAAAAACTCAACCATATTATAAGGTATATGTTTGGGGAGTATTGCTATTTAAAATCTTTCATGTTATAATATTCTAGTATTTTGTGGGTTTTAACATTTGGTTGAAACCCCGACAACCTCAAAACAAAGACAATCAATCTAAGTATCTTTTAAGAAATTCCACTTTTATTTTAGCGGCTTAAAAGAGTTTAATTTATTTTGATGTTTCCTACAAATTTCTTTAACTTATTATGCTAATACCCCTTTATTTCTCTAATGAGAAGTGATATACTAAGGCATAAGATAAGTTACTACAAAACAAAATCAGACGAAAGGTGAGAATAATGAAGAGAACATTCTATTTAGTCGATGACGATCCCAGTATTCGTCGCATACTTCATAAGATAATTGAAAGCGAAGAATTGGGCAGAGTCGTTGGACAGGCCGAAGATGGCGAAAAAGCCGAGGTCGAAATTTATAAAATGACTCCGGATATTGTTTTGATTGACTTGCTTCTACCCAATCAAGATGGTGTTCAAACCATACAACATCTGCGTGAGAAGAATTACAATGGTCAGTTCATAATGATTTCTCAGGTTTCTGAACAAACTTTAATCGGCCAAGCATATGCCAGCGGCATAGAATTCTTCGTACACAAACCACTGAACAAAGTGGAAATTGTATCCGTTATAAAATCTGTCCTAGAGAAAATGCAGTTGCAAGAAGCAATCGCAACCATTCGCAGCTCAGTCAGCAATTTAGCTGAAGGAGATGTGACAACTGTCATCGATCCACACGCCAAATCCAAAGAATTCGATATGGATAAAGCTCGCAAAGTATTATTACGCATACTTTCCGATTTAGGCGTCTTGGGCGAAGCAGGCTGCCGTGATATTATTACCATTATTCTCTTCCTCTTAGATGATTATGAGCCGGGTGAAGGACTGATTCAGTTACACCACTTACAATCTGTCTACCGCTCTGTCAGAGCGATCTACGAGAAGACTCAAGAAAAAGGCCCATCCTTTGATGAAAAGGCTATTGAGCAAAGAGTTCGTAGAGCAGTTGGAGCAGCCTTACATAATGTGGCAGCTTTAGGAATTGAAGATTATGGTCATCAGCTCTTCAATACTTACGCAAACCGCCTCTTCGATTTCTCCGAAGTGCGCAACGAAATGCGTTATTTACGCCAAGAATCACCCTATCATGGTAAAATCAATGTTAAAAAATTCTTGGAAGCTCTGCTCATCGAAGTACAGCAACAAACCAGAGATTAATTCAACTACCTTAAGGCTTCCTTAAATTTAAGGAAGCCTTTTTTAATTCTTAATTTGAAGGATGTGCTTTTTTGGCCAACATTTTAATAACCGGAGCTTCCGGAGGCATTGGGCGAGCTCTTATAGATGTTTTCGCTGAAGAAAACTTTAAGATGTTCTTACATTACCGTCGCCTCAATCCAAAATTCACTGAGATAATAAAAAAGCATAGAGAACGAGGGGTTACCATAGAGACCGGGCAGGCGGATTTTTCCTTACCAGAAAGTCTTGGTGATTTAGAAAACAAAATCAGGGAAAAATTCGATGGTTTTGATTATATTATCCACAATGCCGGGACCAGCAGTAGCGGTCTGATTCAGGATTTAGATTTAATCGAATGGAATCAGCTGATGCAGGTTAATTTAACCGGAGTATTTCAGCTGACCAAGAGCTTCTTGCCCGATATGATAAAAAAAGGAGGAGGCAGTATAGTAACCGTCTCCTCGATTTGGGGTATCTGTGGGGCCTCCTGTGAGGTGGCCTATTCGGCCAGCAAAGCTGCTTTGGTTGGCTTTAGTAAAGCCTTGGCAGCTGAGGTGGGACCTTGCAATATCAGGGTTAATTGTGTGGCACCGGGCTTAATCGACACAGCCATGAACGAAGACATGAGTCCCGAAGACTTGGCAGAGTTTTTAAAAGCCGTGCCCTTAGGCAGAATAGGTAAGGCTGAAGAAGTTGCTTCAGTTGTCAAATTTTTGACTTCAGACAAGGCTTCTTATATAACTGGCCAGGTCATCGATGTCAATGGAGGCTATTTACGTTGATTCCGGAGCCCTATCCTGATCGCTAAAATCATTCTGATCGGCAGTTTTTTCCACTTCTTCTTTGGCTACTTGCTTCTTGATCAGAGGCTGGAAACCACCGTCAGAAGGAAGGGCCAACCTCTTTAGGCGCTCCAACTCTTCCATGCGCATTCTCTCTTGTTCTTCCACCTGTTCAGCATTGAGCATTTTTTCCATAGCTTCTCGAGGGATCATCAACTTGAAAATAGTCAAGCCTCTTTTAGATTCTACGGTGATTTCTCCGCCCATGCTTTTAATCAAAGATTGGACGTGAGTCAGGCCGATCCCGGTGGATTGCATACCATCGCCTGAGAACTTGGTGGTAAAACCAGGAGCAAAGATGAGTTCTTGATCCAGCTCGTCGATGCCCGGACCATCATCGGTAACGGTGATAAAAATATGCCAACCGATCAACTGAGAGCCGATTTGAATATGCCCGGGGGAAATCTCACTGGCTTCGACTGCATTGGAGACCAGATTGTTTAGAACAGAAATGATGGAGTGATACTCCTCAGTGGTAAAATGATAATTGAGCTGGCTGGAGAAGACGATCTCCTTGCCCATGCGTCTGGCATATGAATCATTTGTCGAGAAAATAATCCGAACGATTTCTTCCAAAGACATATTGGGGCCCAAATCCTCTGCGGTCATCAACTTTTCTATACCGGAGACTATCCTTTGATAGTCTTTTTTTATTTCATGAATATCCTTAGCCACATCCAAGGCTTCTAAGGTCAGGGTGTCCCCTCTTTCATATTCCTTTTGTTTGTTTTGCAGGGTGCGATAGAGAGCATAGGCTTTGGCCATGGTAGTTTCGATATCAGCAGCAGATTTTTTCAAGAAAAAGGCTTCGGCATGTAAACCGTTTAAAAGCATGAGCAAACCTTCGTATTTGGCCTTTTCATGCTCGGCTTGTTCTACAATTTGGCGTCTGCGCACTATATAGAAGAAAGCAACCGTCATGGCTGTGCGAAAAGCTGCGGAATAGACCATTTGCCGGAAGGTGGGAAAACCAGCTGCCAAGGCTTCTTGCTCGCCTCTTAAAACCATTTCGACGAAGGTGGCTAAAAAGTCAGCTAAAAACAACCAGGTTGTAACATAAGCAGGCTTATCGACGTTTTCCCTTAAATCTGCTCCCGTTTGCACGAAAGCATTGGTGATGTAATAGGCTAAGATAGGCCAATTTAAGTATAAGGCCAGTTCGATCAAACTCTGAGTTCCTGCCAAAGGTAGAAGAGTGAGAGCTTTGAAGACGACGAGAGCCATGCCTGTATAAAAGGCTGTGACGAAGATGCTCAAGTCCTTCCAAAAGAGCAGGGAAAAGCTGAAGGCGACTATGCCTAAACCAAACTCTTGAGCCACCCCCACTGTTTGAGGATTCAATTTTAATTCGCCCATGAAGGCCGTTGCAATTGCAATCAGAAGAATTCTTCTCCAGGCAGGCCAATCATTAGGAGATTTTTTATGCTCTTCTATTTCTTCTAAGATTAAATTAGGATTTTCCATTTTATCAACTCCAATGGCACAGAACAAAACTTTTTCAATTTGAAATAAAGTTTAGGAATGCTTGAAAACAAAATTATCTAGTAAAAGTATATTAAACATCACCAGGTTTTAATTGACACTGTTTAACCTGAATTTAAATTTAAGCTAGCATCGCGGGATAATTTTCAAACAAAAACCAATACAGTCAATTGTTTTGTTTAACAGTTTTTCCATATCCAGGCTAAAAGCAGGTTTTTATTTCACTGAAGATTATATTGGCTTATTATCGGTCCAATCCTTGGCCCAGAGACGCTCCAACATCTTGGCAAAGCTCTGGCAGACTGCTTCGTAGATGGCCTCGCCTTTTTCCACGCTGGCTTTTCTGGCATCACCATTTAAAGCATCAGGATAAGAATAGTGTATAGCATCGGGAGCAAATATGCTAGCCATCAATTGTTTATCGTGGACTCCAGCTTTGCTCATATCGACTAAATCAGGGTCGATCGCCAAGACAACAGAGGTTTCGTCTTCCCCTGCATGACCTTGAGCATCGCAGATTTCCAAAATCTCCTTGGAATAATTCTGCCACCAATTGACTAAAACGCAGGTTGCTCCTGATTCAGCTACCTTATTGGCAACCAGGGTTAAAGCGGCAGTGTTGCCACCGTGACCATTGAACAAAATGATGTATTCAGCACCCCATTTAACCCAGCCTTGTGCAAGTTCAAAGACATAATTAGTCAGTGTCTCGCCGCTGATGTGAACGGTTCCGGGAAAATAAGCTAAGGAAGGGGTGTAGCCATAGTTGACTGAGGGAGCGATTAAAATCTTATCGCCATGAGTCTTTTCCATCAAAGATAGAATGTGTTCTGGCACGATGATATCGGTACTCAAAGGGCAATGGGAACCATGGGCCTCGATAGAACCGATGGGTATGACCACAGTTTTAATCTCTTTAATGGCTTGGGCAAAGGTTTCTTTTGATAATTTGGCAATATACATGTTGGAAAACTTCCCTTCTCAATGGTGGTTTATTTTAATACTTTCTTATGTAGAAGTATTTCGATTTTTTCAGTCTCTTTTCCTTCTATAGAACTTGCTTAAGACAATTACTACAGTTTATAATAAAGCTAGACGAGGTGAGAATATGAAGGCAAATTATAATAGGGAAATCATAGATTTCTACAATCATAAAATATCCGACCAGGAACGGAGGCGTTCCGATCAAGAAAAGAAAGAAATTGAACAGGTCTTAGCTAAATTAAAAGAAAGCCTGCAAAAAGAAGATAAAGTCTTGGACTTAGGCTGTGGCAATGGAGCTCATGTGCAAAGAGTTTTAGTTGAAAAGCAAATCGACTATTTGGGTGTTGACTTTTCTTGGAAGCAATTGGAACAAGCTCTGAGTAAAAAACCAAGCTCCGATTATCTGCTGGCTGATTTTAGGCAGTACGAAAATTTTCCTAAACCCTTGAAGGCTATCTTGCTCAAACAAGTGGTGCAGGAAATAGCCAAAGAAGAGCTGATTCCTCTCTTTGAAAAATTGCTAAAGCTTTTAGACAAGGATGGCTTGCTCTTCATCTCCTTTGATCAAAGCAGGGTCTTACCAGGCGAACCTCTTCTCTATCAGCCTCACTTTAACGAAATCATCGAGCTGGCTGAAGAGACAGGCTTTAAATTGAACCATCTACGCTACAGCAAAGATGAAAAAGCCTGGGCTCTCTTACTCCAATGCAAATCGGGAACTGTCCTATAAGGAACTTAGGCACACTCGTGTGCCGGTTCCGCAACTCCGGCATGTGCTTGTAGCACATACTGGAGCAACCCTTCAGGATTGCAAAGCTTCTATAATCGAGCTGGCTGAAAAGGTCGGCTTTAACGAAAACACCGAGTTAGCTGAAAAGACTGGCTTTAAATTGAACCATCTACGCTACAGCAAAAACGAAAAAGCCTGGGCTCTCTTACTCCAATGCAAATCGGGGACTGTCCTATAAGGAACTTAGGCACACTCGTGTGCCGGTTCCGCAACTCCGGAATATATAATGCAAATCGGGGACTGTC
>JAAYKD010000127.1 GCA_012522585.1 Bacillota bacterium | reverse complement strand
GACAGTCCCCGATTTGCATCGAGGAAATTTTCTTGTGATTCGCTTGTATAATGTAATTTGTTTATATTATAATTAACTTGATATATACACCTATAACAAGGAGGTGGAAAAATGATTTTAGTCACTACAGACTATATTTCCGGTAAAAATCTGGAGACCTTAAGCATGGTAAGAGGAAGTACAATCCAGACCAAACATTTAGGGAAAGACATAGGCCAAGTATTCAAGCATATGGTGGGCGGAGAGCTTAGAGCCTATAATGAAATGATGGAAGAAGCTAGAAACATAGCTATTAAAAGAATGGTAGAAGAAGCAAGAGCGCTTGGGGCTGATGGAGTCGTAAATATAAGGTGCGCTTCATCATCGGTTGCCCAAGGAGCAGCTGAAGTTATAGTTTATGGCACAGCCGTTAAATTTGTTTAAGAGACATAGAGTCAGGTCTCTTGTCTCTTTATATTGAGTATCGGGAACGGACCATAATTAGACTGATGAGGCTGGTTTGGGGTCTTGCTTCAGTAATGATGTGGTGAAAGAAAGACTTTCGTCAAAACCCAATCCTGTCTAACATAAAAAACAAAAAAGCCGGATTTGTTCCGGCTTTCAATCTGTACATATACTCTTTTCTATAGAAGCAATGCAATGTAGAGATTGCTTGCAATCTCCAAAGGGGACTGTCCCGGTTTTGCAAAGCTTCTATAATTTTGCTTGCTCCATCATAATTTTTTATTTGGAGAGCGAAACCGGCTCACTTCGTTTGCTTAAGTTCCTTATAGGACAGTCCCCGATTTGCACTATAGGCTTGTGCCAAAGGCACATGCTGGAGCCCCCCTCGTTTCCCGTTTCTCAATCTGTGCTGATTCGGTTTTTGATAACTCGCCACAAAGCAATTGCCGGTGCGGCACCAAAAATACCCTGCATGCCATTGCCCGGAATATTTACCAAAGCTACATTGTGCCCGTACAAAAATATCTCTGCTAAATAGTAGCCACCAACCATCACAGCTGCGCCTATAAAAGGGGGGAGGTGGCTTCTCTTTATGCCCCAAGCAGTCTCTAAAAGAAACCCTGTGACAAAGCCTTCCATACCTTTTACCACTAGGGTTATCGGCGCATAAACCGCCCATCCCAGAAGCAGATCTGCTAAAGCCGAACCAATTCCTCCGACTATAAAGCCTGCTTTTCTGCCATAGACAAAAGCTGCCATAAAAACAACCATATCTCCCAAGTTTAAATAGCCGTATGCTGTCGGCGTTGGAATCTGTATCACCATGGTCATCACCGTAGTCAGCGCAATTAAGACAGCATAGGTAACAAGTCTTTTTGTGTCTTTCATAATAATCGCCTCTTCTTTCCAAGACAAAAGAGATTCTATTACTTCTAATTTTATAGTAACACTTTGACACTAGCTTTACAATGAACCTTATACATTTTCGTGCAAATCGGGGACTGTCCCGGTTTTGCAAAGCTTCTATAGAAGTAATGCGAATTGGGGTGTAGCGGTGCAACTCCAGCGTGTGCCATAGGCAACATGCTGGAGCAAGTAAGAAGATTGCATATTTTTACCTTTTTATATACATTTTGGTGAAAATCCGATATAATGAAATTGTGTATAAAATAACGAATTTTATTTTGCTTAAATAAATAACAAAGTATCGGAATTTTCCTATTTATAAAAGAAAATGTTAGACAAAGTCAAAGACTTGATTGGGGTGGAAAGTGTGCAGAAATGGTTGAGTAAATCTAGGGAAGGTGCGAAAACGTATCAAATATATCAACGGTTGGCAAAGGATAATCAAGAGGCGATCGACGATTACAACCAAAAAACGTTGGCTACATTATTGCCCATCGGTTGGGCTCTAACCCTGCTGCCTCTGGCAGCCGTTCCTTTTAGCAACACCAAAATCAATGCAGTACCAGCTTACCTGGCCACTTTCTTCGCCTATTTCGGTCTGTTCTTTTTGTATAAACTCCCATCTATGAAAAAATATACATTACTCGGTCTTCACCTTATTTTTTCCGTTTTCTTTCTCTTTGGCACCTATCTTAGCGTGATTCACTCACCCCATATGCGGGCAACAATTCTACTCGGCGGTTTCATCCTGATGCCAATTAGCTTTATCGATAATCCTCGCAGGACAAAGTTTGTTTTAGCTTTTTGGCTGATTTTTACTGGTATTATGGCTTTTCATTTTAAACCACAATATGCATTAGATGATGCTATAAACTCTATATCCGCCGCTGTCTTAGGCTATTTCGTCGGCAAAATGATGGTTCATGTTCGTTTGGAGAGTTTTGAAGCCAGGCGACAATTGATTATTGAAAAGGAAACCGACGTGCTTACCGGTCTTTTTAATCGGCGCAAGCTTTTCGAAACCTTGATTGATCTGGAAGCAGGTAGGGCCGAAAAGCCAACGGGAATCATGATGATCGACATCGATTTCTTCAAAGGCTTCAATGACAGCTATGGTCATCTTGCCGGTGATAGACATTTAAGCAATTTAGGTGAAACATTGGGAAAATACTCCCAAAATTTCAAATTGAAATTCTTTCGCTACGGTGGTGAGGAATTCTTAGGACTGGCCTATGGTTATGACGCCAAAGAACTTTACTCCATCGCTGAAGGCTTGCGGATTTCCATGCAAAACACCAAAACCGACGGACATAGCACCACGGTCAGCATAGGAGCAGCCCATTGCGGCGATGAGCAGGTGCGGAATTACGAAAACATAATCGACCGCGCCGATAAAGCCGCCTACGCTGCCAAAGATGCAGGTCGCAACAAAGTCTGCCTAGCCGAACCCGAATAACAACCCAATGCAAATCGGGGACAGTCCCGGTTTTGCAAAGCTTCTATAGAATAAATGCGATGTAGAGATTGCTTGCAATTTTCAACGGGGACAGTAGCGGTGCAACTCGGGGACTGGTCTGGAGTTGCGTGAAAATGCAACGACGGCCCTGTCCCAGTGTTGCGCTGCAAGTAATGAGCCGGTTCTGCAACTCCGGTTTGTGCCATTGGCATCACACTGGAGCAATATAATTCATAAGAGCTGCCTTTTTAGGTGGCTCTTTTTTGTCTACCGTTTTTCTTTATGAAAATTCAAAAAAATCTATTGACAATAGATAGACGGTCATCTATATTAGATACATAGACAAGTGTCTATCTAAGGGGGAAATAAAATGGTAAATTATAACGAGAAAGCAAACGTCTTCAAGGCTTTATCAGATGGCAATAGGCTAAAAATAATCGATATTCTGTCTTGCGGAGAACGGTGTGCCTGCAAAATTCTAGAGTTTTTTGATTTTACCCAGCCCACACTTTCTCATCATATGAAGGTCTTGGCCGAGATTGGTCTAGTCAGGATTAGAAAAGAAGGTAAATGGAATCACTATTCTTTAAACTTAGAAAAATACGAAGACATTTTAAATTTCTTAGACCATATTTTTTATGAAAAAGAAGACTGTATCTGTAGAGTCATCGACCAAGCGGAAAAACTTCAAGCTCAAGTCAAAGTTTAAATTGGCCAATTATCATAATAATATAGGAGATTTTAAATAATGAAGATAGAAAAACTCACCGCGGAAACTAAAACCACAACGAAAAGCAAATTATACTTATTGACAGGGTTTCTAGGAGCCGGCAAAACGACCTTTTTGACCAGTGTCTTAAACGATTTATCAGATAAAAAAGTTGCCGTCATCATGAACGAATTCGGCAAGGTAGGCATAGACGGAGACATAATCTATAAAGAGGGCATGGAGCTGGTCGAGCTAAACCGGGGTTCGATCTTTTGCTCATGCCTCCAGCTTTCCTTTGTCTCGGCTTTAACAGAAATGGCTGACCGAGAAATGGAATATGTTTTTGTTGAAAGTTCAGGTTTGGCAGATCCATCCAACATCGACGAGTTTTTGGACGCAGTCGAGGTGCTAAAAGGGGATGTTTACGACTACATCGGGGCAATCTGCATAGTCGACGGGGTTAATTTTCTTGAACAGGTAATAGAAATAGAAACTGTCGAAAGGCAGCTCAAGTTCTCTCACCTGGTCATCATTTCAAAAGTCGATTTGATCAGCGAAGAAAAATTGAATGCTATCAAAAATAAAATTCGCGAAATAAATGTCAGGGCAGCCGTCGTAGAATCAGTGAACGGAAGCTTTGATTACGATTTTCTCAATCAAGATTTGATGGCCAAAAACTGGTTAGCCAGTGAAGCAACAAGCAACAGCCCAGAAAACAGGCCAAGAACCCTAACCTTAACCTACGAAGGGGAAGTTACAAAAGAAAACTTGACAAAATTCCTTGATCTGATCAAAGCAGATTCCTATAGAATCAAAGGCTTCTTTAAACTAGATGACGGCTGGAATCAGGTTGACGTGGTCAACCAAATTATCGATTTCAAGGCCAGCGACAAGGGGGATAATCCATCCGAAATTGTCATCATTTCCAAGATAGGCCCACAAATAATCAGACCTATCTTTAAAGCCTGGGAAGACGTGGTGGGTCAAAAAATGACCTTGCGCTAGGCTATTAGGAGGTGTCTAATCAAATGGCTATATTTTCATGGCTAAATGCCCAGTTATTAAAAATGAAATGGCTCTGGGACCTCGTCGAATTTCTAGTTGTCAGAGTCTTTAAGCTATCGATGGATACCAGAGTAGGAGAAAGCATTCACTTTTTCATCTATGATGTAATAAAAATATTTATACTCTTAACCGTGATGATCTTTTTCATCTCCTACATCCAGTCATATTTCCCCCCAGAAAGAACGAGAAAATTGCTGGGCGGAATCAAAGGTATCAAGGGCAATCTCCTCGGGGCTTTGTTAGGAATCTTGACACCTTTCTGCTCCTGTTCTTCCATTCCTATCTTTATCGGGTTTGTTTCCGCAGGCTTGCCTTTAGGCGCCACCTTTTCCTTTTTAATCTCTTCGCCCATGGTCGACTTAGCAGCTTTTCTCTTACTAATGTCTACCTTTGGAGCTAAAATCGGCATAATCTACGTAGCAACAGGCGTAATCATCGCTGTATTTGGTGGAATCATCATTGAGCTTTTAGATATGAAGGATCATGTTGAACCTTATGTTTGGGGCGTCGAAGCCGTGCAAATCGAATTGGAAGCAATGACCCATCAGGATAGAATCGAATTTGCCAAAACCCAAGTCAAAGACATTTTTTCAAGAGTCTGGATTTACATACTAATCGGGGTCGGCATAGGTGCCGGCATTCACAATTGGCTGCCCCAATCGATCATTGAAAAGACCCTAGGAAGCAGCAACCCATTCTCGGTTTTAATCGCAACCTTCATCGGAATACCCATCTACGCAGACATCTTCGGGACTATTCCCATAGCCGAAGCCCTAGTCGCCAAAGGAGTAGGAATCGGCACCGTAATTGCTTTCATGATGGGAGTAACCACCATGTCAATACCCTCACTTGTCATGCTCAGCAAGGTTGTTAGACCTAAATTGTTGGCAACCTTTGTGGCCATCGCCGCCATCGGTATCATCATAGTCGGCTACGGCCTCAACGCCCTCTCCTTATTACTCACCTAATCTCACCAATACAAATCCATGCAAATCGGGAACTGTCCTATAAGGAACTTAAGCAAACGAAGTTTGCCGGTTCCGCAACTCCGGCTTGTGCCAAAGGCACACGCTGGAGCAAGCAATGCAAATCGGGGACAGTCCCGGTTTTGCAAAGCTTCTATAGAAGATAAGAATCGCCGGGATATTCCCTCTGACCTGCTCTTGTTTACTAGAAACCTTTAATCATCTAGGTGGAATTTTGATGAAAATAAAAATTTTAGGCACCGGTTGCTCCAAGTGCGAAAAGATAGAAAAGAACTTAGAAATAGCCTTAAAAGAATTGAACCTAAAGGCAGAGGTTGAAAGCGTAGCCGAATTAAAAGAAATAGTAAAATATGGAGTCATGACAACTCCTGCTTTTGTAGTAGATGAAAAAGTAGTATCAATCGGCAAAGTTTTATCAGTCAAAGAATTAAAAAAGATCCTAGCATGACATTCGGAAACGGGGTGCAATGCAAATCGGGGACTGTCCCGGTTTTGCACGCAATAAGGAAACTAAGCAAACGAAGTTTGCTGGTTCCGCAACTCAGGCATGTGCTATAAGCAACATGCTGGAGCAAGTAAGACGTTTTGCAAAGCTTCCTCCGTATCGTTGCAGCCTCATTTCAGAATCAACTAAAACCAAATCGAGCCACCTAAAAAGGTGGCTCTTTTTTTATTTGCAAAAAATATTTATTTTTGCGATTTTAAGCTGCGTACTTTTGCTTTTTTATGTACCTATATAAGTGAAGATGTATTTTTCTGTCAATATTGGTGAACCTGCTTTTGGCACTTGGAACAATAAGTTATAGAAGCAATGCAAATCGGGGTGTAGCGGTGCAACTCGGGGACTGGTCTGGAGTTGCGTGAAAATGCAACGACGGCCCTGTCCCAGTGTTGCGCTGCAGGTATGCAAATTTGGATTGCTCCAGCTTGGTGCCCTCGGTGCAAATCGGGGACTGTCCCGGTTTTGCATTTTAGACTTAAGGGAGGCTTGATTTATGTATGGGACAATAGAAAG
>JAAYKD010000126.1 GCA_012522585.1 Bacillota bacterium | reverse complement strand
CTGTCCCCGATTTGCAAAGCTTCTATAGAAGTTTGCCTGATTTCTGATGCAAAACCGGGACTGTCCCCGATTTGCATTTTAGATATACACTCCAGTATGATTTTTAAATCGGAAAGCGGAACTGACAACTTTGTTTTTAAGTTCCTTATAACAGGCCCCGATTGGTATTGTTAGATATATTGCTCCAGTATGATGCTTTCAGCACATACCGGAGTTACGGAACCGGCAAACTTCGTTTGCCTAAGTTCCTTATAACAGGCCCCGATTTGCATGCCTTTTATATCAATCCGTTGAAACAACAAATTTTCATGTTTTAAAAATTTAGCCTTGACAAAGGTAAAACATAGGTTTATACTCGGTTGCAACAACATTGCGAAAGGAGCCATTTAGCATGACAGACATTTTATTATCTAAAAATTCTCATGCCGCAGCTTTAAACACGAAGCTTGAGGCTTCTTTAGCGTTTGTAAGTTTTTATTTTAGCAGCACCGGGCGGAATCGACGATTCTAGCCTGCTTGTTCTGCTATTCATAATGAGGCAGTAAAGCAGCTCCGTCGATTGCGACGGGGCTGCTTTTTTTGTTACCCAAAATTAATAAAAGGCTGAATTATATCTCGAAATGAAGCCTCAATTTTCTGTTTTTCTCTTAAATGGTCATAAAGCACCAAGAACAAGTATCGAATTTCCAATTTGACAAGTCATTTCTAACTTCTTTTCATAAATGGTCATAAAGCACCAAGAACAAGTATCGAATTTCCAATTTGACAAGTCATTTCTAACTTCTTCTCTTAAATGGTATTAGAGCACCAAGAATAAGTATCGGATTTCCAATTTGACAAGTCATTTCTAACTTCTTTTCTTAAATGGTCCTAGAGCACCAAGAACAAGTGTCGCATTTCCAATTTTAAAAGACAACTTCTTTTTCTAAAGTAAAAATAACTAAAGACAGAGCTATTGGCTCAAAATCTAATTACTAAAATCTGCGACGGCCGAGTGGGTTTTGTATAAATTAAAATTCAAAGGGGAATCTTCCATATGAAAAAACATTCTAAACTCGCAATTATTTCATTGATCTTAATTTTATTGCTGGCTGCTTGCAATAGCCCCGCGTCCAATCCTGACAATGAAGGCGCCACAAAGTTTAAGGTTGGGATCTTACAATTAGCCGAACATCCGGCTTTAGACACTGCCACCCAAGGCTTCATGGATGCTTTGACAGAGGAATTGGAGAGCCAAGTCGAATTCGACCTGCAAAATGCTCAAGGCGAGCAGACCAATGCAACTACCATTGCCATAAAGTTTGTCAATGACCGAGTCGATTTAATCATGGCCAACGCAACTAATGCAGTCAAAGCTGCCAAAGAGGCGACGTCGGACATACCCGTGGTGGGCACCAGTGTCACCGATTATGTGCAGAGTTCTATTGTTGAATCGAATGAAAAGCCAGGGGCCAATGTGACGGGAGCGTCCGACAACAACCCGGTGGATATGCAAATAGATTTGTTTGAGGCCCTGCTACCAGACACAGAAGTGATTGGCATTGTCTATGCTTCTGCTGAAGAAAACAGCGAAATTCAGGCGCAAGAGGCTAAAGCTGTGATGGAAGCCAGAGGTTATGAGGTCAAACTCTATACCGTGGCTGATTCTAACGAGATTCAGACGGTAGTAGGCAAGGCCTGCACCGAAGTAGACGCCTTTTATGTGCCTACCGACAATTTGATTGCTTCCAACGTGCCGGTCATGTCTAACATCACCACAGCTGCCGGTAAAGCTGTTATTACAGCGGAGGAAAGCATGTGTATGAACGGTTTTTTGGCAACTTTTTCTATCAGTTATTACGATTTAGGCTATCAGGCGGGGTTAATGGCTAAGGAAATTTTAGTCGATGGCCAAGACCCAGCAGAGATGCCCATCTTCCATTTCGATTCAAGCAATTTGAAGCTGATTATCAATGACGAAATAGCTGAGGCCTTGAATATTGAAATACCGGAAGGGTTGAGATAGGTAGTGGGCGTTAGTCTTAAGTAAATGCTTTAGGGAATAGCTGTTAGTTTTAAGTAAATGCTTTAGGGAATAGCTGTTAGTCTTAAGTAAATGCTTTAGGGAATAGCTGTTAGTCTTAAGTAAATGTGCTAAGGAATTAGTGTAAGTCATAAGTAAATTGATAACAGCAGGGTGATGTTTTAGGGATTTTCTGCATACTTAACCAGGCTCACCTGAATATAATTGAAATAGTTTCTCTAATCACTGATGAGGCGGTGCGGCCTCGGTGCAAAATTCACCAAGATTCCTTGTATATGATCAAATATGAAAAGTAGGTGTGGTTTTAATGTCTTTCTTGAATTCTTTGCCCCAAGCGACGGCCCAAGGTTTAATTTGGGGGCTTTTGGCCTTGGGGGTAGCCGTGACTTACCAAGTTATGGACTATGCCGATTTGACCGTTGATGGCAGTTTTGCCACCGGCGGAGCTGTTTGTGCCGTCAGCATTGCCGCTGGGTTACCGGCGGCAGCGGCTTTGGGCGTGGCTGTTTTGGCTGGTATGGCTACAGGTTATGTAACCGGAATTTTACACACTTCCTTTAAAATACCAGGCATTTTGGCGGGAATTTTGAGCCAATTGGCCCTTTATTCGATCAATATGCGCATTATGGGCCGCTCCAACTTGACCATCAGTCGCACCCAATACAATTTGCTTTTGAGCAGCGCCGATGTAAAAGGAGCTTTGCTGACAGCGGCTTTAATCTGTTTGGCTGTGATTACGGCTTTAGTCTGGTTTTTTAAAACAGAAGTGGGTTTTGCCCTGAGGGCCACCGGCAACAACGAAGCCATGGCCAAAGCCCAAGGGATCAACATCGATGCCATGAAACGCCTGGGTTTAGTTATTTCTAACGGTTTAATTGGTTTAAGCGGTGGCTTGTTAGCCCAATACCAGGGCAATGCCGACATCAATATGGGGCGAGGGGCCATCGTCATCGGCTTAGCCGCGGTTATTATTGGCTCGCGCTTAATGTTCTTGGCAGATAGCTTTCTCTGGCGCTTCGCAGCCACTGTATTTGGCTCTATAGTCTATTTTTCGGTGCTTTCCATGGTCATGTATCTAGGGCTTTCCACAGTCGATTTAAAGCTGTTTACGGCGGCTTTTGTGGCACTATTCTTGAGCTTACCCAAAGGTCTAGTCAAAAAGGAGATGGTTTAATGCTTTCTATAGAAAATGTTACTTTAAGTTTTTTCAAAGACACCATTAACGAAAAAATTGCACTG
>JAAYKD010000017.1 GCA_012522585.1 Bacillota bacterium | reverse complement strand
TATATATTGTTCTTGTCATACTCTTCTATTTTAAGCCTTTGGCAGAGGCTCAATTCTTCAGCGAGCCTCCTCTTCAAAGCTAACCCTTCTTCGGGAAAAGCTCTTGGGTCGATAGAAGTTTGGCTCCTAAAAAAAGGTATGTGTTGGAGGATAATAAAAATCCGGTCGAAAACCTCATTTAAGTATTTTATATCGGCCTGGAGGTTGTCAGGGTTTTTGCCTATGATATCTCCTTTTTTTAAAATCTTCAGTCTTTTTAAAAAAAGTTCGAAATCTTCAAGATTGCTAAAATCTTCTGCCATCGGATTCAAATAATTGACAATACTTGCAGTTTTTAAATCCTCCGGCAACCACATATGATGCCTGATCAAGAGACCTATATCTTTACGAGCTTTTTTGCCCAAACCCCATTGCCTCAGAACTTGGTCAGAAATTTCCGGTCCTAAAAGCTCATGTCCCTGGTCGCTGGGATAGGAGGTTTCTTCACTATAAGTTCTGATTTCTGGTAAGCCTTTGGCGCAGTCATGAAACAAAGCAGCCAAAATCAAAATTTGATCCCTCGGTTCCGAGGATTCACAATGGAGCAAGACGGCTAGGGTATGCTCCCAGACATCTAAATGATGATATTTAGGGTTTTGTTCTTTGCCCGGAAGATGGGCCAGTTCAGGTAAAACAGATTCCAGCAGAGAGATTTTTTCTATTCGCTTTAACCAACAGGTTAAAGCCTGTATTTCCAGGGCTTTTATAGCCTCTTTACCGATTCTTTCTTTGGGGATAGTCAGCAAGTCTTTTTGACTGGCCGACATAGCTCTTAGCGTCTTGGCTTCGATAGTAAAATCAAAGCGACAAGCAAAATAAACCCCTCTTAAAACCCGAATGGGATCCTCGGCAAAGCGCAATTGGGCTTTACCCACTGTTTTGATCAGGCCTTGGGCCAAATCATCTTGGCCTCCATGAAAATCTATAATATTTCCCGCTAAATCCATGGCCATGGAATTTATGGTAAAATCACGGCGGGCTGCATCTTCTTTAAAAGAATCGAGAAAATGAACTTGTGGTTTACCCGGACTCTGATAAGACTCTCCACGGAAAGTAGCCACCTCAATGCCATTGATACTGGTAACAGCAAAGCGCCGTCCAAAAAAATCCACCTTTGTATCTTTGAAGATTTCAGCCAGTTCTTCAGGTTTAGCTGAAGTAGCCAAATCAATATCTCTTAAATTTAGCCCCATGAGATGATCACGAACGGCCCCACCTACCATATAACAAGCAAAGCCCTTTTCTTCTAAGCGTTTCATGATCTTCTGAGCATTCAAGTTTTCCACCTACCTCACCTAATTCTTGCCATAGTAAAAACTTCAAGAAACCAAACCTTTTCTCCTGCCCAAGTAATAAAAAAGCTTCGCAGTTTTTAAAACTTGCGAAGCTTTTTCTTATTCTTTTAGACTTGAGCTGAACCTATAATCTCAGTTATATTATTTACCCCTTCTTTTTGACACCACTGCCTCAGGCCTGAAGCCACATGGTCGATGACACTCAAGTCGACAAAATTAGCTGTTCCCAAGGCACAAGCTGAAGCTCCGGCCATCATGAATTTCAAAGCATCCTGCCAAGAAGAGATGCCTCCCATGCCGATGACCGGCAGATCCACAGCCGCAAAAACCTCATAGACCATGCGCAAGGCGATGGGCATGATGGCAGGGCCTGAAAGCCCGCCAACCACATTGTTCAATACAGGACGGCGCTTGTTTATATCTATATCCATAGCTAAAACTGTATTGATCAAGGAGATGGCATCAGCCCCTTCATTTTCCACAACTTGAGCCATATAAGCAATATCGGTGACATTGGGTGAAAGCTTGACGAT
>JAAYKD010000125.1 GCA_012522585.1 Bacillota bacterium | reverse complement strand
TTACCATTGTGTTTGCTTTAGCAGCAGGAATGTCATTTTTTGTAGCACTAGCAGTTAAAAATACAACCTACCAATTTGTTGAAAGCTCTATTATTTACCAGTTGAAAACTTATATGATAATAATGATGCTATCATTTATTTCCTATTCATATATCTCGAAAATCAAGATAAGTGATGTAATTAAAAATCGGAAAGATACACTTGGCGTATTTTCCCTAAATTTACTCTTAAAGATAGGCTGTTCTGTGTTGCTGGTCTTGGTTTTTGTCTCTATCTGGAGCCAATATGAAGAGATATGGAGAAATCAGTTGTTTTTGTCAAGCGAAAAATCCCCCATATAATAAACGAAAAGTCCCCCACTTAAGATTTAGAAAATCACCTTTGATTTATGCGAAGTCAATGAAAAAATCTACCACAATGATACTCTAATACTGCAACATGTAGCACGCAAATTAAAAAGTGATCTACCTAGACTTGAGGTGTGTTGATGAAGCCGAGTTGGTTGCTCCAGTAGAATTCGGCGCGCCACCTGGTCAGGGCATCTGCAGCAAGGCGTAAACTAGTCGCATCATTGCCTCGCTTTGCCATTTCGGCTTCATTGGCCCATTGACGCAAATGGTGTTCCACGACTGCATAGTCCAAGTGCTTAAGGGGTGTGCTTTCTTTCAGAAGCCCCGATGGCCCTCTGGCAAGCTTCCGGTCTACAGCGGCCCAGTCAACACTGATCTTCGGAAACTTCTGTGCGACGTGGTGTTTGGTGCTTTCGGACACGTAAAAATCCGGCAGATTAGCCAGGGTAATTTGCCTGGACCGGCCATCTTCGTAGATGGTGGCTATTAACTGAGAGCAACCGCCCCGCCAGCGCACGAACGCCATATTTAACTCTCCTTTCTTGATTGGCAATTGACATCTGATGTCATCAGCCGGTATTGTGCATATCTCAATTCAGAGCAATTTCTAGTCATATTCATTTCGCTAAATTTGGTTTTTCAGCCAATCCTGAGTTTCCTTTAAGCGGTAGGAATTGCCGTTCATATTAATCATGTAAGATTTATGGGTAAGCCGGTCAATCATAGCAGCAGTCATCACTGGGTCCATGAATATTTCATCCCATCTTTCAAAAGACAGATTGGTAGTAATTATGGTTGATTTTCTACCGGCTCGTAAGGATAGATTAGTAAATAGAAGCTCCGAACCCTCCTTGTCAAAAGATATGTATCCTAATTCATCAGCAATAACCAGATCATATTTCTCAAACTTGTTTTCATAAGCCCTTAAAGTCTTTGCCGAGCGGCTCTCTTTCAGCTGATTTACCAATAGTGGGACAGTTGTAAAAAGCACTTTGTAACCTTCCATGCAAGCCTTAATTCCCAGACCAATGGCGATATGGGACTTCCCCGTGCCCGGGTTACCTGCTAGTATCACGTTTTGGCCAGTCTTAATAAATTCTAATGAGCTTAATGTTTTCAGCTTTTTACGGGCATCTTCGGGCAAATATTCTACGACTAGGTCTTCCAGATATTTTTTACAAGGAAAGTTAGCTAATCTAATCCGGTTTTTCCTGCCATTTTCGATTCTTAAGTCATTTTCTTTTTGAAGAAGATTAAACAAGAACTCTTCATAAGAAACATCACGCAGGTTAGCTTCGGCAATTTCCACCTCAAATAAACGCCGGGTAGAGGGTAACCTAAGAACTTTGCAATATTCTATTATTAATCTGACCATTTCCTTTTTGGTAGTCATGCTATCGATACCTCCTTAAATTCCTCCCCAGTAGATATCAACAGCAATCCATAGGATTTAAGTATGTCTTTGGATTTGATCTCGATGTCGGTTACGATTTTTTCCG
>JAAYKD010000124.1 GCA_012522585.1 Bacillota bacterium | reverse complement strand
GTGCAAATCGGGGACAGTCCCGGTTTTGCATTGACTGCCATTTGAAAATTCTTCATTGCTACTTTGGTCATTTCTGTGCTAAAATTTACTTATATTGAAGAGGAGGTTTTTTCATGATTTCCGCTAGACAAAAAGAAAAAGCAAAGATTTTTTCAGCAATGCATAAACGTAAAGAAATTTTCATTTTACCCAACGCTTGGGATGTAGGCAGTGCCTGTGTCTTCCAAAAATTTGGTTTTGAAGCGATAGCCACAACTAGCGCCGGGGTCGCTCATTCCCTGGGCTTACCCGATGGCGAACAAATTGAGTTGAGTGACATTCTATATTTAACCGAACGGATTGCCAAGAGAGTTGACGTGCCTATTACAGTCGACTTCGAACGGGCTTTTTCCGAAGATATTGAAGAGGCTAAAGAAAATGTCAGGCGCATCCTCTTTGTCGGTGCGATTGGCATCAATATTGAAGATGGATTTGCCGATGGAACACTAAGCTCTGTTGAGTATCAGGTAGAGAAAATTAAAGCCATTGCCCAATTAAAAGAAGAGCTGGATTTAGATTTTGTGATTAACGCTCGCACCTGCACCTATTTACACAACGTTGCCGATGAAGAAGAGATGCTGGAAATGGCTGTTGAGCGCAGCAACGCCTATTTAGCAGCTGGAGCTGACTGTGTTTTCATTCCCGGTGCTTTGAGCCATGAGGCTGTCGTTGCTTTGACTGAAAGAATCAACGGCCCCATCAATTTGCTTTTGACCAAAACCACTTACGACACAAAAGAACTTGGTGCTTTGGGTATACGCCGCCTCAGTGTTGGCTCAGCCATGGCTCGTTGGTCTTACGGTGAAGTCATTAAAATGGCTGAAAAACTTAAAGATCACGAAACAACAGAAATTCGCTCTACCTACTTTACTTTGGCCAAAGCCAACGAATACTTCGACAAAGAGTAACATCCATTTTTCTCTTCTACTCATAAAAAACAAGAAAGACCGGAAAACCGGTCTTTTTTATTATCAGAATTGCAAATGCAAATCGGGGACAGTCCCTGTTTTGCACGGTTCGGTGACTTCTATAGAAGGAATGCGAATCCCAAAGGCACCAAGCTAGAGCATATATAGTCAACTCAACTTCTGATGCAAAAACGACCGAATGGAAACGCTGAAAGTGACCGAATGGGCTTTCTGATGCAAATCGGGGACTGTTCTATAAGGAACTTAGGCACATCGTGCCGGTTCCGCAACTCCGGGTTGTGCCAAAGGCACCAAGCTGGAGCATATATAGTCAGCTCAACTTCTGATACAAGAAAATTCATTCAACAAAGACATTGCTTATTTTAAAGCAATGTCTTTTGTTTTTGGCGGAGAAGGAGGGATTTGAACCCCCGCGTCGTTGCCGACCTACCGCATTTCGAGTGCGGACCCTTCAGCCACTTGGGTACTTCTCCATTTTTATTATTAATTATCTTAACTATATTTCCTGCCTGACCCAAAGATTATAGAAGAAAATTAGCTTTTAGAAAATCCGACAAGCTCAACAATTTGTAGGCTGTGTAACTATCTTCAATACTTGTCCTGTTTATCCGTGACTTCTATAGAAGGAATGCAAAACGGGGACTGTCCCCGATTTGCACGCCTTAAGCTTCTTTATCAGATTTTTGTTTTTGGCGCAGGGTTTTGAAAAAGTCGGAAAGAATTTGGCCGCATTCGTCGGCTAGGATGCCCTCGGTTATTTCCACCTGATGGTTCAATCTTTCGTCTTGAAGTAAATTGCCTAAGCTGCCGGCGAAACCGGTTTTAGGATCTCTGACTCCAAAGACGACTCTATCGATGCGGGCATGGACAATAGCCGCTGCACACATGGCACAGGGTTCTAAAGTCACATACATGGTGCACTCCGGCAGACGCCAACCTCCCAGTGTTTCCGCTGCATCTCTGATGGCAATCATCTCGGCGTGGGCTGTTGGGTCACACCAGGTTTCCCGGCGATTGTGCCCCTTCCCCACGATTCTGTTGCTCTGAACAATAATGGCTCCAACAGGCACCTCACCTTTGGCTGCTGCCAAGGCTGCTTGCTGTAGAGCCAATTTCATATAAAGCTGATCATCCATCTTCTTCATCCTTTTAGCTTTTTTCCCGTGAAGAGGATGGCGCCCCCGAAAGGAATCGAACCTCTGACGCAGGGCTTAGGAAGCCCTCGCTCTATCCACTGAGCTACGGGGGCAGAGTGGCGCGCCCGGCAGGATTCGAACCTGCGACCTCCAGATTCGAAGTCTGTAACTCTATCCAGCTGAGCTACGGGCGCTCAACAGAAATCACAATATCACAACAAGTGCGCCACTGTCAATAGTTCCATCCAAAATGACAAAAATAATTTATATCAGAATTACTCTTTTGCCTCTTCTAAAGATGTGTCGACAATTTCTGCTTCAGGCGCATGGTTTTTGACCGATTCCATTCCGTTGATGCAGCTTACTTTTGCTTTGTAACCTTCACTGACAGCAATAATTTCGCCATTTCTTGCTTTCAATCTGAAGCGGAATTCACCGGCTTTGTCTTTGTACATTTCAAATTTCGGATTAGTCTTTTTATCGATAGGATCTACAGTTTGATCTTCGATTTTAGCAATTTCCGAATTTTTACGCACACTTTCCAACCCGTTAATGCAGCTAGCTTTAGATTTATAAGTTTGGCTGGTTGCTATAACCTGTCCGTTAGATGCAACCAAATTAAATCTAAATCCCCCCTTGGGTGTAGTCTTAACTACAAATTTTCCTTTTGCCATTGTAACAACCTCCTTAAATTTTGCATATCTGCTCTTCCATTATAATGGCAAATAAATAAAATAACAAGGGGATTTCTCTATAAAATTACAGAAAAGAACTATTGTTCCATATGATTATACTGTTTTTACCAGAATTTATTCAGCGATTGAGTTTGTCTGTATCAATAAAAGCATGAAACCCGCTCTTCAATAAGAAATAAAGTCGGTTTGACTGACAAATACAGCAAATTTGTAACCTGGAAAACCAAGAAAACTCGGCTCTCATTTCAAAATAAAATTTTACAACCTACACAAAGCTAAAATATCAAGCTCAAAGCAACACTGTTTTTCTCTTCTTTAGACTTGCCAAAATTCTTTTCATATGTTATACTTTCGTCAGTTTATGGAGGGGTGCCCGAGTAGGTTGAAGGGGGCCGCCTGCTAAGCGGTTATAGTGCAAAACGCTATCGCGGGTTCGAATCCCGCCTTCTCCGCCACAATTTAAAGATTCGCCCTGCTTTGGCTCGGCGAATTTTTTATTTTTAAAATAAGTAGGTGTTATTTTGTATTTTCAATACGGACAAAAAGAAAAGGAATATCTGGCCAAGCAAGACGCAAAAATGGCCTATGCCATCGCAACCATCGGCCATATCAATCGACCTGTCAACCCGGACTTATTCTCTTCGGTCATCACCCATATCATTGGTCAGCAAATCTCCTCCGTGGCCCAGCGCACGAT
>JAAYKD010000123.1 GCA_012522585.1 Bacillota bacterium | reverse complement strand
GCGATTTAAAAAGGCTGAGCCAAATTGCCAAAAAACACAAGGCTTTGTTTTTAGTCGATGGAATTCAAGCTGCCGGTGCGGTTCCGATAGATGTTGAAGCAGATGGCATCGATATACTCTCCAGTGCTGGCTTCAAATGGCTTTTAGGCCTACCCGGAACCGGTTTTCTCTATATAAATAAAGATGCGCAAAATAAAATTAAACCCCTCTTGCCCGGTATGTTCGCCGCCGAGAACAGCTTCACCCAACTTAAATTTTACGATGATGCTCGTCGTTTTGAGACAGGCACTATACCCTATTCCCTATTCCATGCCTGGACAGCGGGTTTGGATTTGCTTGAAGAAATTGGCATCGAAAACATCCACAAAAGAGTCCTTTACCTTACTGATCTGCTCATAGAAGGCCTAAAAGAAAAAGGCTATGAGCTGCTTACGCCAACAGAAAAAGAAGAAGAACGTTCAGCAATCCTGGTCTTTAGCCTTGGCAGCCGTCAGAAGAACAAAGAGCTTTACAAGAGCCTTCTAGCTAAGAACATTATCATCACTTATAGGGGCGACAGCCTTAGAGTCAGCCCTTCCTTTTATAATACGGAAGCTGATATCGAAACCTTTCTGCAAGCTATTTAAAATAGATAATAATTTTAACCAGCGATTTTGACCGGCGTTGGGTCATTCTTTACCGGAGTTTTGAGTCAAATTTAAACTGGCCCTGGGTCATTCTTTAACCGGTGTTTTGAGTCAAATTTAAACCGGCGTTGGGTCATTTTTTGACCGGCGTTGACAATTTATTTGAAGAGGTTGATCAAAGGGCTTTTGTCCCAATTAGATTTGACCATTTTGATACCATATTATAGACCAGCTTAACTAAAGAACAATGGCCCAGTTCAGTCTAGTTTACAATTAGAGAGCCAAAAAATTACGCCAGAGTTGAAGGACACCTATTTAGTTAAAAACACCCCTTAGGTCTTAAAACCTAAGGGGTGTTTTTTATGATTTAACTTACATTTTCAATTTGAATTTCTTCTCAACAATGACTTCAGTTACCTTAGTCCTTGCACTCAAATAAAACAAAAATCGCCTCTGCTATCTTCCAAACATATTTTCTTAAATAAGATCAACCCTTGCTTTTCCCACAATGTTATTGTCTAGAGATCGGGACCATCAACTAAAGCTTACCAAAAATAATACAGAAATGTTAATTCAGCAATTTATACATCCCGGCTCCTTTAAGGCTTGCTTGATAACCACCTTTTCCTCATTGCTATTATTTCAGACACAGAAGAATACTTGGGAGCCAAGGAAGAGCTCATCACTCGATTATAAAAAAGTTAAACAATACAGATAATAATCAGAGATAGCGGTTGTGGTAATAATTACTGTAGTAGCTGTAGCGGCGACTGAAAACCGAAAGAAAGATAAAGCCTATACCTATGAAAACTAAGCTTAAATACTGGGGTGGCCAGTTAAAGGCTTTATCGCTAATCCAGTGGGTGAGATTATATAAAAGCACACTGAAAATCATCAGGAAACCACTGAAACGCTCTTTGAAAAATGTAACTATGAAGGCCACAGTGAATAGCCCGGGCACGAATAATAAACAAAGGGTTTTGGAACATAAAGGACCATTGAAAAAATCAAAGTATCCTTCACCCACAAAGAAAAAGATGTACAGCATTAAAAAAGCTAGGCAAGTTAAACGCAGAAGCAATCTTAAAATCTGTAACCATATAGGATCTTTTAGTTTGCGAGCAAACATCTTATCACATCCCGTAATCAAAGGTTCTACACTTTTCTTCTTTGTTCTTGCTAATTATTTCAAAATCCTTCTCAAGTCCGTTTTTTCTGAAATTTAAGCTCCAATATTCTCCTTATCTTGGCTTTCCATAGCTTTGAAACAGTTTCTCTATCTTTTCCATTTCTCTGTGATCGATAATCTGAACGTGGCCTAAACTATTGGCTAGGATAAATAATTTGGCCACTTCTTCCACTTCTTCGGCGATTAAAAAT
>JAAYKD010000122.1 GCA_012522585.1 Bacillota bacterium | reverse complement strand
TCAATCAGCTCTTGATGACTGCCTTGCTCGACGATGCTTCCTTGGTCGATGACCATGATCAGGTCGGCGTGGCGAATGGTGGAGAGACGGTGAGCGATGATAAAGGATGTTCGCCCTTGTAATATTTTTTTCAGGGCTTGTTGAATCAGGGTTTCCGTTTCTGTGTCGATGCTGGAAGTTGCTTCGTCTAAAATTAAAATTCTGGGATCAGATAAAATAGCTCGAGCAAATGCAATCAGCTGTCTTTGCCCGGTAGAAAGAGTGCCCCCTCTTTCTTCTGTGACGCTAGCGTAACCTTGGTCCAACTCTTTGATGAAATTGTGAGCATTGGCAGCATTGGCCGCTTTTTTTAGATCTTCTAAAGTGGCATCTAATTTGCCATAGCGAATATTTTCGGCAATGGTGCCGGCAAAGATGAAGGTATCCTGTAAGACGATGCCCAGCTGACTGCGTAAACTGTTCAATTTGACGTCTTTTAAATCGTGACCATCGATCAAGATCTGACCGTCTAGGGGGTCGTAAAAGCGGGAGAGCAGGTTGATGATGGTTGATTTACCGGCTCCTGTGGGGCCGACTAAGGCCACCGTTTTCCCCGGTTGGATTTTAAATGAGACATCTTTTAAAACAGGACGATCACTTTGGTAGGAGAATTCAACATCTTTAAATTCCACTTGTCCTTGAATTTCCGGTAATTCATAGGCATCCTTCCGGTCATCGATCAGAGGAGGATAATCTAAGAATTCAAAGACCCTTTCGGCAGAGGCATTGGCGGAGAGCAATTGGCTATAAAATCTGGAGATGGTGGACAGAGGAGACCAGAATTTATTCATATAGGAATAGAAGGCATAGAGAGTACCGTAGGTCATAGTTCCTGCTAGAATTCGCTTTACACCAAAATAGAAGACGAAAGCCGTGGCTATGGCTGCTGTTATATCAACGATAGGCCAAGCTAAGAGTTCTAAAAAGACTGGTTTCAAATAAGTATCTCTAAAGCGACGATTGATCTCGACGAACTTATTCTGGTTGATCTCTTCTCGGTTGAAGGCTTGAATAACCTGCATACCCGTGATGGTTTCGTTGACATGAGCGGTCATAGTGCTGCCAACTCGGCGGTGCTGCATCCACATTCCGCGTAAGGGTTGCTGTTCGTAATAGACGAAAATAGCAATGAAAGGAACGAGGCTAAAGGAGATTAAAGCCAGTTGCACATCTAAATAGAGCATCATAAAGACTAAGACGACCAACATAAAGGCCTGGCTTAGCAAGTTGATCAAGCCGCCATTGATTAAATCGGCAATTCGATTGACGTCAGTGGTCAAGCGAGCGATGATTTTACCTACAGGGCGACTGTCGTAAAAATCGAAGGAAAGTTTTTGGATATGGGCAAAGACCTGTTCTCTTAAATCGTAGAGAACCCCTTGTCCGGTTTTGTTGATGGTAATATTTTGCTGGCGATTGGCTTGCCAACTGATCAATGAGGTTAACAAATAGAGCAGGGACATGAAAATTAAGAATCGGAAGTCCATCCCTTCGATACCACGATCGATGGCGCTGCGCACGATCAAAGGCTCCAAGACACCCATCATAGTGCGCAAGGAGACGAAAAAGATTGCCAAAGAAACTCCTCTTTTATAGGGCTTGATATATTCTAGCATGCGCTTTAAGAGTCTAGCATCAAAAGCTTTTTGGTCCAATTCCTGTTCTTCTTCTTCCACATCGAAGAGGTTTTTAATTAGGGTATTGTCGCTGTCGCTCATCAAATAACCTCCTCATCAGTTTTTTCAATTCGCTCCATCTGTTGGGCAAATAATCGGGCATAGCTGCCATTTAAGGCCAGCAGTTCCAGGTGATTGCCCATTTCAGCAATTTTACCTTCTTCTAAAATGATGACTCTATCGGCATTTTGGATGGTCGAAAGTCTTTTGGCGATGATTATGGTGGTGCGCTGCTCCATGATCTTTTCTAGAGCTTTTTGAATTCGTTGTTCAGTTTCTATATCGACACTGGAAGTAGCTTCATCGAGAATCAGCACCTTGGGATCCATAAGTATGGCCCTGGCTAGAGCAACTCTTTGCTTTTGGCCCCCCGAGAGCCCTAAGCCTCTCTCACCAACCAGAGTGTGGTAGCCATGGGGCAGAGTATCGATAAAGTCTGAAATTTGAGCAGTTTCAGCAGCATTTTTCACGCTTTCAACATCAGCTTGAGGTGAACCAAAAGCGATATTATCTCCAATAGAAGTTGAAAATAAAAAGGTCTCCTGTAAGACCATGCCAATATTGGTTCGCAATTGCTTTAAAGAAATATCCCTGATGTCAACACCGTCTAAATAGATGGCACCTTGGCTGACATCATGAAAGCGTGCAATCAAATTGATTAAAGTCGTTTTTCCCGAACCGGTAGCGCCGACTATAGCCACTCGTTCCCCTGGTTTTATTTCCAGATTAATATCCTGGAGAACAAAATTGTCGGGATCATCGGCAAAACTGAAACTGACATCGGTAAATTTTATATTTCCTTTGACCTCTGAGATCTTGGTCGGATCATCTTTTTCTTCAATGTCTATCTTCATTTCCAGAATCTCGAAAACTCTAGGTGTGGCTGCTAAGGCGCGGTTGAGCATATTGATTAAAAAGCCTAACATCCGGATGGGCCACATGAATTCCCAGAGATACATATTGAAAGAAAGCATATCTCCCATGGTGATTTTGCCGGCATAGTATTCCAAGCCTCCGAAGAATAAAAAGGCGATGATGGCAAAAGCTGTGACTAATTCCATTAAGGGATTGTATCTGGCCTCTAAACGGGCTCTGGTAATATTTTTATCACGATAATCGATGTTTTCTTTTTTGAATTTTTCGATTTCAAATTTTTCTCTTGCAAAAGCTTTGACCACTCTGACACCGGAAATATTTTCTTGTAGGGATGAAGTCAAATTATCCATCTGCTCTCTGACTGCTTCCCAGGCGGGTCTGACAATTTTGTTGAAACGATAGACGATAAAAAAGAGCAAAGGTAACATTAAAAGGGTCTTAGCAGCCAGAGTAGGGCTGATCCGAAAGAGGAAATAAGTCGTGCCTATGATGGAAATTGTATTAGAAATCAGATCTAAAAAAGACCAGCAAGCGAATTGCTGGATAATATCAACGTCTTCGGTAATTTTAGCTAAGACCGAACCGGTCTGTGTTTTGCTGAAATAGGATAAAGATAATCTTTGCAATTTGTCGTGAAGCTGCAGACGTAATTGCATGGAAAGCTTCTGCCCCAACATCTCAAAACCATACCATTGTATGAAAACAACGATGCCTCGCAATACCCAGAGCAAAACATAAAAAAGGAGCAATTTTTTAATGTAATTTAAATCTCCGGAAGGTATGCCAAAATCGACAAGCTCGCGAATCAGCATGGGCGGATAGAGCTTGAAGAAATTAGATGCTAAGACAAGCATCAACAATATGGAATAATAAAAAGCATGAGGCTTTAAAAGTGAGAGAATTTTTTTGAAGTTAGCCAAAGTCATTCTCCTTTGAGTGTGGTTTTAAGATAAAATTGGGTTGAGTCAAGAGGATTATTTGGTCTTTAAGGCAAAGCGATAAATGGCATCTGCCACCCCGTCTTCTTGGTTTGATTTGCCCACATAATGAGCATGCTCTTTGGCCAGTTCCTGGCCATTGGCCATACAGACAGAAAACCCGGCAGCTTTAAACATATCGATATCATTTCCCCCGTCTCCTATGACCATGATTTCCTCAGGAGGAATATTATAATAATCAGCCAACCAATTGACGGCAAAGCCCTTGTTGATGCCTACCGGGCCGATTTCTAGAAACTCCGGATAACTTCTGGTGATGTTTAGAATATCAGCGTGTTGGTTCAAATCTTCTTGAGCTTTTAGAATGTTTTGGTGATCGTCTTCGTAGATGATTTTATGGATTTCCCAATTGGCGTCGAAGTGTTCACTTTGAAACCACCTGCTTAAAGGGCCAACGACTCTCACTTCCATGCGATGCAGGGTACGATAGCGTTGAGCTATAGGGCTATCTTGAGCTGCGATGAAGATATCTTCCACGGCGGCATTATTCATCCCACCATGGTTTTCCAAAACCCGGCTGGCTGTGATGGCTGCTTGCAAAGATAAAGGGGCCGAAAATAAAGTCTGATGACTCAAACCGGTTTTAATCAAACCGCCTTCATAGGTGACGATGGGAACATCAAGCCCCAAAACATGTGCATAGCGGCTGGCTGAACCATACATCCGACCGGTGACAAAAATGATGATGATGCCTTTTTCTTGAGCTTCTTTTAAAGCTTGAAGATTGGCTGGGCTTATTATTTTATCATCGGTTAAGAGAGTATCGTCTAAATCCATGGCTATAAGACGTATGGGCTGAGTTGGCAACATGAAATCACACCTTTTAAGAAATTCATCACATATTTCATGATTTCACCCTTTTTATCCTTCATATAATAAAGAGAGTGTTCATTTGTCTTTAATCTGTAACATAATAATTAACAAATCGGTGAAAATAGTTGAAAAAGGATAATCTGAATAATAGAAAAACAGGCTGCGGCAAGTCTATTGCTGCAGCCTGTTTTAGCTAAATTTTCAATTTTTTCTTTGGCCGATATTTCGTCGGTAATGGATATCCTTAAAATGGACTTTTCTAGCCTGTTCATAGACATAATTTACGGCGCTGGCTAGGCCCTTTTTGCTGCTAGCTAAACTTGAATTCTGCCAGCAGAGCACCTGGCCTTAATCAATTTACATCTGGCGCCGACCGATATCACGTCGGTAATGGATATCCTTAAAATGGACTTTCCTTGCTTGTTCATAGACATAATTTACGGCGCTGGCTAGGTCCTTTTTGCTGCTAGCTAAACCTAAAACTCTGCCGCCGTTAGTAAAGTAAGCGCTGTTCTTTTTGGCAGTACCGGCGTGAAAAACCGTTATATCCTCAGGTAAATCCTCAAGCCCAGAGATTTCATAGCCTTTGTTGTAATCTCCCGGGTAACCACCTGAAGTGAGAATCAGACAGGCAGCATGTTGGTTTTTCCAAGTGATCTTCACTTGATCAAGGTGTTTTTGGGCACAAGCGGAAAGAGTTTCCAGGAGATCGCTTTCTAAAAGCATCATCAAAGTTTGGGTTTCCGGATCGCCGAAGCGGGCATTGAATTCTAAAATTTTTGGCCCTTCTAAAGTCAGCATAAAGCCAATGAACAAAACTCCCACAAAAGGAGTTCGGCTTTTGTCCAGCTCTTCAATGGTCTTAGTAAAGACTTCTTCCTGCAAATATAGGAGCATTTCATCATCAACATAGTTGAGTGGGCTGATACAGCCCATGCCTCCTGTGTTGGGACCCTGGTCATGGTCGAAGACTTGTTTGTGGTCTTCCACCGGCGGCATCAATCTGATGTTTTTACCGTCGGAGAAAGCCAGCAAGGAAAATTCTCGACCGATTAAAAATTCTTCAATGACCACGGTTGCTCCGGCTGAGCCAAAAGTTTGTTCCACCAACATGGACTTTAAAGCCTCTTGGGCTGCTTCTAAATCTTCAGCGATGATTACACCTTTACCCAAGGCTAAGCCACTTGCTTTGATGACTATGGGGAAGCCCTCTTTTTCAATATAGGCAAGGGCTTGATGGTAATCATCGAAGCTGGCCCATTTAGCTGTGGGGAGTTCCAATTTTGACATGAACTCTTTAGCAAAAGCCTTGGACCATTCCAGTTTGGCCGCTTCCTTGCTCGGGCCAAAGACCTCAATGCCTGTTTCAAGAAAATCGTCGGCTAAGCCGGCGGCCAGAGCATCATCGGGGCCAATGACGACTAGATCAATGGCCAATGATTTGGCAGCTTGACAGAGTTCTTGATTGGCTGAAGCTTTAATGGGTAAAACTTCGGCAATTTCAGCAATGGCATCGCTGCCCGGGGCACAATAGAGTTTTTTTAGTAAAGGAGATTCAGCTATTTTTAAGCAGAGGGCATATTCTCGTCCTCCACTACCTATGACTAAAACATTCATCTTTAGCCTCAGTGTTTGAAGTGACGCTGGTTAGTCAAGAGCATGGTGATGTTAGCATCTTCAGCTGCTTCGACCACTTCGTCTTGCTTGAGGGCACCTTTGGGCTGGACAATCAGGGAGATTCCGGCATCGTCAGCTTCTTCTATGCTGTCAGCAAAGGGGAAGAAAGCGTCTGAAGCTAAAACAGCTCTTCTGGCTTTGTAACCGGCTTGTTCTAGGGCGATTCTAGTTGCTTCAACTCGATTCATCTGGCCTGCTCCGATACCCAAAGAGACTCCGTCTTTGACCACAACAATGGCATTTGATTTGACATGTTTGACTAAAGTCCAGGCAAACTCCGCATCCATCAACTCTTTGTCGCGAGGTCTAGGCCCGGCAACATGTTCCCATTCATCCTTTTTAACTTCTAAAGCGTCAACTGATTGAATCAAGAAGCCACCGTCAATAGTCTTGATTTCAAAACCGTCTTTGGCTTTTTGTCTTCTGATAGCCGGTAAAGCTAAAAGACGCAGATTCTGTTTATCTTCTAAGATTTCTAGAGCTTCTTGGCTGAAGGAAGGAGCGATGATCACTTCTAAAAAGATTTCTGCCAATTGTTCGGCTGTATCCTCATCCACCTCACGATTTAAAGCGACAATACCTCCGAAGATGGAAACAGGATCGGCATCGCGACACAATTCAAAGGCTTTTTCCAGTGTATCGGCGTAAGCTGCTCCGCAAGGATTAGCATGTTTAACGGCAATGGCAGCTGGCTTGGCTGTAAAATCCATGATCATTGCTAAAGCTGCATTGGCGTCGTTGATATTGTTGTAGGAGAGTTCTTTGCCTTGTAATTGTTTGGCTTTTAAAATACTGGGGCCTTTGCTTAAAGGAAATTCATAGAGAGCAGCTTTTTGATGGGGGTTTTCTCCGTAGCGCAGTTCTTGTTTGAGTCGACCTGAGATGCTCAGCTCGGCTGGGAAGGTGAGGACTCCTTGTTTGAGTTCTTCTCCCATCCATTGGGCAATGGCTGTATCGTAGGAGGCGGTGTGACGGAAAGCCTTGAGAGCAAATTCTCTTCTCAGCTTCGTTTCAACTTCTCCTTTATCCCTGATCTGTTCGATCAGCAAAGGATAGTCTTCCGGGTCGACCACGACAGTTACATATCTATGATTTTTGGCAGCGCTTCTGACCATGGCAGGGCCACCTATGTCGATGTTTTCAATTGCATCGGCCCAAAGCACATCGGGATCACGCACTGTGTTGACAAAAGGATAGAGGTTGACTACAACAAGATCGATATTGACAATTCCTTGCAAACCCATGGCTTCTCTGTCATCCGGGTTGTCACGGCGATTGAGGATTCCTCCATGGACTTTTGGGTGGAGAGTTTTCAAGCGGCCATCCATCATCTCAGGAAAACCGGTCAATTGGTCTACGCTTTTGACGCTGATTCCGGCAGATTTTAAGTTTCTGGCAGTACCTCCTGTTGAAACGATTTCAATGCCTTGGTCAACTAGAAATTGGCCTAACTCGACTAAGCCTTTTTTGTCGGAAACGCTGATCAATGCTCTTCTGATACTCATTAGTCTTCATCCTTTCTTTGACTGATTTTGACTGTATTGTTGCTAATGCTCAATCTGCCTTGACCAAAGAGGCGAACAGCTTCAGGATAGGCTTGGTACTCTGCTGTCATGACTCTTTGGGCTAGGCTTTCTTCTGTGTCATCTTCTAAAACAGGAACGCATTTTTGCACTATGATTGGACCGGTATCCTGGCCGGCATCGACGAACATGACGGTGCAACCACTGACTTTGACACCTGCTTTGAGGGCCATGCGATGAACTCGAATGCCATAGGCTCCTTGTCCGCCAAAAGCGGGGAGTAGGGAAGGGTGGATATTGAAAATTCGATTCTCATAGAGTTGGCAGAATTCTTCACTGAGAAAGGAAAGAAACCCACAGAGCAGGATTAAATCAGGGGAAAAATCTGAAATAACTTGAGCTATTTTAGCGCTGAAGCCCCTAATATTATCTTTATAAATTCGCCTTTCAACTACTATCACAGGGATATTGTATTTTTCAGCCCGAGCGATTACCCCAGCCTTTCTCTTGCTGGAAACAACTAAACTGATTTCCGCATTCAATTGCTTTTTTTCAATAGCATCGATGATGCTCTGCAGATTGCTGCCGGAACCGGAAGCGAGAGCGACGATTTTTAAATGTTTCATTCTGCTTCACCTTGAAAATTAACATTTTTACTACCCTGAGAAATGATTCCGATTTTATAAACGGCTTCATCCTTGTTGGATAAATAATCTAATATTTCTTGTCCTAGTTTGGGCTCGACGATCAGCATGAAACCGATGCCCATATTGAAAGTGCCATACATATCCTCTTCTTTGACATTGCCTGCTTTTTGTAAAAAGTCGAATTCAGGCTGAATGGGCCAGCTGCCTTTAAAGATGGTAGCTGCATAGTCAGAAGGTAAAATCCTGGGAATATTCTCTATAAATCCGCCTCCGGTGATATGAACCATGCCTTTGATTTCAAATTTAGTGAGTAAATCTTGAATGGTTTTAACATAAATTCTGGTCGGAGTTAAAAAACGCTCTCCCCAAGTCTGTTTTGACCAAGGGCAAACTTGGTTCAGATCGACCTTCTCTTGCTCTAAAATTTTTCGTACTAAGGAAAAACCATTGGAATGAACACCGGAGGAGGGTAGACCTAAAATCCAATCTCCGTCTTCTATGCTTTGGCCATTGATCATTTTAGCTTGGTCGACTAGACCCACGGTAAAGCCGGCTAAATCGTATTCTCCGGGAGAATAAAAACCAGGCATTTCTGCTGTTTCTCCACCAATCAAAGAACAATTGGCCAGAATACAGCCATCGGCAATACCACCTACGACTTCAGCTACGATTTCCGGTTGCAGTTTACCGGAAGCAAAATAGTCTAAGAAAAACAGAGGTTCAGCACCTAAAACTAAGATATCATTGACGCACATGGCTACTAAATCTTGGCCCACCGTATTGTGTTTACCCGTTTGAAAGGCTAATTTTAGCTTGGTTCCAACCCCATCGGTGCCAGAGACCAAAACTGGTTTCTCCATTTCCTTTGAAGGCAGGCGAAAACAACCGGCAAAGCCTCCCAAATCGCTCATTACTTCCGGACGAAAGGTAGATTTGACCTTATCTTTGATCAATTCAACTGCCCGATAGCCGGCTTTTACATCGACGCCAGCGTCGGCATAATTC
>JAAYKD010000121.1 GCA_012522585.1 Bacillota bacterium | reverse complement strand
TTTGTTTTTGCATTTTCTGTAATAAATATTCTTGCAGATGTCTTGGGTACTCCATTTAGAGGCCTCTTGATAGCCAATGAAAAGTTTGCTATTACTGTGCCGATTGAAATTGGGACAAAGGTGCTTGTTTTAGGCGTAGCGATATTATTGAACTATGTTCCCGGGAATCATTTAAGATATTATGCAGCACTAATTACTCTAGTACACTGTGTTAACCCAATTTCCTATGCAATTTATAGTATTAACAAGTATTATGATACCGTAAAATGGAAATTTCATAAGAAAATATCAGAATATAGGGCGATGTTTAGTTTCACAGGCTGGAATATGCTTGAAGTTGCGGCAACAATAGGTGAAGGACAGGGGTCTGCAATAATCATAAATAGATTCTTTGGCACTATTTTAAATGCGAGTTTTGGCGTGGCGAGACAACTAAATAGTGCAGTTAATATGTTTTCCCAAGGGCTTGGTCAAGCTGTAGTGCCGCAAATTACAAAAAGCTACAGTGCAGGTGATCACGAAAGATCAAGCCATCTTGTGATTATGGCATCTAAGTATTCCTTTTTTTTGATGGCGATCCCGATGTTGCCAATTCTGCTAGAAGCTGATTTCATCCTCGGTATTTGGCTAAAAGAAGTGCCCGTATATACAGCTATTTTTGTTAGAGCAATGTTGATTCGATCTATTATCAAGACGAGCCAATACGGTATCGGCCCCTTGATTCATGCTTCAGGAGATATCAAGCTGTTTAAGATATTCAGCAGTGTAATTATGTTATCGGCATTGCCTATTGCTTATGTTTCATATAAAGCAGGACATCCGGCCTATATGATAAGCTATATTTATATCCTCACTGGTTTCCTTGAATTTATTGTCAATCTGATATTGATGAGATATGTACTCAATTATGATGTGAAGGAGTTTCTGTCTAAATCTATTTCTAAAATATTGGGAGTGAGTATGTTGCAAATCCCAGTATTTTATTTGGCATCTGTTCTAACGCCCGGTGTGCCTCGATTTTTTATCATTTGTATATTATCTGAAATAGTACTCTTTGCATCTGTGTATTTTATTGGGCTTAATAAATATGAAAAAGAAACAATCATAGGCCATATCAAGCAGCTTACGTCAAAATATTTTTCTAAAGATGCTTTATCTTCAACAGTTAAAAGCCCAAAAAAATATAAAAAAATAAGGTAATCAAATGAAAGTATTAGTAACCGGTGCCGACGGTTTTATCGGCTCTCATCTCACGGAAGCTCTCCTTAAAGAAGGATATAAAGTTAGAGCACTCGCTCAGTATAATTCCTTTAATTATTGGGGATGGTTGGAAGACATTCCCGAAAACAAGAAATTAGAGGTTGTGACGGGAGATGTTCGCGATCCGAACTATTGTCGTGAGATTTGTAAAGACATAGATATTGTTTTTCATTTAGCAGCTTTGATTGCCATTCCGTATTCGTATGTGGCACCGGATAGTTATGTAGATACAAATGTGCGTGGTACTCTGAATATTTGCCAAGCTGCGCAGGATTCGGATGTAAAAAGGATTTTAGTAACCTCTACGAGTGAAGTGTATGGTACAGCTCAATATGTGCCAATTGATGAAAATCATCCTCTACAGCCCCAATCTCCATATAGCGCAAGCAAGATTGGGGCTGATGCCATTGCAATGAGCTTTTATAATTCATTTGAGCTTCCGCTTACTATTGTGCGTCCATTTAATACTTATGGGCCACGACAATCTGCAAGAGCCGTTATCCCTACTATTATTAGTCAGATTGCAGCGGGTGCGAAAGAGATTAAACTTGGTGATGTCAGCCCTACCCGTGACTTTAACTACGTGGAAGACACTTGTAGGGGTTTTGTCCAGCTTGCAAATTGCAATAAAGCTATCGGTGAGACAGTGAATATCGGTTCAAATTACGAGATTTCTGTTAAAGACACGCTGGAGTTGATTCGAGAGATCATGAAAAGCGACGTGCAATTTGTGACAGATGAAAAAAGGATTAGGCCGGAGGGATCGGAAGTATTTCGACTTTGGTGCGATAATGGCAAGATCAAAGGTCTTACCGGATTTGAACCGAAATTTAGCATAAGAGAAGGCTTGGAAAAGACGGTGGAGTGGTTTGTCAAACCAGAAAACTTAGCTAAATATAAGCCGGGTATATATAATGTTTAGATTTGACTACTAATATTTGCAGTGGGTATAGAATGAGATTTGATTACAGCACATTACAAAACATTGAAAATGCCGTAGGAGATTCATGGTATATTTTGGATATTGAGAGATTTATATCGAACTATAAAGAATTTCTGAAAGCATTTCAGGACATATATCCTCAAACTCAGATTGCATATTCATATAAAACTAATTATATACCCCTAATCTGTAAAACAGTGGATGATCTTGGCGGTTTTGCAGAAGTGGTATCTGATATGGAATATTCTTTAGCACTTGACATTGGGGTTAAGCCGAAAAATATCGTTGTAAATGGACCTTATAAACCAGAGAATGAGCTGAAAAGATATCTATTAAACGGAAGTATGGTAAATGTTGATTCTTTTCAAGAGCTTGATCTTGTAATGAAGGTTGCTAATGAACACAAAAATACAAAGTTTTCGATTGGTATAAGCTGTAATTTTGAAATAGAAGGTTATCCTCCATCTAGATTTGGTGTAGATGTCACCGATCCAAGGTTTGAAAAAGCACTTGTTGAAATTTCTAAGACTTCAAATTTAGACTTAGTATCAATACATTGTCATTATCCATACAGAGAAGTTAGTTCTTTCCAGGGGAGAGTATATGGGATACTTGAAGTATATGATAGAGTGGTAAAATATTGCAGCCCGAAATATATCGATATAGGCGGCGGCTTAGGGGGGAAGATCAGTAAAGAACTGATGGAACATTTAGGTGTGAAAAATGTTGAATATGTGGATTATGCAAATATTATAGCTAAAACTGTTCACGCAAAATTTAAAGAAGATGAGAATAAGCCAATCCTACTAATGGAGCCAGGTACTGCACTTGTAGCCGATGCCATGAGCTTCTTCTGCAAAATCCTAGGTATAAAAGAAGTAAGAGGCAGAGCAATCGCATGTAGCTCTGGCTCTCGAGTAAATTTTCATTCACGTACCTCAAAATTAAATATGCCCATCAGGGTTTTTAGCAAGAATCAAGGGTATAGGAAAAAACACGAGTCTATTGATATTGGCGGATATACTTGCATGGAAGAAGATTATATTTATCGTTCATATAATGGGGACTTGGAGACAGGAGATTATGTTGCAGTTGACAATGTAGGTTCATATTCGATAGTGTTTAAACCGCCATTTATAAATCCCAATGTTCCGGTCGTCACATTTGTTGAGAATGAGCTTAGAGTTATAAAGAATAAAGAGACATATGAAGATGTTTTTAAAACATACATCAAATAAAGCGAGAATATCAGATTAATGAAAGACTATATGGTTTATTTTATAGATAGTTTTGTTCAAGAAAGCGAAGCATTGATAAGTTTTAGGTCAGCCTCTTTTCAATACGGAATAAATGTATTTGAGGGGATTAGAGCTTACTATAGCTCTGAAAAAAATGACCTCTATTTGTTTAGGTTAAGGGATCATATTATAAGGCTTTTCAGATCTGCAGAAATGCTTGATTTGCGCTTTGAAAAAAGCATGACTTGTGAATTTGTAGAGAATAAGATAATAGAGTTGATCAGGTTAAATAATTTCAAGGAAGATATTTACATTCGGGCTTCTCTATTTCTTGATGATGATGGTGGATGGATCTCTAATGGACCTGTAAGCCTATTGTTAAGCGCTTTTCCCAAGGGTAGGTCTTATGAGAATATGGACGGAATTTCATGCTGCGTATCTTCATGGAGAAGAATTAATGACGGAGCTTTCCCGCCAAGAATTAAAGCCGGCCCAAATTATTTAAACAGCAGATTGGCATTATTGGAGGCTAAACGTAATGGTTTCGATTACTGTGTGTTTTTAAATGACAGACAAAGTGTATCTGAAGGTCCTGGTGCTTGTATTTTTATGGTTAGAGATGAGATATTGATAACTCCACCACTTTATGCCTCAATTCTTGAAAGCATAAACCGAGACTCTTTTTTGAAGATTGCGAGAAACAGCTTAGGTCTTGTCGTTGAAGAAAGAGAGATTGATAGAACGGAATTATATATTGCGGACGAAATCTTTATGGCGGGAACGGCAATAGAGATCAAACCTGTATGCAAGATAGATCACATGCTAATCAATGGGGAGAAAGTTGGTAGCATTACAAAAAAAATGACGGATTTGTATTTTTCTATAGTAAGAAATGAAATTGTTGAATATAAAGATTGGTTGAGTCCAGTCTATATGGGGAGGTAATTATGGAATTTATATCAATTACAAAAGATCCGAAAATTGCAAAATATTTTGAAGATTCGGGAATAGATGATGTGATGGTTGATTTGGAGATAATTGGCAAACAAGAAAGACAGAAAGGCTTAAATACAGTTATCTCTGCACATACCATGGAAGATGTATCAAATGTTAGATCAGTGCTGACTAAATCAAAGTTATTGGTCAGGATAAATCCTGTTTATGAAAACACAAAAAATGAGGTCGATGAAGCCATTGATAGAGGGGCGGATATCATTATGCTCCCTATGTTCAAAAAGCCTGAAGAGGTGTCTTTGTTTCTTGAATATGTGGGCGATAGAGCGCAGAAATACCTTTTGCTCGAAACTGCTGCTGCAATGACCAGAATAGATGATGTTTTAGAGCTTAGTGGAATAGATGCTATTCATATAGGCCTTAATGATCTGTCTATATCTATGGATTTAGATTTCTTGTATGAGCCGTTAATAGGTGGCTTAATCGACTATATGGCTGAAAAGATAAAAGCAAAGAACATAAAATATGGCTTTGGTGGTGTATCTCGACTTGAGCGAGGCAAGCTAATCTTGTCAGAGCACTATAGGCTTGGATCAGAAATGGTGATTATCAATAGAGATTTTCGCTTTTACAAAGAGAATTATGATGAAATAATCGAAGCCGTTGACATGAAAAAAGAGCTATTAAAAATCACTAATTATCTGAATTCGTTATCTCTTGCAGATAGAACCTTGTTAGAATATAATAGAATTCTGTTAAAAAAAGAAATAAGAGAACAAATGAACAAATAATGTGATGCCGGGATACTAGGTAGCACAATAGGCATAGAAAATACTGCATGTATAAAAGGATATAAAAGAAGTATGGCGAGCTGACATGAATAAAAATGTATTGTTTGTTGCACCACACCCAGATGATGAAACTCTGGGATGTGGTGGTTCAATCTTAAAGCATAAGGCGAATGGTGATGAGATTCATTGGTTGATACTAACAAAGGCTAACCAAAAGCTTAACGGTATGGAAGATTTTGTTGGGCACCAAAAAGCATATATAGAGCGAGCCGCAAAAGAATATGGTTTTAATTCTTGTACCCAACTCGGTTTTACGGAAATAGAACTCGAAAATTATTCTTTTGCCGAAATCATTAATCAAATCAAAATAGTGTTTAATCATATTCAGCCGGAAGTGCTTTATATCCATAACAGAAACGATGTTCAATCTGACCACAGAACACTCTTTGATGCTGTATATGCTTGCACGAAAAGTTTTAGAGCTCCTTATTTGAAGAAAGTTCTTATGTATGAAACGCTGTCAGAAACCGAATTTGCTCCCGCGTTTCAGGACAATGCATTTGTTCCTAATGTGTTTAACGATATTACAAACTACATGGGAAGAAAAATAGAAATTATGAAGTTGTTTGATACTGAGTATATGCCAGATCCTTATCCAAGAAGTGAACATGCCATTCGTGGCTTAGCATCCTACAGAGGTTCGAGAATTGGTGTGAAATATGCGGAAGCCTTTATGTTATTATTGGAGATTTTGTGAAAAAACTAAAAATTGCATTAATATGTCACTTTTCTACAGGTCAAATTAGGAGACAACTTCCTTTGGGGGGCTTTAAATTAGAGAATAACATCAGAGGAATATTTAGTAAACCACCCAAAAAATTCAATGATTTTGCTCCTTGGATTCCCAGTTTGATAACCGAAATTGAAGGTTTCGAAGACGTAGAGTTACATGTTATATCACCTCATATAAAGTTAAAAAAAACGATATATTCTTTTTTAGATAAGGGCATTTATTATCACTTTTTTAAACCAGATATATTTACACTTTGTCGTCAAATCTGGAGATTGTGTGCGAGACCCCAAAACGAATCATACGCAATTAATCGATATTTGGTTAAAAAGATCGTTAAAAAGATAAATCCTGATATTATTAATTTGTTTGGCACCGAAAACCCATATTACTCCAGCACAGTGTTAGACATTCATGAAAAACCGATATTTGTTACATTGCAAACAGTTTATTCAAACCCAAAAAGGAAGCTATACAGTGAACATTTTGACCAATCAAGGTGGGATATGGAACAATTGATTTTTAAAAAAGAAAAATACTATGGCTCTGAGGGTCCAATGCACACCGATTTAGTTCGTTCCTATAAAGAAGGGACTATTATATTAAAACAAAAATTCACAAAAGATAAAACTGATATTCCAACTGGGAAGCTAATGGTCGAATACGATTTCGCATTTTTTTCACAACATTTATCTGATAAAAAAGGCATGACCGATGCAATAAAAGCCTTAGCGTTAGTTTCAAAAAAACACCCTCAAGTTTCGATGATAGTAATTGGTGCCGGCAGCAAGGAAAGAATGGGAGAGTTGAAAAATAAACTACAATCCCATGAGATAGAAAAAAACGTGATTTTTACGGGATATTTTTCTGAGCATGCCGATGCCTTAAGAGCTGCTCAAACGGCTCGTTTTGCTCTGCTTCCGGTAAAGCTTGATCATGTCTCGAGCACTATATTAGAAGCAATGCATTTAGGTTTACCAGTAGTATGCTACAGAACCACTGGGACGCCCTTGATTAATAGAGATAAAGAAACAATATTATTATCTGATATTGGTGATATTCAGGGTCTGGCAGACAGCATGATAAAGTTGCTGGAAGATAGTGAATATGCTAAGGTCTTAAGAACTAATGCAAAAGAATATGTTGAAAGAGAATACGACAATACCGCTAATGCCAGATTATTAGTAAATTGTTTACGTGCTGTATATGAAAACTATTATTATCAAACTCCAATTCCCAGTGAATTGTTTTTTGAAGTAGAGGATAAATAGGAAAAAATATTGATGGAGAATAAAGTAAAGCTATCAGAAATCATCTCGTTTTTAGGCGAAGATGTAATACAAATCCACGGTACTCGAGACGATTTTGAATTATTCGGTATTTCTGCTATTGACAAATCAGAGCCCACCAAAATAGACTGGATACATCAGAATAATAGCAATGCTAAGCAAATTGCTGAATCATCCAAAGCAAAACTCATAATATCCTCGCTTCAAGTGGAATATAGTGAGATGCTTCAAAAAGATGGCAAGGTGCTGATACAGGTAGAAAATCCTTATTACATTATTGCAGCAATAGGCAATGAGTTTTTTATCCAAACACATAATGAGGGCATTCACCCCAGTGCTGTTATAGACGCAGAAGCAAAGATCGGGAAAAATGTTCATATTGGAGCTTTATGTTATATTGGAAAATGCGTGATTGGGGACGACTGTATAATTCATAACAATGTAAGCATTGGTGACGGTGTTACTGTTGCAAGCAGGGTTCAAGTATTTCAAGGTGCCATATTGGGAACTAACGGATTGGGTTGCTTCAGAAAAGAAGATCGTTCACTACAGGCATTTCCGCACTTAGGAGGATTATCTGTTGAAGATGATGTAATAATTGGTGCCAATTGCTCGATTGCCAAAGGCTCTTTTTCGGATACAATTATTGGGAAGGGATCGAAGATAAATGCATTGTGTTTTATCGCACATAATTGTACTCTGGGGAAAAATGTTCTTATTACCGGTTCGAGCATGCTAAATGGTTCGGTAAAAATAGGTGACAATACAACTATTTACTCCCAGGTCATTATTCGAGATCAAGCTTTTGTTGGCAAAAATGTAATAATAGGCATGGGTTCAGTGGTCACAAAAGATATTCCATCTAACGAAATATGGGTGGGCAATCCGGCACGCTTTTTGAGGGAAAATGAAAAATAAAGGTTATTCAATCTTGACTATTGACCATCAAAGTAAAATCTCCACTGCTTTACAGCAAATGGATAAGATAGGGAGAAAATTACTTATCGTAACGTGCGGTGGCCTATATTTTAGCATGTTGAGCATTGGTGATATTCAGCGTGCAATTATCAAGGGTGTACCACTGGACGCAAGCATTAAAGAGATATTGCGAGATCAGGTCAAAGTGGCTAAGGCAGAAGATGATTTAGAACAGATAAAAGCTTCAGTGCTTCAAAAACGTAATGAATATATGCCTGTTATTTCTAAAACTGGAGTGATAGAAAAGGTGCTTTTTTGGGAAGATTTATTTCAGGCTGGCGAAAAGCCTATGAAGAAAAAACTGACTACGCCTGTGGTGATTATGGCAGGTGGTATTGGTTCCAGATTGCGCCCGCTTACCAATGTCCTTCCCAAAGCCTTGATTCCTATAGGTGAGAAATCTATCCTTGAGCAGATTATGGATTCTTTCTTAGAGTATGGTTGCAAAGAGTATTATCTTTCCATCAACCATAAAGCAGAAATGATCAAGTATTATTTTAAGGACCTCGAGGGGGATTACGGAAAGATTCACTATGTACAGGAAGAAGATTTTTGGGGTACTGCAGGCAGCATTGCTCTGATCAATGATAGGATAAAGGAGACTTTTTTTGTGAGCAATTGTGATATTATGGTAGATCAGGATTATGCCGACATTTTGGATTATCATGTTTCCCATCAAAACGAGATAACAGTAGTGGTAGCCCTCCTAAATGTGAAAATTCCCTACGGGGTACTCAATACCGATGGTGAAGGTCAATTGGAAAGTTTATCAGAGAAACCGGAACTCTTTTATAAGATTAATACCGGTTTGTATGTACTTGAGCCTTCTGTATTGCTTGATATCCCATCCAATACCGTGTTTCACATCACGGATTTGATTGAGCTTTTAGTATCGCAAAGGCGCAAGGTGGGTGTATTCCCTGTAAGCGAAAAGAGCTGGACTGATATGGGGAATTGGGATGAGTTCTTAAAACAAGCAAATATAAAACAGAAACAATGAAAAGCACGAATTTTACAAAACATTACTTTTTAGAACTGATAATTAGTCTCTACTTATTTAGGCTGTTATTTCCATTGCCGTTTATGTATTTTCCATTTCCTTTTAATTCTCACCATTTTTGGGCAGCGGTTTTATTTAGTTCATTTATACTGTTTTACCCTATTGCTTATTTTTCAACGAAGCTATTGCCGTTTTATGTTTTTTTGTTAGTAAGAATAGTTTTTACACCTTTGATATGGGCCGACAAGTTTCATGCTGCAATGGGTGCTCTTGGTGGAGCTTTGGATGTTCAAAGTGTAATAACAAGTTTTTTCCCACTATTTATAGCATTATTAGTATATAATTATTATGTGAACATAAATAACCTTCAGGGGCTGAGGAGGATTTGCAGAAGGGCGTGGTTTTTTTCATTTTTGGGTATAGTAAATATGCTCGTAATTCTGATTTTTTATCCAAGGGCAATGGTGGATATCACATTGTCTAGCTTGCTTTATGAGGGTTCTGAGACTGTATCACAGTTCAAAGAGATCGGCTTCTTGGGTTATGGCTTCCTAAACGCACTCAGTTCGATGTTTCCCGTTTTTATATACTTTATTATGAAAATAAAATTAAAACAGCGGCAGAAAATTGGGTGGACTATTTTTGCAATTGTGATTTGGGCTACGATTACCAGAGGATGGACAACTGCCTTTTTATTATTTTCGACAATATTTTCTATAGTTGCTGTTTTGATGAAAGACAACTATGTTAAAGACATCAAACGTTTGATAATTATACTCATTTTTGCAATTAGCATACCCAGCTCTTTTACCGCAGGAATCTTTTATAAAGCATCAGAGTATTTCCCAGATTCGAAAATTGGTGCCAGGCTGTATGATGCAGGTTTGACTATCGAAAATCCGAATCTTGACTATTATGCAAGCACTACCCACGCAGGAAAGCGTCTGGGGCGTACGCCCATGTTGTGGAAATCATTTTTAAGCAACCCTTTGACCGGAGGAGGCATGACTTCAGAACATGTAGCTTGGCTCGACATGCTCTCTTTATATGGTTTACTCGGGTTTTTGCCATGGCTATATTTAGTGTATAAAAATTTTAGGTTTAATATTAGATTTGTACCTCAATCATATAGTGGGTATTATATGCTTTGTGTTATTGCATTTGTAGCTATGGGATTTTTGAAAAATACAGGCGGGGCTCACGTATACATTTTTTGGTTTTTGATTGCACCTGGTTCAGCCTTTATCTATCGTCATAATAGTGAAGAGCCGTATGTTGATAGTGTTGACTTAATTGAGGATATGATAACTAATTAAAAAAAAGGAAGATTTATGTTTAAAGAGAAAACAATAATGATAACCGGGGGTACTGGTTCATTTGGAAACGCTGTGTTAAACCGGTTTTTGGACACGGAGATTAAAGAGATACGTATATTCAGTCGTGATGAGAAGAAACAGGACGATATGCGCAAATTGTATAACAATCCCAAGATTAAGTTCCATATTGGAGATGTAAGGGATTATGAGAGTGTGGCAAATGCTATGATTGGTGTGGACTATGTGTTCCATGCAGCAGCTTTGAAACAAGTACCTTCATGTGAGTTTTTTCCTATCCAAGCAGTGAAGACTAATGTTCTTGGTGCAGAAAACGTACTAAAGGCTGCGATTGCCAACAAAGTCAAGAAAGCAATTGTACTTTCTACGGATAAAGCTGTATATCCTATAAACGCTATGGGGATGAGCAAGGCATTGATGGAGAAGGTAATGGTTGCAACTTCGCGTCAACAGCCCAATGGTGGGACTGTGCTTTGCGGGACACGCTATGGTAACGTAATGGCATCGCGCGGTTCGGTGATCCCACTATTTATTGAGCAGATTAAGACCGGTAAAGCGATCACTATTACCGATCCTACCATGACTCGCTACCTGATGTCCCTTGAAGAAGCTGTAGAACTCGTTGTGTTTGCATATAAAAATGGCAAGCAAGGGGATATGTTCGTGCAGAAGTCCCCTGCATCCACTGTGATTGATTTGGCACAGGCATTAATTGAGCTTTTTGATGCTAAGACTGAAATCAAGATTATCGGCACTCGGCATGGTGAAAAGAAACATGAAACACTGGTAAACCGTGAAGAGATGGCGAAGGCGGAAGATTTACCAGGATATTATCGTATCCCAGCCGATACCCGGGATTTGAATTACGAAAAATACTTTGAAAAAGGTCAGTCTCATGTTTCCGAAGCCATTGACTATAGTTCTGAGAATACTACCCGTCTTACGGTTGACGAAGTGAAAGCAAAATTGCTTATGCTTGAATATATTAGATCTGAGATTAAACATCACTTAAGAGATTGAAGGCGAGTTAAAGATATGAAAGTACTAATTCTAGGTGTCAATGGCTTGATCGGACACAAATTGTTTCAGGTGTTGAACAAAAATGGCTTTGATTCATTCGGAACCATTCGAAAAAGCAAAAAGGACTTTTTGCGTTATGAGTTTATGCAATCGGATAATATAGTGGAAAACATCCAAATAGATGATATATCGGATGTAAACATAGTATTGAATACGTTGGCCCCGGAGATCTTGATAAATTGCGTAGGCATTACCATCCGAAAACCAGAAATCAATGATCCCATCAAGACGATTGCCATAAATTCTCTTTTTCCGCATCAATTGGCAGTGCGCTGTGCAGAGCTTGGGATTAGAATGATCCATCTGAGCACAGATTGCGTGTTTTCGGGAAAACAAGGAATGTACACAGAGGATAGTGTGCCTGATGCACTTGATATGTATGGGCGTACAAAGGCTTTGGGAGAGGTGCGAAATATGGATAATTGTCTCACCCTTAGATCATCGTTTATTGGAACCGAAATAAGTGATAAAACAGAGCTATTAGAGTGGTTTTTGGCCCAAAAGGGGAAAACAATAAGAGGATACACAAATGCCATGTATTCAGGAGTCTCAACCACTTTTTTAAGCTCAGTTATTATGGATATTCTTTGTAACTACCCAAAATTATCTGGGTTGTACCAGATAGCAACCGACACCCCCATCTCGAAATACGATTTATTGAAGCATGCGCAAAAAGCATTTAATATTGAGCTCGATATCCAAGCCTATGAAGGTGTGTCAATAAATAAATCTCTTTCGGGTGAAAAACTGAAAAAGATTATAAATTTTAATGTCCCTTCCTGGGAAAAAATGCTACAAGAATTGGCTGAAGAAGATTTAGATAAAAGATAAAAAATAAAAGAGGTGAAAATCATGAAAGTGATGACAATAGTAGGCACTCGCCCAGAGATCATCAAGCTAAGCAGAGTAATAAGTGAGGTAGAAAAATACCTAGAACATGTTTTGGTACATACTGGCCAAAACTATGACTATGAACTGAATGAACTATTTTTTGAAAATTTAGGCGTAAGAAAGCCAGATTATTTTTTGGAGGTGGCAGGTAGCAGCGTGGCCTACACTATTGGGAATGTGATCGCCAAATCTGATGAAATAATGGAAAAAGAAAAACCGGATGTTATTCTTTTGTACGGGGATACCAATAGCTGTCTTTCTGTAATCTCAGCAAAAAGAAGAAAAATACCGGTTATTCATTTTGAAGCAGGAAACCGCTGCTTTGATCAAAGAGTACCGGAAGAACTGAACAGGAAAGTGCTTGACCATTTAAGCGATATCAATATCCCCCTTACGGAACATGCCAGACGCTATTTATTGGCAGAAGGTATAAAACCGGATACTGTAATTAAGCTTGGTTCTCCAATGAAAGAGATTTTAAACTTTCATGATAAGGAAATAAACGAATCCAAAGTATTAGAGGAATTGAAGCTTGAGCAAGAACGCTATTTCTTAGTGAGTGCGCATCGCGAGGAAAATGTAGATTCACAAGAAAACTTTGAAGATATGTTATTGACATTGAATGCGATTGCAGAAAAATATCAATATCCCATAATTGTTTCCACGCACCCACGTACTAGACACAAACTCGAGAAAATTGAAAACATTGAGTTCAACCCCTTAATTCAATTTATGAAACCTCTGGGATTCTTTGATTATAATAAATTACAAATACATGCTAAATGTGTTATTTCCGATAGCGGCACCATTACAGAAGAATCATCAATACTAAACTTCCCCGCAATTACCATCCGACAAGCTCATGAGCGTCCCGAAGGTATGGATGAAGGAGTTTTGATAATGACTGGACTCAAGGCAGAACTCGTGATTAAATCTATTGATATCGTTTGCAGCCAGCATAAGGAATCCGAGCGTCCATTTAGGCTGGTGGCAGATTATGATATTGATAATTTCTCTAAAAAAGTGCTAAGAATCATAATGAGCTATACGGATTATGTGAATCGCACTGTATGGAAAAAATAACATGGATAATCAAAAGCATGTAGCGTTCATAGTCTTTTCAAAGGTAAAAGAACACGTTGCTCAAAGTAGCAGAATGCTAGCAATGTCCAAAGGATTGCATCAGAACGGCTGTGTTGTCGAGTGGATCGTTTTATCCCACTATGTTGATCAAAATATATTAGACCAGTATTCCGATACCATATTATTCACAAAAGTTGGGATGTTGCCATCTTCAATACGATATGTCTCTACCTTGATGTCATACCTTAATGTGTTTGCTCTTATCGCTTTGTTTAGAACCAGACGTAATAGTCTTCCCAAAGCTTGCTTTCTTTCTATTGATTCTTTTATTATATTGAAAACAATCCAATTAATGCTCAAACATTTCAAAATAAAAATATTTCACGAAAGAGGCGAGTTCCCCTACTACCAAGGGAAGGTTTCCATTTTTAGGAAGATTAACCTGGATTTGTACATGAAATATGCCGTACCTTCTTTTGATGCGATCTTTCTAATATCCTCTGCCTTGGTTGACTATTTTCAAGAAGCAGTAGGAACGGGAAACTCAAAAACCAAGATTAAGCTTTTGCCCATGCTTGTAGAAGAAGATGTGTATGCAAAAGATGATGAGCAAAGCAATGAATTACCTACAAACCATCAAAACATCGTATATACAGGTACAATGTATGGCGACAAAGATGGTGTATATGACCTCATCACAGCATATGGACAGATATGTGGCGATATTCCCCACAGCAGATTAATACTAATTGGCAATAATAAAGAAAAAGAAAAAATGAAAAAAAATCTAAGTGCCCTCGAGGAACTTTCCTGTAAAGAAAACGTGATATTTACAGGCTTGTTGGGTAAGAAAGACCTCATAAAATGGTTAAAATCTGCATATTGCCTTGCTTTGGCCAGACCAGATAATCAACAAGCAAAATATGGCTTTCCTACAAAACTTGGCGAGTACTTAGCTACAGGGAGACCGGTGGTTATTACAAGTGTAGGAGATATTCCACTATATCTAAAAGATGGGATCAATGCTTATGTTTCGGCTCCCGACGATCCACAAGCTTTTGCACAAAAGTTGCGTGATTGCTTAAGTGACGAACAGGCCGCAAAAAGAATTGGAGAAACAGGGCGATCTTTGGTTAATGAAGTTTTTAATCCTGCTCGTGCAACCAAAATGATTGTCGATGAGCTAGCATAGCGATATGGATATTATATGAATGGAAACTGAACCATGTTTGGCGGCTATGTCTCCATATAACATGGCTATTTTCGTCTCTTAACCCGTTAGACATTCTTGAAAGCCCCCTGAAAATACATTCAAAGAGCACTCGGGAGGCATAATAGGTTGGTTTTTCAGATAGCCGAATAGGGAGGATATTTGAAACTTATGAGAAATAAGAATTGTATGCCTAGGGGGTTTAAATGAGGAAACTAAGTAATTACAGTAGAAAGTTTAAAAACCCGGGTTGCCTTGGCGAAAATCGAAGACTTAAAGATTATTGCTGAATCAGGCTCTGAGTTTTATACTTCTGCCGAGCATGATCCAGTTATGGAAGAAGCAGTTGTTGGAAAGATCAGAGGACATCTTTATTGTTTAATGTCTAAGCAAAGAAATCTGTTAAACACAGTTTGCAGAATAGCGGTTCAAACAAATAGGCCAGTAGAAAGGTAGAAACATACTGAATGAAAAAAAACTGGTATTATAAGAAAGAGTTAATGAGATATTGGTAGAAAGAGATAATGAATCTTATTGATCTAGCATATACCACTCATCCAATGTATGGATATTATAGAATACAAGCCAGCTTGAATAGAACTGATGTGATCGTAGGCAGGAAAGGTTCCAAGCCAAATATGGTTTCCCCACAAAGTTTGGATAATATTTAGCAATCTGAAAAATAAATTGTCATAACAAGTGTTGCTAATATCTCAATATATTAGAAAGATGGAGAAAAGGCATTTGTTGCAGTGCCTAATATCTTTTATTCATTTGCTAAAAAAATATGTTAATGTCTTGACGATCAGGTTAATTCCCCAAAAAATGGTGGTGTAGGGAGCTATCTAATATGTTAAGAGTTTAATCATAGATCTGAGTCAAAAAAAATTGTAAAAGCTTTTAAGGTTAGAAAAAAATGAATATTTTGTTTGCAGGTGATTTTTGCCCAGAAAGGGAAAGTTTGCCCAGAAATCCGTTTTCGGAAGATGTGGTAAGTCAATTTCATAAATCTGACTATGTGATTATAAATCTTGAGGCTCCGTTGACCGAGAGAGGAAAACCGACACTTAAAACTGGGCCTAATTTGAGGATACATCCCGGCTATGCAAAGCTTTTGAAAGAATCG
>JAAYKD010000120.1 GCA_012522585.1 Bacillota bacterium | reverse complement strand
TAACTTTATGGCTGGAGAAGGCATAACCTTTGCCCGCAACGAGGATAAACCTCTGGCTTGCGATGTCTTGATTGTGGACGAGGCTTCGATGATAGACATAATTCTCTTTCATCACCTCTTAAAAGCTTTGAGTTTTCAAAGCAGGTTGATTTTAATTGGCGATCAGGACCAATTGCCCTCAGTAGGCCCAGGCAATGTTTTAAAAGACTTGATTGCCAGCGACTATCTCCCTGTCGTTCGCCTACAGACCATCTTCCGCCAGGCTGAAGAGAGCCTGATCGTTCAGAACGCCCACAGAATAAATCAGGGCCAAATGCCCATTATAGACGATAATAAGAGGGACTTTTTCTTTATGGAAAAGGAAGACCCCCTGGAAGCGGCTCAATTAGTCACTGATTTGGCTGCTCAGCGCTTACCCGCCTTTTTGAATTTGGCCGATGGTGAAGGCGTTCAGGTCATCACTCCCATGAGAAAAGGCAGTATCGGTGTTGACAGCTTGAATATAGCCCTACAAGAAAGGCTCAACCCAAGAAATAATAATAAACCTGCTATCACCAAAACCGGTGTGAGTTTTTCTGCCGGAGATAAGGTCATGCAAATTCGCAATAATTACGATAAAGGCATATTCAACGGTGATATCGGTCAGATAGTGGAAATCGATACGGAAAATAATCAGCTGATTGTAGAGTTTCAAGATGGTGAAGGCCGACATTTCGTTCCTTATGAAGAAAGCGATTTGGATGAACTGGTTTTGAGCTATGCCATTACGATCCATAAAAGCCAGGGCAGCGAATACCCAGCAGTGGTCATTCCTTTACTGACTCAACACGCCATTATGCTGCAACGGAATTTGCTCTATACAGGAATCACCAGGGGTAAGGAACTGGTGGTCGTCGTTGGCAGCAAACGCGCTTTATATATGGCGGTCAGAAACAATGACATTGCCATCCGCTACACCGGCTTAGCCCAGCGTTTGCAAAGTTAAGCAGGATTGTTAAGACGCTAAGACATATATGTTTATAAACTCACGTTAGAAGATAAATTTAAGTTTCTGTTTATCATTTGGCAAGTTTTGAGAAAACAAGATTTTAACATATTCGCCAAAAACGAATAATATGGCACTTGCTTTGGGCCAGGGGCAAGGAACTGGTGGTCATCGTTGGCAGCAAACGCGCTTTATATATGGCAGTCAGAAACAATGATATTGCCATCCGCTACACAGGCTTAGCCGAGCGTTTGCAAAGCTAAGCAGAACTTGTCAACAACTCGCGGGAGGTCAAGATGGAAAAATTCAAGCCTTTTTTAAAAAAAATAGAAGAAGAATGGCTTTTTCCTTATTTGCAAAAATGCAGTCTCTGTGGTGATGATATAGAGGACAGGCTGGATTATGGGCTTTGTTCTTATTGCCAGGCCCAGTTGGACTTTTGTCCTTTGTACGAGGAATACTTTCCCCTTAAAGACAGTTCGGCTGCATTGCTGGCTGGAAGACGTTCAGATTTTCTTTATGACTGCAAGGGCAAGGATTTGATCATCAATTACAAATTCTTTTTCCAGCCCTCCTAAGCAGAAGTCTTCGCTCAGAGCATAGTCAATAAAAAAAGACACCTCTGGCCCGAGAGTAAAAACCCAGGCCTGGCCTATGTACCGGCAACCCTGCAAAGAGAGAAGGAAAGAGGTTTTGACTCAACCAAGCATTTAGCAGAAAAAATCTCGGAATACAGTGGTTTGCCCCTCTTAGATCTCTTGGTCAAAACAAAACAGCCGGAAGATCAACATCATTTGACCTTGAATGAACGTTGGCAAGCCTTGGAAAACATCTATGCCTACCGCCCAGATGCTGTCAAGCATGATGGCGATATTATAATAGTCGACGACATCTATACGACTGGTGCCACTATCCATCATTGCGCTTTGGCTTTAAAACAGGCAGGCTACAAGAAGATCTATTCCCTTTGCGTGGCTCACACACCAAGAGCCT
>JAAYKD010000119.1 GCA_012522585.1 Bacillota bacterium | reverse complement strand
GTCTTGGAACTCAAAACCTTCAGGTCTGCTTTCCATTTCCAGCCAGACGTGACCGAATTGGCCCTTACCGCCTGATTGTTTCTTATGACGACCTTCAACTCTGGCTTTGCCTCTGATGGTCTCTCTGTAGGGAAGCTTCATTTCTACAACTTCGACTTCGGCGCCAAATTTTTGTTTCAGACGACCGATCATGATGTCTAAATGAAGTTCGCCTAAACCGGAGATAACAGTCTGGCTTGTTTCAGGATCTTTATACATTTTAAAGGTTAAATCTTCTTCGGATAAGCGAGTGAAACCGGAACCAATTTTATCTTCGTCGCCCTTGGATTTGGGCTCAACTGCTGAACTCAAAACTGGTTGCGGGAAAATGATCGGCTCTAACTTGAGAGGATTCTCTCTGACTGCCAGGGTATCGTTGGTATTTGTATCCTGCAATTTAGCTAAAGTACCGATATCCCCTGCCACCAATTCGGTAACAGCTTCTTGTCTTTTGCCTCTGGGCACAAATAAATTGGTAATGCGCTCAGCTTTTCCTTTGTTGACGTTCCATACAGGTGTATCGCTCCTCATGGTGCCAGAAATAACCTTGAATATGGTCAATTTACCTACAAAGGGGTCGGCCATAGTCTTGAACACCAAGGCTACAAAAGGACCATCAGCATCATAGCTGAGTTCAACCGGATCATCTTCTTCAGATTTTCTGGCTAACTCTACCGGGCCATCCAAAGGTGTGGGGCAATAATCGACGATGAAATCCATGATGTGAGAGGTGCTGATGTTCTTGGCTCCACATGCCGGTAAAACAGGAATTACTTTGGCTGTTTTAACTCCCAGCTTTAAAGCGGCAAAAATCATTTCGTCTTCGATTTCTTCCCCTTCCAAGTACATCATCATCAGATCGTCATCTACTTCAGCGACTGCTTCAAGTAAGACTTGACGATACTCTTCTACAGCAGCTGCATATTCTGCAGGAACATCACCTTCGGTAAAATTCTTACCGGTTGCATCTGTGTAAGTATAAGCTTTGTTTTTGATAATATCGATGACGCCCTTGAAATCAGCCTGAGAGCCTAGGGGCAACATGACTGGAGCCAAGCGAATACCAAATTCCTCTTTTAAGCTTTCAAAGGCTTTATTGAAATCGGCATTTTCTCTATCCATGCGGTTGACAATGACCACTCTGGGGATCTCTCTGTTTTCGGCGTGTTCCCAGACTAACTCTGTGCCAACCTCAACACCCGATACTGCATCAACTAAAACGACTGCGGTGTCGACAACGCGCATGGTTGCCACGACTTCACCGACGAAATCCAAATAACCGGGAGTGTCTACAATATTGATTTTATGATCTGCCCACTCTATGGGGGCCACACCTAGACTGATACTCATTTGACGCTTTGTTTCCTCAGAGTCAAAATCTAAAAAGCTGGTGCCATCGGTTGTTTTTCCCATGCGATCGATTGCTCCTGATGTATAGAGCATGGCTTCGGCCAAAGTCGTTTTACCGATGCCACCGTGAGAAAAGAGCCCGATGTTTCTAATTTTGTCTGCCGAATAATTCTTCACTGATGATCCTCCTTGCTAATAACGGCTTGAAATCAATTTAGTCCGTTCTGCTATCGTACCAATATTAATTTCGATTTTACCCTCTAAATATCCTTCCTAATGGGAAGAATAATTTGACCTTATTTAATGGTAAGAACCCTCATTATCTTAAAATGAGCAGGAAAATTTTGTCTATGAGGCGAAATCTATTGAACAGTCCCTAATTAAGCTAAATATTCATCTAACAAAAAAAGCTAAATTTGACTAGCCTTTAGAAGTAAAACCGCAACTAAGGCGACTAAGACGCGAGTCCAGTAAATAAATTGAACATCCTCTAAATAATATAAAAATTGATCTAACAGAAAAGACTAAACTTGAATAGTCAAGAGAAATAAAACAGACAGTAAAAATTGAGCCCCTTTAATTGGATGGGATCATTAAAGCCATGAGAATATGAAATGTTTCTTAAAATATAAGTTTCTCAAATTAAAGATGAATCCTTAGACCAATAACTGAGGTCCATAAAACATCCACACCCTATATAAGTATTGATTATAACAAAGTTAAAGAAGAAAGGAGTGTATGGTGTACTCAGACATCATACGAGAAAATCATGAAGGAAATTATCGTCGATAGCCGAGGCCTACCCTGCCCTCAACCGGTTATCCTGGCTAAAAAAGCTTTGGCTGATTTACAACCCCAAGGCAGTTTAATCAGCATAGTCGACAATGAAGTAGCAAAAGAAAACGTCAGGCGTTTTGCCAGCAAAGAGGGCTTGAAAGTAATCATCGAAGAAAAAGAAGATCTCTTTTACTTGACCATGTTCAACCAAGGGGACCACCAAGGCAAAGCCCTGCCAAAACTGGCAGAGCAGCAAGCTGATCTAAAGAATTATAAAAATGAGGTTATTTTTTTAAGCAGCAATCGCCTGGGCTCAGGCAGCGATGAACTGGGAGACATCTTGATGAAATCCTTTTTCTATACTCTCACCCAAAGTGAAGAGTTAATGCCGAAAACCATGGTATTTATGAATTCGGCAGTCTACCTTTTAGAAAAAGATGGACCTCTGCTGGAAGATTTAAAAGCTTTAGAAAAGGCTGGCGTTGAGATAGTAGCATGCGGGACTTGTTTGGAATTTTACGGACTAAAAGAAAGGCTGGCTTTAGGCAGGATTTCCAACATGTATGAAATCTATGAAATTTTAGCTCAAAGCCCAACTTTGACGGTATAAAAATGAAGCATAATCGGAAAAAAGGAAGATCTCTGAGCATGCTCTTAGCTCCTCTATTAGTCCTCTCAGGTTTTGGTTTTCTTATCTATTCAATCTACTATGTCCTGCAATTCTTTTTAAGCCCCATTGATATTCTCAAAGCCTTTGTCTTTTTCCTCTTACTCAATGCATTACCCTTGTTGTTTAAAGCCTTGAGTAGCTACTTGTGGTCTGGCTTCCATGGCCTTGGTGCTGTTTTACAACTTTGGCAGCTCATGGTCTTCATCTATGCCATCATCTACAGCTTTGTGGCCGGAGCCCTTTATATTTTAGTTGTAAATTTAAAAATATTGAATAAAAATCAAAAGCCTTATTTCGCTCTTTTCTTAGCAGTTTCTGCCCTTTTGGCAACTGGCCTGACCCTATTATATGGTAACTTCAAAGCCAAAACCATCGTGACTACAAATTACCAGCTGACCCTCAACGCCGAAGTGGAAGAAGAAAAGGAATACAAAATAGCCTTTATTTCAGACATCCACTTAGGCTATGTCCATGGCAAAGAACAGCTGAAGAAAATGGTGGCTAAGGTCAATCAAGAAAAACCGGATCTGATTTTAATTGGCGGCGATATCCTCCACTACGAATATGAGCCTTTTGAAGATGAGAAACTCTATTTGTATTGGCAGGGCTTCAATGCCCCCTTGGGAGTCTATGCTGTCGACGGCAACCACGATGCCTATTGCGGCCAGGCCGAGAGCCTCTTTGCCTATTTAGAGGAAGCAGGAACCATCGATGCCCGCAACAAGGGCTTTGTCATTGACGACAGCTTTATTCTTGTGGGACGCCAAGACAAGGGTGGAATGAGAAATAGCAAGAGTTTATCCAGGCCCAGTATCGATGCTCTTTTAGATGGACTGCCGGAGAATTTGCCCGTTTTAGTCTTAGATCATCAGCCGACAAATTTAGAGGAGACCACTTCTCACCCCAGAGTCGAATTGCTCTTTTCAGGACATACC
>JAAYKD010000118.1 GCA_012522585.1 Bacillota bacterium | reverse complement strand
TTTAAGAAGATATAATCTTCAGTAACAGGGAAGAGCTCTCTCAATTTATTGATATCCAATTTTTGCCTCCTCAAAAGAAATTCCACTTTCTTATTTATTCGCTGGATTTCAAACTTCGACCTTCTTGCTTTAATAGTGTAATTTACAATGACTCCGATTTTTCGGCAGGTTTCTTTTTACTAATTTGGTTTATGGTTGACTTGCAGCATATGGACTCATCCGATTATCTTTTTGTTTTACCATCTCTGTGTCATATAATTTCAAGAAGTGTTTCCATTTAAGTTTATGTTAGTCCTCATAATTTTCAAAAGGGCTTTTATTTGAGAAATTGGCTGATTACAATTTTTGTTATGATTAACTTGTATCATCTGAAACAATTTTTCATAGCTGGCTCTGTTGACTTCAGTCTGTGCTGAAGTGATTAGGGATTATAAATTAATAAGCATTGACCTATAAACTTGATTAAAAACGGTACCTCTTTTCTTAATGGTCTGACTTGTGGTATACTTAAAAAAAGGCGGTGAAAGCATGGATTTTACTAAAAGATTGCCTGGATCTTGGGCGACCGCTTTGGAGTCTGTCTTTGATAGAGTGGAAATAAAATCCTTGCAATCTAAACTAGCCTTAGATTATGCTGAAAAGAATATTTTTCCGCCGCAGGATAAAATTTTCCAAGCTTTTCATCTCACACCTCTAGCTGAAGTCAAAGTAGTTATCTTAGGCCAGGACCCATATTTTCATCCCGGCCAGGCTGAGGGTTTAGCCTTTTCGGTGCCTCAGGGGGAAAAGATTCCCAGCAGCCTGAAGAATATTCATCTGGCCCTTTCTGAGGATCTAGGCTTGACCCCACCAACTCACGGTAGCTTAAGAGCCTGGGCTAAACAGGGTGTTCTTTTGCTGAACACGGCTTTGACAGTTCAGACCGTGGTTAAAAAGGTAAAGAACAAAGAAAAGTATGAAGCTCAGGCTCATCAAACATTGAATTGGCAAATCTTTACCGATTTTGTTATTGAAACTGTCAGTCAAGATAAAAAACCTAAGGTGTTTTTACTTTGGGGCAAGCAGGCCCAAAAGAAAAGAGGATTAGTTGACGAGAAAAGACATCTGGTCTTAGAAACAGTTCATCCCAGTGGGCTCTCTGCTTGGCGAGGTTTTAAAGAGTGTGGGCATTTTTCTAAAGCTAATGAATTTTTACTGGCCCAAGGGCGCGAGCCCGTAGAATGGAAATTGGAATAAGAGGGGGGCGCTTATGGCCAAATTATATTTTCGCTACGGTACCATGGGAAGCAGCAAGTCTGCTCAAGCTCTCATGGTCGAGTTTAACTATATGGAAAGAGGCTATAATGTTCTTTTGGTCAAACCGGCTGTTGATACCAGGGATGAAAAACCGGTCATTCGTTCTCGAGTTGGCTTAGAAAGACCATGTAAATTGATTGCCCCCGGTGAAACCTTTGCAGATTTGCTGGAAGAAAAGCATCAGGTTATCATAGTCGATGAAGCTCAGTTTTTAACCGGCCAACAGGTGGAAGAGTTGAAAAACCTTACTGTCGACAAGGATATACCCGTTCTTTGCTACGGTTTGCGAACGGATTTTAGCACTCGCATGTTCCCCGGCAGTGCTCGGCTTTTGGAGCTGTCGGAAAGCATAGTGGAAATAAAGTCGATTTGCCATTGCGGGTCGAAAGCGACGGTCAATGCTCGTTTTAATGAAAACGGTATTATCAGAGAAGGTCCGCAAGTAGTTATCGGTGGGAATGAACAATATACACCCTTGTGTTACCGCTGCTGGCGGGAAGGGCGATTGAAATAAGGAGAAAAACCTCAAAGGAGGGATGCTAATGGCTAAAAATGCAGATATTAAAAAAATAGCACAGAATCGAAGAGCTCGCTACGATTATTTTATTGATGAAATTTACGAAGCAGGCATCGCCTTAAAGGGGACAGAGGTGAAGTCAATCCGGGCTGGCAAGATAAATTTAGCAGATGGCTATGCCAGGGTGGAAGCAGATGGTTGCCTCTTATACAATGTGCATATCAGCCCCTATGAAGCGGGTAACCGCTACAATGTTGACCCGATGAGACCAAGACGCTTGCTTTTACATAAAAGAGAAATTCGCAAATTAGGCAGTGCGGTCAGAGAAAAAGGCCATACCTTGATTCCCCTTTCCGTTTATCTGAAAGGGCATTTGGTCTAAGTAGAATTAGGCCTGGCTCGAGGTAAAAAGCTCTACGATAAGAGAGAGGCCATGGCCAAAGAGAGTTTAAGACGAGAAAGTGCCAGAGCATTGAAAGAAAGAACACAAAAAGACGACTAATTTAGTGTTTTTTAGAAAAAGCCGATACTTTGATTTTCTTTGCTGTTTATTTGAAAGAATATTTGGGCAAAGTGGAATTAGGTCTAGCTCGCGGTAAAAAGCTCTACGATAAGAGAGAGGCCATGGCCAAAGAGAGTTTAAGACGCCCAAAGTGCTAGAGCTTTGAAAGAAAGAACACAAAAAGATATCTAGTTTATATAAGAATTGAAATCGAGGAGGTATAATATATTGAAAGAACGCCACTTTTTTACATCGGAGTCGGTGACAGAAGGTCATCCTGATAAAATTTGCGATCAAATATCCGACGGCATCTTAGATGCAATTTTAGAAAAAGACCCCCGGGCCCGAGTGGCCTGTGAAACCCTGGTTACAACCGGCTTAGTTTTAGTAGCAGGTGAAATCACCAC
>JAAYKD010000117.1 GCA_012522585.1 Bacillota bacterium | reverse complement strand
TACCAAACTCCTTATGAATGCTTTCTTAAAGCTTTAAGAAAGGAGCGAAGAATTGCTGCTTAAACTTTATTTACTAAGTTTGCTTTTTTAAAAAAACCTAGGTGCTAACTTATACTTGAAATTCTTGGAAAAACTAAAAGGCGGTATCCTTGCTATCTGTTAAAAAAATCCCTTTCAACAAAGTTGAAAGGGATTTAATTTTCTTTTACTTGAAGAGCCAGAGGCTTAAACCCATGACCGCCATGCCGGCTATCATCCCGTAAATTGAAAGATGATGCTAGCCAGATTCTTGAGCTGAGGGCCAAAGCTCATCTACTTGAAGAGCCAGAGGCTTAAACCCATGACCGCCATGCCGGCAATCATCCCGTAAATTGAAAGATGATGCTCGCCATATTCTTGGGCCGAAGGCAGAAGCTCATCGATGGAAATATAAACCATAATGCCTGCAACCGCCCCAAAAAGCAGACCATAAACTGTATCGTTCATAAAGGGCATCAAAATAAGGTAACCTATAAGGGCACCGATTGGCTCGGTCAATCCGGAAGCAAAGGAATACCAAAAGGCTTTTTTCCGATCACCGGTTGCATAATAAATGGGAAAGGATACTGCCATACCTTCCGGGATATTGTGAATTGCAATAGCTACCACAATGGGAATTGCCAAGGAAGGATCGTGTAAGGCAGCAACAAAAGTGGCTAAGCCTTCCGGAAAGTTGTGTAAGGCGATGGCTAAAGCAGTAAAGAGACCGGTCCGCATCAATTTCGAATATTCCTCAGCATGTTCTTCCTCAGTGATGAAAACCTGAGTTCCATCAGCTTCATGATAATGAGAAGGCTGGTTAAAATCATGAGGGTTTTGTTCGCTGGGCAAAAGTCGATCGATCAACCCAATAAAAATCATGCCGCCAAAGAAGGAAAGATTGGCCATCAAAAAGCCCATCTTATCCCCATAAACTAAGACGAGAGAATCATTGGCTTTGATGAAGATCTCCACCATGGAGACATAAATCATGACCCCGGCTGAAAAGCCCAGGGCTAAAGCAAGAATCTGGTTGTTTACTTTTTTAGTCAGCAAGGCAATCAAGCTGCCTATCCCGGTGGATAGACCTGCCAGTAAAGTTAAAAGAAACGCTATGCCTACATTACCCAATCGCAAAACCCCTTCCACAGCCCAACAATTTTCCTTTATGCTTTGACTCTAAGATGATAAAATCCTTTTTATTTAAGAATTGTTTGCAGCTATATCCCTCTTCTGATAGGTAAAGGCAAAAATCGTTCCGAAGAAAAAGGCTACCAAGGTTAAAACAAAGGGGAATTTCGGATTCATGGTATATAAAGCTCCAGAAGCAAAGGCTCCAATAATCGAACCCAATGACTTCATGGCATTATAAAATCCCATAACCAAATTGCTGTCCTTCTCCTTGGCACTTTGGGAAACAAGAGCTTGAATCATGGGTATTGTGACTGCATTAAAGGCAAAGAAGAGAACATTGATGATGATAAAAGGAATAACGGCATCGACTAAAACAACACCGGTTACAGTTATGACACAGATGGCCAATATCCAGACTATTGATTTGCGTAAATCCGTTTTATTGATCAGCCAGAGAGCGATTGTAGTATTGGCAATCAGGGTGATAATACCCATAGCACCTTTTAAGAGACCGTTATAACCGGAACTAAAGCCAAAGACGTCTTTAATATAATAATTAAAGGACTGATCAAAGGCTGTAAAGCCTAGGCTCTGGGTCATCACGACGCCAAAAAGGAAGGCCAAAACAACATTTAGAAATTTGCGGCTATCGACAAAAGCCTGAAAGGGATTTGCTTGTTTGGCTAATTCGGAGAATTTCAACGAGCTCAAAGGTATAGAGGCATCATCTTCACAGATCAGGAAAAAGGAAATGCCACAGATCACCAAACAGATTACCTGAACTACAATGGCCAAATAAGTATGGATTTCCCCTAAGAGACCGCCGGTCAGAAAGCCAAAGGCGCTACCTACAGATTGAATGGTAGCCACCAAGGTTAGATCTCTGCCTCTTTGTCGTTCGTCGGGGGCAGTATTGACCACATAGGTGAGTAAACTGACAAAAACTGCACCGGTGAAAGCACCGGTAAAGGATCTGGCTATGATGAATTGGGTTTCTGTTTTAGCCAGACCGAAAAAAGCTTGCCCCAATGCATAGCCTAAGCAGCCTATGAACAAGCTTTTTTTACTGGAAATGTATGTATTGATCTTACCCCAAAAGGGTGAAAGCAAAAAGTTTACGATGGTCATGGAGCCTAACGCGACTCCGAACATATAGTCACCCAAATTTAAATTTTTAAAAATTGTAGGTGTCACTGGGTGAGCAAAGCTGGCCGCCATATTGAGTAGAATCACGGTGATTATAAACAACAGACGGGAATGTTTTTTCTTTTCCATGTTAGAACTGCCTCCGTAGCCTTTGAACTATTATTGAAATGTTTTTTAGAGCCTTACTTAAAGCTATAATTTAGTCTTTGCGTTGGTTTAATCCTGCCCTTTCTTTTGAACAAAGCAGAAGGAAAACTTCGTTTTCTAGTTAAAAAGCAGGTATATTTGTTGCCAGAACAGAATTTATTAAAAAAATGCAGAGGAGCGAAATTACTATGAGTGAAAATAAAAAAATCGAGTTGGATCCTGCCATTGAAGCAGCCTGGACTCAGGATGTTCGTTTAGCGGTCAGACGCATGGCTTTGCTCTATCACTCCATGACCACAAATTTAATTGCAGAATTTGGCGAAGAAAAAGCAGAAGAATTGACCAGAAAAATCGTCTGGGATTACGGCACCCTTTGCGGCCAAGCCGTCAGAGATGCTGTTTTAGCTGAAGGCAAGCCTTTGACCTATGAGAACTTTCGCTCTGTTCCAGACTTACCCAGCAAAGGCTGGGAGCATGGCAGCTATACCGATGAAAATGGGGAGACCTTGACAACCGTCTCCTATTGCCCTGTTGCCGACTATTTTGCTCAATACAAGACACCATTGGCAAGGCTTTACTGTTTAGTCGACCCTTCAAAATACGAAGGGTACGACCCAACCCATACCATGCGACATGGCAAACATGTCATGGATGGAGATGAATTCTGCTTGATTTTAGTCGAGCCCAAGGAATAAAAGATCAAACTCAAGAAAAGACCGGCTATGAAAAGCCGGTCTTTTCTTTGTTTAAATCAGCTCTTTTGCCTTTTTCACTATTTCCTCAGGGGTCAAACCATATTTAATCAACAAATCGGCTGGTTTGCCTGATTCGCCAAAGGTATCCTTGATACCGACTCTTCTCAAAGGTGTAGGTAATTTTTCGCTCAAGACTTCTGCTACAGCACTGCCTAAGCCGTTGATGATGCTATGCTCTTCTGCTGTAACAACTCTTTTGGTCTTGGCTGCTGTTGCTAAAACCGCTTCTTCGTCTAAGGGTTTAATAAAAGGCAAGTGCAAAACTTCTGCCTCAATGCCTTCTGCTGCCAAGATTTCCGCAGCTTGCAAAGCTAAAGCGGTCATCATACCGGTGGTTAAGATACTAACATCCTGGCCTTGGCGCAACAACTTAGCTTTACCCCACTCAAGTTTTTGTTCTTCTTCTGTGATCACAGGCACCGCGGCTCGCCCCATGCGCAAATAGACGGGGCCTTGATGTTCAGCCGCTGCCATCACGGCAGCTACAGTTTCCGGACCATCGGCAGGACAAATCACGCTCATATTGGGAATACCTCGCATCAGACCTATATCTTCGACGCTTTGGTGACTGGCTCCATCCTCTCCTACTGTAATGCCAGCGTGGGTAGCTGCAATTTTTACATTAAGATTTGGATAGGCAATAGAGTTTCTAATCTGCTCGTAGGCTCTGCCCGTTGCAAAGATAGCAAAAGTACTGGCAAAAGGAATTTTGCCAGCTGCAGCTAAACCGGCTGCAATCCCGGTCATATTAGCCTCTGCAATCCCGATGCTGAAAAATCTTTGGGGAAAGCTTTGAGAAAAATCGTAAGTCATGGTGGATTTAGCTAAGTCAGCATCTAAGACCACAACATTTTCATTCTTTTCACCTAAAGCTACCAAGGCATCCTTGTAAGCGTTCCTGGTTGCAATCATTTTACTCATCGTCTATTCCCCCTTTTCTAATTCTGCCAAGGCTAAGGCCAATTGTTCTTGGTTGGGAGCTCTGCCATGCCAATCAGGATCGTTTTCCATGAAGGAAACTCCTTTTCCCTTGATGGTATGAGCGATGATGATGGTAGGACAGCTTTCCTCTGCCTGAGCCATTTTAATAGCTTGACGAATTGTATCCAAGTCGTGGCCATCAGTTTCGATGACTCTCCAACCGAAAGCCTGCCATTTCTCAGCAATCGGTCCAATATCCATGACTTCGTCGACTTTACCGCAAATCTGCAGGTTATTATAATCTAATATAACCGTCAGATTAGCCAATTTATAATGAGCGGCAGCCATGGCCGCCTCCCAAATCTGACCTTCCTGACATTCACCGTCACCGATAACGGCATAGACCCGACTATTGTTTTTATCCAACCTGGCAGCCAAAGCCATTCCTACAGCTCCGGACAAACCTTGACCTAAAGAACCGGTAGAAAAGTCCACTCCCGGTATCCCTTTCATATCCGGATGCCCCTGTAAGATTGAATCTATTTGCCGAAAATTCTTTAATTCTTCCTTAGGGAAGAAACCGCGCAAAGCCAAGGTTGAATATAAAACCGGGGTGGCGTGACCCTTGCTCAAAACAAAGCGATCTCGTTCCGGCCAATCGGGCTGGGCAGGGTCGATCTTCATCTCTTCAAAGTAAAGAACTTCCATAATCTCTGCCAAGGATAGAGAACCGCCGGGATGTCCTGATTTTGCCGCCGCCGTCATTTTAACAATTTCACGTCGAATTTCTTTAGCTATGTTTTTAGAAGACATTTCTTTCACACTCCTGGAGAATTTTTTTGGCCCCTAACGGCCCACATGAACTTAGGAATTGCCAACAATCGTTTAAAGCGTTTGGGATCTCTTAAGGCTCGATAGAGCCATTCCAAACGTATTTTGATAACCCAATCGGGAGCCCTTTTGTCGAGACCTGCCAGGACGTTGAAGCTTCCTCCAACACCCATGGCCACCAGCGGGCCCAAAACCTCCTTGTTTTTTTGTATCCACTGCTCAGCCGGCCGGGGTGGGCCTAAAGCACAAAATAACATGTTAGGACGAAGTCTGGCAATTTCGGCCAACATTTTGACTTCTTCCTCTTGGTCGAAATAACCATCATGACAACCGCTTAAAACAAAGCCTGGATATTTTTCCAATGCTGCTTGGGCTGCCCTCTCAGCAACCTGAGGAGCTGCCCCTAGAAAATAGACTTTGTATTCATTCTTAGCGGCTAGACCTAACATCTCCTGCATCAAATCAAAGCCGGCCACCCGTTCCGGCAATTTATCGTTTAAATAAGAAGCTGCCCAGAGGATACCGTTGCCATCGGCCACTCGCAAATCTGCTCCCTTTAAAGCCTGGCTGAACTGATCATCTTTATAACCTGTATAGGCAATTTCCGGATTGAGGGTGACGATATGAGCAAACTCATCATTCTTGATTTTTTCTTCAACCCAATCAATTGCTTCCTGCATAGTTACTGAAGCAATTGGAAAGTCCAGAATATTAACTTCCTTCATCTAAGCTCAATCCCTCCTTATTTTCTCGAGTTTTTCTCTGCAGCTGCCTCAATAGCCAATTTAGCACTGAACTTAGCTGCCTGAAGCAAGTCTTCCATCTTTTTTTCATGGCCCGGAAGATCTTTTTTTTCTGCCAAAACATCTAGGATCAGCTGGCTCAAATAATCGCTTTCAATTTTGTCTAAGCGACCGGCTAAAGTCTGACCCACTCTTTCAGCAAAATGATCGACTTTAGGGTCATAGCGGATAGCAATCGCTTTAGTACCGGCGATCGCTGCAAAGACCAGAGCGTGTAAGCGCACACCTACGACTAAATCCATTTGAGCCATTAAGGCAATCACATCTTCGACGGTGTATCCGTGGGGTAAACAAGAAACATCTGCCCTTTCTTTCATCCTGGCTCTGATTTTTAAAGCCACAGCTTCATCTTCCTTTTGCTGCATCGGGATGAAAAGGATATGTCCTTTGGTCTTTTCGATGACTTGGTCCAGAGCTTTGGCTATTTGATCCAACCAGCTTTGATCTTTGCCCCAAGGTCTGACCGAAACTGCAATCCAGGGTTTCTGTGCAGCTTGGATATTTAAAGAATTTAAAATCTCCTCGGCTTTTTTACTAGGCTTATTTTCATATAACAAAACTGGATCAGCACTTAAAATCAGTTTTTCTTGGGGCAAGCCGATACTTGCCAATTCATCCAAGGATTGCTGATCTCTGACAGTAATTACTTTAGCACCCTTTAAGATCAGCCTAGTCAAGCTTTGATTCAATTTTGAATTGATAGGCCCAATCCCTTGAGCATAAATCATATAAGGTAACTTTCTCAGCTTGGCTAAAGCCATTATGAAAAGATAATATTGCAGACTGCGACTGCTGGTCACATCTTGCAAAAGACTGCCACCGCCGCTGATCAACAAGTCATTGCGGCCTAATTCTTTCCAAATCGTTTTTAAATCGGTTCGTGAAATTGCCTTGATTCCATGGAGCTGAGAACTTAAAATGGGATTTGCCGATAAAACAGTCAATTCAACCTCTGGATATTCTTCCCTCAGCGCTTTTTGAATCGAGGTAAGGATTGCCTCATCTCCTAAATTACTAAAACCATAATAGCCGGAAATAAGGATGCGCAAAGGCCTCTGCTTGGTCTTTTTGCCTGTAAAACTGGTCATCAAATTAAGCCTCCTTAAAGACTTTCTTAACTAAAGAAACGATCAGATGAAAGACAAATAAAGCTATTAAACCTATGATGATACCCAAGACCAAGCCCCAGACTCCTCGGTTGAGACTGATCAGCAAGGGTGAGCGAACATGGGCAAAAGTATTGACCACAGAAACAAAGCCCATGGTAGCCAAGGCTAAAAAGGGACCGACCAAAAAGCGTTTGGATGAATTCGCCAGATAAGGCATCAGAACGATCGCCGGGTAACCGATTAGAAACTCTTTATTACGAGGTCGGGCAGTCAAAACTCTTTCCAAAAAAGTTCGCATCTTCAACTCAAAAGAACTGATCATGGCAACTGAAGCATTGCCTGAACGTAAAATATAATAGAAGAGTGCAGCTCCGGCTAGGAGAGTGAAAAAGGCCATCTCCACTGTAATTGTGCTTTTAAATAGCCTTCTGACTTCATCTTGCATTCGAGCCCAATTGCCTTCCGCTTTGAAGGATTTAAAAACAAAGCCATGGCGATAGAAATAATAAAGGGCAATAATCAGCAAGGGCAATAGAAAGCCCAACTTGACCCCTCTAAAATACTGAAGCTCCAGCATAAAAGCGTTATCGGCTAGGATGGTTCCTACTATTAGCCCACCAGCCAGAACAATCAGATAGCTGAAGAAGGCCAAGGTCACACCTTTTAGACCCAGCTTCCAGACACTATTATTCTCTTTTTGGCGATCCAAGGCTTGCAACAAAAAGGCAGCGGCCAAGACTGGATAGAGGACTTGCGCTCCTAAAGCCAAAAGCTGACGCACATTGACCCAAGAACCACCGACTGCCCCATTGGAACGAGACAAATAGCCGAAAGCTCCTGCTCCTAAAACTGCCAGGATTAGCAAAGACAGCCAGATCAATGGTTTTTCAACTTGCTCAAACCAGATTAGCAAGAATAAAATGGCACTTAGGAAAAGCGCTATTGGCAAGAAGATTGCTTGACCGACCAAATGGAAGGAAGGCAAAACCGAAGGGGCCCCCAGACTAAACCCAGCTGAATTTAAAGCTGCTCTGCCATTGGCCACTATGGATGTGTTCAAATCGATGATTTGGATTGGATCTTTTAATCTATTTTCAAAAAGTCGCAAATAAACAACTCGCATATTGCGGTCTACTGCTCCTCTGAGCCAACGTTCTTCTATACCTTTGGCACTGAGCCAATCGGGTTTGTCCAACTCAGCTCTTTGAATGGAATAGACTCTAACTGATTGAAAATCCAATCTTTGCAAGAGGGGAGCGTCACCTGTTAAGCGCAAGCTGCTCAATTGAGTCATAGTTTCGACTAAACCATAATACCATTTTTGTTCCGTTAACAATTTGCAGAAAGCAGAAAAAGCGGTGGAGTCCATTGTATATGAAGGAGTTTTACCCCAAAAGTCTTGTGTGCCGGGTAAATTTGTTCCGGTCACTATGACTCCTGTTATGCTGTCTCGAGCTTCAAGCAGAGGGCTGTAAATTCTCTCAAAAGCCTCAGCATCCAAGCCCGGAGTGTCTGCCGGTCTGAGCTGGACTAAAAAGCCTAAATCCAAATACTCTTTTAGCTCGGCCAAATCATAAAACAAACCTGCAGTCTCAAACAAGTCAAAATGAGCTGAGGGCATTTCAATTAAACCAAAATTTTCATTCTGATAAGTTTGCCAATTCAAAACTTCAATCTGTTGAGCCAATGAACTATTAATTTGGCCAAACAAATCAAGATCATCACTGAAAATATAATGATGAAAAGATTGGATATCTCTTCCCAATAATTTAACCAAACTGTTTTCTGGGTTAAGACGATTTAAATTAATCGCCTCTTGAAAATCTAAAACTGTTAAATCGCCCCGCTCCTGCAACAATTTAAAAGTTTTTTGATAAAGGGTTGCAGTCGTCGCACCTGCTTCTTTAAACCGGCTGAGAGCATCGAGATAATCTTCTCTGCTGCCCAATCCCATTGCGGTCAAATAGATTTCCTCTGTATCGATGACTATTTCCACTTGTTTTGCTGTTTTTTCCACTTCAATTCGTTGCCAGGATGTATAGAAAACAGGCAGCATGGAAATCACGATGAGAAGAAGCAGTATCTTCTTCAAACTCTTGTTTTTCAACAAAAACGCTCCTTTAAAACTTTGTTTTTTTATCCAGACCCATTGCTTTTACAATAGCTAAAGCCAAAAATGCCAAGACCAAACCTATGACCAAGCCATAAGCAATTCGCTGCCAGGATAACAATAGGGGTGTATGCACGTGCAAAAATGTGTTAAAAATGGATACTTGACCGGCAGTGGCTAAAACCGTTAAAAGTATACTCAGCCAAGGCTTGTGATAGAAATAAGAAAGAAGCATAAGAGCCGGATAACCGGTCAAAAACTCTTTAAATCTTGGTCTGACCCCAAAGGTCTTCTGTAAAAAGACCCGCAAGCCCTGTTCCATTTGACCGATAGCACCTTCATTTCCACTGCGCCAGATATAGAGGTAAACAATCAAAAAGAGCAAGCTCAATTTCAGAAGATTCTTGAAGCTAAAATTCTCTTTAAAACTTTGATTTAAAGCAAGCTTAACAAGTCGAGCAATCAAAAGCAAGCTGGTCAGCCCAAGAGGAAGAATAAAAGCAAGTTTTATACCTCGCAAAGTCAAAAGGGCATTTAAATAAGCTGTTTCGCTGAGCAAAGCATTGACAATGCTGCCTCCACTCAGAGTTATGGCTGTGCTGGCCACAAAATAAAAAAGTGTGTGAGATATATTTGTCGGCTTTTCCCTAGTGCTCAAATCCTTGACAAAGAGCAAAACGCCTAATGTGGGAAAGACCAGGGCAGCTAAAATAGCTAAAGCGTTAAAGAGCAAAGAGAGATCAACTAAATTATAGATATAGGAAGCATAGCTCAAAGCAATCAGGACAGCGACAAAAACTGCGATCAAGATTTCTTTGATCGAGTCGAACAAGAGCCCGATGATGATGCCTAAAGCAGCAAAGATTCCTAAAATCAGATATAAAAACATCGTCGGACTCAAAACCAAGCCTTCGATTGGCTTAGCTTGACCTAGCTGAAATCCTTTTGCCACAATGTCATTGGCCGTCTGGTTTAGCCAAAATTCCAAGGAGCTGAGCTCCTTGCCAGCTTCCATATCCATATGCTTAAAAGGCTTTAGGAAGAGAAAGCGAACATTGCGGTCGGTCACCGACAAAATCAGCTCTTCCCTGGTATCGTAGGGATAGCCCGGATGAATCCGCACTACTTTAGAGCCCGCTGCTCCCAGGTAACGTTCTAAACCCTCTTGCTCTCCCAGAAACTCCACAACCCCGATGGTTGCTCTGCGTAGATTGATAATCTGGGCGAAAGTCACTGCGTTGATTTCATTATCGAAAGCATAAGCCTCATAACCGCTGAAGAAAAACATGTGACTGTTGGGTAAAGTAAAGAGGACTGTCAAAACCCCGTCTAAATCTGTAAAACCTTTTTCTTCCAATTGGTTGGAAAGTTGAGGTACTAGAATCAAATTGTTTTCCTTGGCGTATTGCAAAACTTCAGCTGCTGGTTCCAAAAAATCTTCATCAAGCAAAACTAGAGAGGTCATGCCCCAAGATTGAGCTTGCTCAACCAAATCGATAGGTTCCTGATTTGTCCTTTTGGCGATTTCAACTAGATCAGCATATTCCAAAGCCAATTCCACCTGATTGCTGGCTTTTTCATTGGGTATTCTCAAAGCCAAAACACGAATGCTGAAAATCAGAGAAATGAGCAATATAAACCAGAGAAATTTATTGCGGGTTTTATCTTTCAAAGCTCTCGGCTCCTTAAAAAAATCAATAAATATATTTACTATGAACAAATAAAACTTCTTCTTTCAGGGAGTAAAACCCTTTAAAAACCACTGCTCAGATCTTCTGCAGTAT
>JAAYKD010000116.1 GCA_012522585.1 Bacillota bacterium | reverse complement strand
ATCAGCCTAGGATTTTAAGAAAGATTCAGACCCTTTACGATGTTGGTTTAGGCTATATACGTTTAGGTCAACCGGCTCCGTCCCTCTCCGGAGGCGAGGCTCAAAGGGTCAAATTGGCAACAGAGCTATCTCGTCGTTCCACCGGAAAGACCATCTATATTCTGGATGAACCGACGACGGGCTTACACGTAGCTGATATCCATCGCCTTTTAAATATCCTTCATCGTTTGGTTGAAAACGGTGATACGGTTATCGTCATAGAACACAATCTGGATGTTATTAAAACAGCTGATTATATTATCGATATGGGACCGGAAGGCGGATTTAACGGAGGCTTGGTCATTGCGTCCGGCTCTCCTGAGGAAGTTGCCCAAGTTGAGGCTTCCTATACCGGGCAGTATTTGAAATTGATTTTGGCCGGTCAACCCTTGCCGGCAATTAAGGCCCTTCCCCTTGATTCTTCTTTGAATTGATTGAAACGATTTATTACCAGCTAGTTTAAGATTAGGACGTGGAACGGATGGATCTAAAAGAACACATCAGGAATTTGGGTGATTTCGGCTATGCCAGGCCTCCGGGCAGTGCAAACGAAAAGGCTGCAGCCGGCTATCTGCAAGAACAATTTGGTATTTTGGGCCTGGAAGTAGGTAAAATCCAATTTCCGGTTCTGCAAGCCTATTCTTGGTTTTATGCCCTTAACTATTTCTTGTATCTTTTGGCCGTGATGCTTTTTCCTGCACGGCCTATTTATGCTGTTTTTTTAACGGCACTAGCCACAATGTTTTTGCGTTTGGATCTCTATATTTGGCCGACCATCAGTCGCCTGCTGGCTTTTCGAGGCAACAGCCAGACGATTCTTGGAATTAAGAAGGCTTACGAGGAAACGCGCCACACAGTTTTGCTGACAGTCTCCATGGATAGTCGCAAGGGCTATTATTTGAGTGCCGGCTTGCGCAGTTGGATTATCCGTCTGGAATATATCTCAGGCGTTTTACGAAGCTTTCAACTTCTTTTTCTTTTAGCCGGTTCTATCTTAGCCCGCTTCTCCTTAGTCTTTTGGGTCAGATTGACCTGGATGGCTACTTGGCCCGGAGCTATCTTGCTTTGGCTGCTTTTCTATTTGGAGTTGCGCCGTTGGCTCAATGGTTCTTGGCACAGCACTGTTAATGACAATGATTCATCCCTGGCTCTTCTTTTGGGAGTCGCTGAGACTCTAAAGGAACAACCTTTTCAACATTGCGATGTGGTTTTGGCAGCTCTGGGCGGAGATAGGGATGCCTCTTTGGGAATGCACAATCTTCTCTCGGGGCCCTATGCCGACTGGCAAAAGGATGTCGATATCATCAATCTGGAAGCGGTAGGAGGGGGCAAGCTGCGCTTGCTCAGTCGGGAAGGTCTTTCCAGACCCATACCTGCTCAAGAAGAGCTTTTGGATTTAGGAGAACTGATCGCCGAAAATTTCGAAACGGAGCTTCTGATCAGTGAAAAAGCGACTAAGCGCACTTCGGCAGCGGTTGCTCGCAGCAAAGGTTTTTCCGCTATAACTTTGGTTGGGCTTGATAAAGACGGGCTTCCCTGTAATTTTACCCAGACAAGAAACAGGCAGGAAAAATTCGATTTGATCGAAGAAGAGAGATTGCAATCTGTGCGCAATTTCGTTTTAAAAATGATTGCGCTAATCGATCATCAATTATAAGATTCAAGAAGAAATGACCCTTGGAGGTGAAAAGGATCAGTTTGAAAATAGAAATACAGGAAGCGCTCAAGCTTTTGCCGGATAAGCCCGGTGTTTATCTGATGTACAATGAGCTAAATAATGTGATTTATGTGGGTAAAGCAATAAATTTAAAAAATAGAGTGCGCTCATATTTTCAAAAAAGTGCAGCTCATACCAAGAAGATCAGGAGGATGGTCAGAGAAGTCGTTCGTTTTGAAACCATCATCACCGACAACGAAATGGAAGCTTTTATTCTTGAATCCAATCTGATTAAGGAAAATCGCCCTCATTACAACTCCCTGCTCAAGGATGATAAAGCTTACCCTTATCTAAAAGTTCATACTGATATCCCTTTCCCGGTGGTCACTATTGAGCGTCGTCTGGAAAATGATGGCGGACGCTATTTTGGCCCCTATTTAGGTGGCATTGCCAATCATACAATGCAGGTTATCAGAAGGGTTTTTCCTATTCGGACATGTAAAAGGGATATTCAAGGCAACGACGGCTCTCCTTGCTTGGAGTACCATATTAAAAGATGCCCGGGCCCCTGTGTCGGCGCAATCAGCCGAGAAGATTATGGAAAAACCATCAATGATATCATTCTCTTTTTAGAAGGTAAGCACGAAGAGTTAATCGATAGACTGAAAGAAAAAATGGAAGAGGCAGCTGAAGCTTTGGAGTTTGAACGAGCTGGTTATTTGCGAGACCAATGGCAAGCAGTCAGCAAGCT
>JAAYKD010000115.1 GCA_012522585.1 Bacillota bacterium | reverse complement strand
TAAAATTTTGTCCAGACAATATTTCTATCTAATCAATCGTTAAGGAAAGGAAACTTATGGAACAGAGAGAAGTTTTCAGCGTAAGTCAGATCAATGCTTATGCCAAAAACCTATTGGAAAACCAACCTGAACTACAGAATATCTGGGTCGAAGGTGAGATTTCCAATTACCGGAGGCAGTACTCAGGCCATCTTTATTTTTCATTGAAGGATGAAAAATCAAGTATTCGCTGCGTTATGTTCAGTTCTAGGGCTAAGTTTTTACCTTTCGAACCGGAAAACGATATGAAGGTCATGGTCAAAGCTTCCGTTTCTATTTATGAAAGAGATGGTCAATTCCAGCTTTATTTAAACCGGATGGAACCTTTAGGTGTGGGTAGTTTAGCTTTGGCTTTTGAGCAATTGCGCAACCGTTTGAGCGAAGAAGGTCTCTTTGACTCAGACAAAAAGAAACTCTTGCCCTTTTTACCCAAGACTGTGGGGGTCGTTACATCGCCTACCGGAGCTGCCGTCCATGATATTATCTCAGTTATTTCCAGGCGTAACCCAGGTGTCAATATCTTGCTGGCCCCTGTTTTAGTTCAAGGCCCCGGAGCTGCCGAAGAAATAGCAAAAGCCATAGAATTGTTCAATCGAGAAGAAAATGTCGATGTCTTAATCGTTGGCAGGGGCGGAGGCTCTTTAGAAGAACTTTGGGCTTTCAATGAAGAAATCGTGGTCAGAGCTATTTATGCTTCTGCAATTCCTATAATTTCTGCGGTTGGTCACGAGACCGATTTCACTCTTAGCGATTTTACAGCCGATATTAGAGCTGCAACACCTTCAGCTGCGGCCGAGTTAGCAGTGCCCGATTTGTATATTTTAAAAGAACAAATAGCTCAACTTAGTACGAGTTTAAACCGTGGCATCAACACTCATCTAAATCGTTTACAAGAGTCCTTGCTCTATTATCAGAATAAATTGGAGCCAGAAATATTCTCTTCATGGCTTTTAAGCAAACAAAGCAGCTTAAACGAGAAGAAAACAAGATTAAATCATCTGATGGAATTAGCCCAGCACAACCGTTCCAGCAATTTAAAAAGCATTGTCGGGCGTTTGGAGGTTTTAAGTCCATTGAAAATACTCTCCAGAGGCTTTGCCTTCTGTCAAAACATTCAGACTAAAAAGATAGTTACTTCGGTAGAAGATGTTATTTTAGGCGACGAGTTGAGTATTACATTTTCTGACGGTCAGGCTATCGGCAGAGTCTTAGAAATCAGGGAAGAGGAAAGGAATTAATCATGAATAATCAAGAAAAGCTCAGTTTTGAATCGGCAATAGAAAGATTGGAAACCATCGTCAAACAGATGGAGGGGGGCAATTTAAATTTGCAAGATTCTATGGCTCTTTACGAAGAGGGTGTCAAGCTGACTAATTTTTGTATGAAAGAGCTGGAACTAGCTCAGCAAAAAATTGAAAAGCTGACCCAAACACCTGATGGTAAGATAAAAATCGAGCCCTTCTTAGAAGGGGAGGAATAAAATTTGGCCAAAGAACTCATGCTCGCTGCCATAGAAAGCACTCTCAGCTGTTTGTTTACTGAGGGCCCCCAAGATTTAAAGAAAATAGACGAAGCTATGGCTTACAGTTTGCTCATACCAGGCAAGCGTTTACGAGCTCTGATTCCCCTGCTAATTCTCGAGGCATCCGGTCAAGCTTGGCAAAAGGGTCTGTATCCTGCTTGCGCCCTTGAGGCTGTGCATACTTATTCCTTAGTCCACGACGATTTACCCTGTATGGATGATGACCAATACCGCCGAGGTAAATTGTGCAATCACCTGGTCTTTGGCGAAGCCATAGGCTTATTAGCCGGTGATGGGCTTTTGACTGAGGCCTTTTACCTGCTCAATTTAGGCTATACTAAAGGCCATTACCCTGCTGAGACTGCTCTCAAGTTGATCGAAACTCTTAGTTTTAGAGCCGGTCGCTATGGCATGATTGGTGGGCAACTTTTAGACATAGAAGGCAACGAAGACGATGATGCAACTAGGCTCAGGCGCCTGCACAGTCTTAAAACAGGTGCTTTGATGGAAGCCGCCTTTCTCTTTGGGGCCTATTTAGCCGATTTAAAAGAAGAAGAGATAGAATTTTGGTCAGATTTTGCCCAAGATTTTGGCCTTTTATTCCAAATTCAAGATGATCTCATGGATGTTTTGAGCACTCAAGAGGAGATGGGCAAAAAACCAGGTAGCGACCAAGAACAAAATAAACTGACCTATGTCAGCCTTTATGGTTTAGAAAAGAGTCAAGCTTTAGCCGAGAAATTGTTTTTTGACCTGCTCAAAGGCCTGGAAAGTAAAAATGCAGAAGGAATAAAAATAATGTTGCAAGAATTAAAGAACAGAGTAAGATAAAATTTGAAACTGTGGTGATTTTTTGTCCGGATTAGAGGAATTCTTTGGTAACAAGTATTTGATGGGAGCACTTTTTTCAGCTTTTTTAGCACAGCTGTTTAAAGTGTTGATTAATTATATGCTAGAAAAACGATGGAATTGGCGCCTGATCAATCGCTCAGGTGGTATGCCCAGTTCTCATAGTTCTACTATGGTAACTCTTACAGTTTTACTCGCCCGCTATAGTGGTTTGGGCTCAAAAGAGTTTGCAATTGCAGCCGTGCTGACAGGTATTGTCATGTACGATGCTTCGGGGGTACGGCGAGCAGCCGGCGATCAAGCCAAAATTCTCAATTATATAATTTTCCAGCTCCCTGATTTAAAAGAACTACAGATTCAACAATTGAAAGAAATTATCGGACACACACCTATTGAAGTACTGGCCGGAGCTTTTCTGGGGCTTATAGTTGGTTTTATTTTGTGAGGTAAGAAATGAATTATAGATATCTGCCAAAAATAAACACGAAAAATTTAAAAAGATTGAATTTAGCAGCTCTGGATCTACTCGCTCAGGAGTCCAGAGATTTTCTGCTGAAAATGGTGGCTCAAAAAGGCGGCCATCTAGCTTCCAATTTGGGTGTCGTTGAATTGACCATTGCCTATCATTATGTTTTCGATTCGCCCAAAGATAAAATAATCTGGGACGTAGGCCACCAATGCTATGTCCACAAGATGTTGACTGGGCGCTATGCCAGTTTTGCCGGTTTAAGAAGTTTAAATGGAATCAGTGGTTTTCCTAAACGCAAGGAAAGTGAACACGATATGTTCGATACGGGTCATAGCTCGACTTCAATTTCTGCAGCTTTAGGCATGGCCTTGGCTCGCGATTATCAAAAGGATAATTATCATGTCACAGCAGTAATTGGCGATGGTTCCATGACCGGTGGCATGGCTTTCGAGGCTTTAAATCACGCCGGGCGCAGTTCAACAAATTTAACTGTTATTTTAAACGATAACGATATGTCTATTTCAGCCAATGTGGGAGCTCTTTCCGAATATTTAAACAAGGTTAGAACAGCACCCCGCTATTATAGAACTAAAGCCGGAACAAAAAGTGCTTTAGAAATGTTACCGGGTATGGGTAAAAATACAATCAAGGCGATCAACAGGGTCAAAAGTTCGATCAAGCAATTGGTGGTTCCAGGCATGCTCTTTGAAGAGCTGGGCTTTACCTATCTAGGGCCTATAGACGGCCATAATTTGCAACAGCTGATCGAGGCTCTAGAGTTGAGCAAGATGAGCAAAGGTCCTGTTTTATTGCATGTTTTGACAGAAAAAGGCAAGGGCTACGATTTGGCTGAGGAAAACCCCAGTCGTTTTCATGGGACCGGGCCTTTTAATTTAGCAACGGGGCATCCTTTGAAGAAATCAGAATCTCAATTTACTCAAGCTTTCAGCCGTTCCATGCTTCTCTTAGCCGAAGAGGAGGAAAATCTTGTGGCTTTAACCGCTGCCATGCCTGATGGAACCGGTCTTTCGCCTTTTGCCAAGGTCCATCCCAAACGCTTTTTCGATGTGGCCATAGCCGAACAACACGGAGTCAGTCTGGCTGCCGGGATGGCTACTCAAGGTCTTTTTCCTGTGGTAGCTATCTATTCCACCTTCCTACAAAGAGGTTTTGACCAAGTCATTACCGATATTGCTTTACAGGAATTGCCGGTGGTCTTTGTTTTAGACCGAGCTGGTTTGGTCGGAGAAGACGGTGAAACTCACCATGGTGTTTTCGATTTAAGCTATTTACGCATGATACCCAACTTAACCTTAATGGCTCCGGTTCATCCCAATGAAGTTGAGCCTCTTTTGCGCTATGCACTTTCCTTAAGAGCTCCGGTAGCCTTGCGTTTCCCCAAAGCTCTCTACCATCCTGAAAGTATGGAGATTAAACACAAAAAGCCTAATTCAATAGAAGAGCCTCAACTGCTCTTCAGTGCCCAAAAGAAATTTGTAATTGCCACAGGCCCCATAGCCAATAGTGCAGCTTTAGCTCTAGAAGCTCTGGCCCAAGATGGTTTAAACGATCTTGGCCTGATTCTGATTCGCAGCATCAAGCCCTTACATGAGGACATACTCTATCAATACTTATCTGAAGCCGAAGAAATTATCACTTTGGAGGAAAACAGTGTCATGGGTGGCCTCTCCGCTGCCATCAATGAATTTTTAAATAAGGCCAAAATCAAGGCTAGGGTAAAATCCTTAGGCATACCCGACAGATTTATCTCACAAGGAAAAGCAACCGAACTTTTAGAGATTCTGAATTTAGATGAAAAGGGTTTAAAACAAGAATTTAAAGATTTCTTTGCTCAGAAGAATATAATTGGGAAAGGATAGAGGCCATGAAAGCTAAAAGAAAGACTTTAATTCGTCACTTAATCAGCAACCAAAATATTGGAACCCAATACGAGTTGGCTAAATTACTCAGGTGGAAATTTGGTATTGATGTTACTCAAGCTACAATTAGCCGAGACATCAAAGAACTAGGGCTGATCAAATTGCCCTTGGGCAATGGAGAGTTCTTTTATGCTATGCCAAATACCGTGCCTCCGCCTTTAGCCCCCTCAAAAGATAAGGTACGGCGAACTTTAGCCGATAACCTGCTGACCATTGAAGCTGCCGGTCACCTCGTAGTAGTTCGGACTCTACCAGGCAATGCTCACAGCATAGCATCTCTTTTAGATGCTCTGAACATGGAGAATGTCATGGGGACCATTGCCGGCGACGATACGATTTTAATCGTGATTCGCGAACCTGAACAGACCGATGGCTTTATTAAAGCTATTTACAAAATGATGGTGTAATTATGCTTGAGTACTTACAAATAGAAAATTTCGCCCTGATAGAAGAGTTAGACCTCAGTTTAAACAGGGGTCTAACTGTTTTTACAGGTGAAACAGGAGCAGGTAAATCCATTCTTCTCGATGCCATTGCCTTTTTGCTGGGAGCCAGAGCAAATACCTTGAGCATTCGCAAGGACAAGCCCTATATGGCAGTCAGTGGTTTTTTTCATATCAAAAATGACCAGGATTTAAAGGCGATAATAAAAAAACACCAATTGGAAGATGAAGAGGATAGAAATCGCATCCATATTTGGCGACGCTATAACAGAAATGGCCGAGGCCAAATCAGGATCAACGGCCAGCCAGCTACCTTAACAATTTTACGGGAATGTGGTGAATCCTTGATTGAAATCAATGGTCAGCACGGTTTCCAACAGCTTTTCCAGGTCAAAAATCATTTGAAAATGCTCGACCGCTTAGGTTCCGAAAAACACCATCAGCTCTTGCAAACTTATCAACAAAGATATGCTCTTTGGCGCCAATTGCAAAAGGATTTGGAAATTCTTGAACAACGAGAACGGGAGAGCATTCAGATGTTGGAGCTCTGGCAATATCAAAATAACGAATTAACTTCGGCAAATTTAAACCTTGAAGAGGAAGAAATATTGAAAAGAGAGCAGAAGCGACTCTCCAATATTAGCAAGAATAAACAGAGTATCGAAAAGGTTTACCAATTATTGACTTCCGACCAAGGAGGTAGCCTTTCAATTTTACAGGCTCTAAACTTAGGTCAAAGGGAATTTGTTTCAATTGTACAATCAGACGAGGAGTTTAATTCAGCCTCAGAGCAATGGGATACTTGTCTTTATACCTTGGAAGAATTAGCTGCTGATTTCTCCCGCAGTTTGGGCTCGATGGACGAAGACCCTTACGAGCTCAACCGGGTAGAGGAGAGAATCAGCGACTTAGCTCAGTTGAAGAGGAAATACGGCAATTCCATTGCAGAAATCATGGAATACCACCAAGAGATCCAATTAAAAATCCAGGCTTCCGAGACCAATGAAGAGAAGCTGATTGAATTGAGGGCTGCTTTAAAGCAAGCTCAGGCTAAGATGAAGGATGCAGCCGATCAATTATTCCAATCTAGGCAAAAGCTTTCAGAGTTTTTAAGCCAGGGAGTGATCACAGAGCTTGCTGATTTGGAAATGCCCAACACTCGTTTCAAAGTGGAGCTTTATCGCAATGAAGAAGATCTGAACTTCAATAATTTAGGCTCGGAAACTTGTGAATTTTTAATTGCAGCAAATATAGGAGAAGATCTTAAGCCCTTAGTCAAAATTGCCTCAGGGGGAGAATTATCCCGAATCATGTTGGCTTTGCGCAGCATTATGTTGCAAGGGGATATTCCCATTGTCATCTTCGACGAGATAGATACAGGAATCAGCGGCCAAACAGTGCAAAGAGTAGCGGAAAAGCTGGCTAAATTGAGCCGCCACTGTCAGCTCTTGTTGGTCACCCATCAACCTGCTGTGGCAGTTATGGGAGATCATCATGTATTTATCAGAAAGACAGAGGACGCTGAAAAGACTTATACTCTAATTCGAGAGCTCAACGAAAGAGAAATCGAAGAGGAAATCAAACGTCTGATAGTTGGAGCAAGTGAAAGCAGTGGAGCCGACCTTTTGGTCAAAGAATTGATCAAGAGAGCCGACAGCTATAAAAGAGAGATGGTCTAAAATATAGGCTATCTTCAAATCCTACTAAACTCTTTAGTTTTTTCCTTGCATTTTAGTTTTAGATTGTGTATACTGTCTATGTTGTTTAAATCGGGCTGTGGCGCAGCTTGGTAGCGCG
>JAAYKD010000114.1 GCA_012522585.1 Bacillota bacterium | reverse complement strand
GCCAAATTGCCCGGTTCGCCGAAATGTATCTTGACCGCAGTGAATTTACCGTTAAAATCGATTTCCCCGATGCCTGCTTTTCTAACCAGCTTTTCCAGCTTATCCAGCATGCTTAAGCCCGGTTTAGTCCTGAAGTTGGTGAAATAGACAGCTTTCCTCTTCATGATGCTTACCGCCTTTGTATGATATTGACCTTTTGATATTTAGGGCCATCATTATCTTTATCCAGCCCCTTTGGGGGGGACTGTTTCTTTTTAGAAAATTATGTTATGGGAGACTGTCCCCCTGCCACTGCTACGCTGTCCTTTATACTGTCAGCACTAAGAGCGTTAGCTGCTATTCATAGATAAAGAAAACAGATTCTTATCTATAGATTGTGCCCTTCATGAGATTGTCTTCTTCATGGTTATGGGGTTAGTTTAACAAAAAGCACACGAAGAAAACCACACCCGCGGTGGTGTACCCCTTCGTGCTTTTTAAAATCACACTCTAACTATATAATATACGTACCTGCATATTATTTGTCAAGTATTTACGAAAATTCCAGAGCCAGTTAAGATTATAAAATCTTAACTTTCTTCTTGTGCTCATTGAAATTACTGCTGACCCCTTTTTTCTTCCCAAAGCTGTGTGCGTTCTTCAAAACTCACTTCTTTGTGCATTTGATGCAGCATCCATAGATAACCGCAAGAATCACTAAATTTAGCGTTTGATACTCCGTAATCAGGCAATTCCATGACAGCCTGCACTTCAGTACAACCTGCGTTTACCGCCTTTGCAAAGGTATCCTTAATGTCAGAGACAAGTATGTTAAACCAAATAGATTTAGGTTGCTCTGAATTTGGCGCTTTCAATTCGAATTTTGGGTTTTCTATAATGCTCCCATAAAGTGAGACAACAGATCTCGAAATCTAAGTTATACTAACATCATGAAAACAAGAAAAATGTACACGCCAGAATTCAAAACCAGGGTTGTCCTGGAAATTCTATCCGAGGTAGAAACAGTCAACCAGATTGCCGCCAAGTATGAGATCAATCCAGTGGTTCTCTCCCGCTGGAAGAAAGAGTTCCTGGAACGAGCTTCCGAGGTATTTAAAAAAGGGCCTTCTGAAACCGAAAAAGAACTCGAACATAGTAAAAAGCATATCGCTGAACTTGAACGCAAAGTGGGCCAGCTTACCTATGAAGTAGACTGGTTGAAAAAAAAATCTACACAAATCCTCGGACCTGATTGGAAGAAAAAAATGCGTTGATTTCAGTGATTCTTGTCTTAACATCAGCCGACAGGCTGAATTGCTAGGCATTAATCGCAGCAGCATATATCGCGATCCTCCAAAAGAGAAAACCATTTCTGACGAGGACTTGTTCATCATGCGCAGAATCGATGAAATACACACCGCTCACCCCACCTGGGGTTATAGAACAATCACGAAGATTATTCGACGCGATGATAAAATCTTAGTTAACAGAAAGAAAATCCGCAGAATGATGAGGGTTATGGGCATTTACACCATCTATCCCAAGCCCAATCTTAGCAAGCGCTATCATGCTCAGTATATCCGCCAGTATCTACTTAGAAATCTTAATATTGTGCGCCCAGATCAAGTCTGGGGTATTGATATCACATACATACGGATGCAGAAAGGCTTCATGTATTTATTTATCATAATTGACTGGTATAGCAGACGCATCGTCGATTATGAGCTTTCGAGCACCCTGGAAAAGTCATTTGTTCTGGAATGTTTAAAACGTGCTCTAAGTAACCGTAAACCAGAAATAATCAACAGTGATCAAGGAGGCCACTTTACGAATCCTGACTACATCAAGCTTCTGGAAGAAGCTGATGTTAAAATCTCAATGGATGGCAAAGGCCAGGCTTTAGACAATGTCAGAACCGAACGTTTCTTTAGAACTCTAAAATATGATCTGATCTACATAAATGAATTTGAGACTCCCAGGGAGCTAAGAAAATCAATTAACAGCTATATTCACGAGTACAATACGTACCGGCCACATTCATCAATCGGAGACATGTGCCCAGACCAGGTTTACCGTGGCGCGCTTACCCAAGCTGCCTGAAATACAAAAGCAAGAAAGGAGATTAACTTAGTATTCCACTTTTCGTGTCTTGACAATGGGGGGCATTATATTCATCCAACATGTGAAAGCGTACTCCATATAGAGTAAATACGACTTCATTTTGGCCCTTTGGAAAATCAGAAACCTCAACTCGTTCAATATCAAATATTTTTTCGTATAATTCTAACGCTTTCAGGCTATCTGAAACAACCATATCAATTTCTACTCCTACCATTTTTAAACCCTCCTTTTATAGCATAGTTT
>JAAYKD010000113.1 GCA_012522585.1 Bacillota bacterium | reverse complement strand
TTAATTCCATAATTATGCCTCCTTGTTAATAACAGTTAACTTTATAGTTCTATTCTTGTGCTTCCTTTTCCTGCTCAGGCAGGCTGCCATCGGCCTGCATTTGCCTGATGACTTGAGCACAACGAGGACAGAGCTCAGGATGGAGCTCGTCTTGACCCACTTCTACATTGAAATTCCAGCAGCGCACACATTGTTGACCGGCAGCAGCCTCTGCATCGATGAACAAACCTTCAATCTCTTCTCCAGGGAAGGCCGTTTCTTTGGCTTCTCTATGCACTTCGACCTGGGAGACGATTAAAATCTCGGGCCAGCGGTCTTTTAAGCTGTAAATCCTCTCCCCGACTGGGCTGTCAGGCAGATAGAGATGAACCTTGGCGTCTAAGGATTTACCAATGGTCTTCTCCCGCCGCTTGATTTCCAAAACTCGATTGACATCGTGGCGCACATCCTGCAAAAACTCAAACTCTTCTTTGATTGCAGGGTTGCTCCAAACTGGGTCGGCTTGGGGGAAATCGCTGAGATGAACACTTTCTTCTTTGACCAAACCGTCATTGTATAAGATTTGCCACATTTCTTCGGCTGTAAAGGAAAGGATGGGGGCTAACATAGCCGTCAAGGATCTGAGCAAGTAAAAGGCTGTAGTTTGACCGCTGCGACGCAAAATTGAATCGGGTTTGGAAGCATACATGCGATCTTTAATCACATCCAAATAGAAGCTGCTCAAATCGAGAGCGCAGAAACCGTGAATGCTGTGGTAGATATGATGGAAATCGTAATTGTCGTAATAGGCGGTGATTTCATCGGTCAGTTCTTTTAAGGCGTTCAAAGCCCATTGATCGATTAAGACCATGTCTTGGTAGGCAACCTCATGTTCTTCCGGCTTAAAATCGGCAAGCAGGGAATGTAAGAAGCGCAGGGTATTGCGGATTTTACGATAGACTTCTGAAACCTGCTTTTGTAATTCTCTGGAATAGCGGACATCACCGGATTTTGCGTCGGTGGAAGCTGCCCAGAGGCGTAAAACATCGGCACCGTTTTGCTTGATCACATCAGAGGGGTTGATCACATTGCCTAAGGATTTGCTCATCTTGCGACCGTCGCCGTCCATGACGAAACCATTGGTCACAACGGCTCGGTAAGGAGCGGCACCGCGAGCTGCCACGGCCGTCCATAAGGAAGATTGGAACCAGCCTCTGTGTTGGTCGGAGCCTTCTAAATAAAGATCGGCCGGCCAAGATAAACCGGGCCATTGCTCCAAAACAGCCACATGAGATGAGCCGGAATCGAACCAAACGTCCATAATATCCATTTCTTTGATGAATTCATGGCCGCCACATTCAGTACAGGTGTATTCTTTGCCTAAAATTTCCTCGGCTTCTTTGATATACCAGCTATCGGAGCCTTCGGCAGCGAAGAGATTGCGCACCGTGGTGATGGTCTCTTCAGTAAAGAGCTCGTGATTGCATTCCTTGCAATAGAAGATGGGCAAAGGCACACCCCAAGTGCGCTGGCGCGAAATACACCAATCGCCTCGGTCTTTGACCATATTGCCGATTCGGTCTTTGCCCCAACCGGGATACCATTTGACCTTATCGATTTCGTCTAGAGCCTGCTGCCTGATCGAATCGACTGACGCAAACCACTGTTCTGTGGTGCGGAACATGACCGGTTTGTGACAGCGCCAGCAGTGAGGATATTGGTGATCGACCGAGCTATGGTTTAATAGGCGGCCTGAATCGGCTAAATCGGCAATGATCTGCTTGTTAGCGGCTTCCAATTTGAGCCCGGCATACTGCCTGGCCTCTTCGGTAAAGGTGCCGTAACCGGTGGTCGGGTTGGTCACAGGCAAATCATACTCCTGCCCCACCTCAAAGTCTTCTACACCATGGCCCGGGGCCGTATGAACGCAACCTGTGCCTGTGTCTAGAGTGACGTGCTCACCTAAAACGACCAAGGAAGTGCGATCCTCATAGAAGGGATGCTGAACTACCATCATTTCCAACTGGCTGCCCTGAAACTGAGCTACCGTGTAACCGTCGTGAATATGGCAGACTTCCCTGACTTCGTCCAGCAGATCCTTGGCTACAATATAGCGGCGCTCCCCATTATCGAAAAGCACATAAGTGTATTCTGGGTGGACAGCGATGGCATGGTTGGCCGGCAGAGTCCAGGGGGTGGTCGTCCAGATGATAAAATCTGTAGGCACCTTGTCTTCCGGTAAAACCTTGTTGGGGTCCGCTTTGACTTCAAAAGCCACATAAATAGAATCAGAAGTTTTATTATCGTATTCGATTTCAGCTTCGGCCAAAACAGTCTCACAACTGGGGCACCAATGAACCGGCTTTAAACCTTTATAGAACAAGCCTTTTTTGAACATCTCCAAAAAGACGTCCAATTGTTTGGCTTCGTAATGTTTGAAAAGAGTGATATAGGGGTCATCCCAATCGCAGATAATGCCCAGAGATTTCATCTGCTCCCTCTGAATATCCACGAATTCCAAAGCATATTCGGCACATTTTTCCCTCAGCTCAATGGCGCTCATCTTGTTGCGATTCAAACCCATCTTGCGAATGGCACCGTATTCAACCGGCAAACCGTGAGTATCCCAGCCGGGAGTGTAGGGCACATCAAAACCAGCCATGGTCTTGTATTTTACTACCATGTCCTTCCAGGTTTTGTTGAGCACATGACCGATATGGATTTCCCCATTAGCATAAGGAGGGCCATCATGAAAGATGAATTTAGGCGCACCTTGGCGCAACTGACGAATTTTCTCGTAGAGATCAGGCCCATACCAATTTTTCATGATTTCCGGTTCTCTTCTGGGCAAGTTTCCCCGCATGGGAAATTCTGTTTTTGGCAGACTCAAAGTCTTGTTATAGTCCATGGCAATCATCCTTTCAAAGTAAAAATAAAAAACGCCCGACCCAAAAAGGGACGAACGTATCGTGGTACCACCCAAATTCCTGGTTTTCCAGGCACTCAGAGCTTTTATCATCATAGAAAAGCTAAAACTTGTAACGTAGCTCAAACGTCTGAACTTAAGTTTAATTTCGGCTCAGCCGCATCGTCGGTGATCTTCGTTCAAAGCCTGTTTGCTCTCTTCCAGCAAATAAAGAGCTCTCTGTAAAACTACAGCTTCAACTACTGTCCGCTTCATTGCGTTTAACATAAAAATTATACATTTAAGCAGGAGTTTTGTCAAGATTCAGTTTTTATATAATAGAAAGGAATAAATCAACGTACGGCGCTGCCCTTGCTCTTTTTGTTCATTTGATGTAAAATAAATAGGATAAATTCCAAAAAAGGAGCGTAATTTATGTCAAACAAACAGGTGCGAGTGCGTATAGCCCCTTCCCCTACAGGTAATTGCCATGTGGGCACGGCGCGCACAGCTTTGTATAATTATCTTTTTGCCCGAAAAATGAACGGAACCTTCATCATGCGCATCGACGACACTGACACCAAGCGCAGCACCGTCGAATCGGAAGAAGGGGTTTTGGATGGCTTGCGCTGGATCGGCCTGGACTGGGACGAGGGCCCCGATGTGGGAGGCAATTACGGCCCCTACCGCCAAAGCGAACGCCTGGAGCTCTATAAAGGCTTCGTCAATCGCCTGATGGTCGAAGGCAAGGCTTACGAATGCTTCTGCACACCGGAGGAATTGGCCGCTGAAAGAGAAGCTCAAACTGCCCGCAAAGAAGACCCCCGCTACAGTGGTCGCTGCTTGAATTTAAGCGAAGAAGAAAAGCAAGCTTTGCGCGATGAAGGCAGAAAACCTGCGATCAGAATAAAAGTGCCCGACGAAATTATCCGCTTCCACGATATAATCAGGGGAAATGTCGAAGCCGACGGCAGATTGATGGGAGATTTTGTCATTCAAAAATCTGACAGCATACCCCTCTACAATTTTGCCACCGTGGTCGATGACCATGTCATGGAAATCAGCCACGTGATCAGAGCGGCCGAGCATATTTCCAACACCTTCCCTCAGGTTGTAATCTACAAGGCCCTGGACTGGGAATTGCCTGAATTTGCTCATTTAGTTTTATTGTTAAACCCCGACAAAACCAAGATCAGCAAGCGCAAAGGTGCCGTTTACCTAGGGGAATTTGCCGAAATGGGCTATTTGCCTGAGGCGATGCTCAATTTCAACGCTTTCTTGGGCTGGAACCCAGGGGGCGAAGAAATGGAAGAGATTTTCACCAAAGAAGAATTGATCGAACTCTTCACCTTAGAGCGCTGCACCCAGAGCAACGCTGTTTTCGACCCGGTTAAACTGGACTGGATGAACGGTATGTGGATCAGAAAGATCAGCGCCGACGACTTAGCCCAAAGGGTTTTACCCTTCATGCAAAAAGCAGGCTTGATCAGCGCTGAGCCCAGCGAAGCCGATAAAATGTATTTGGAGCAACTAGTCAGCCTGATTCACGAAAGACTACCTCGCTTAGATGAAGCTCCTGAAAGCCTAGCCTATTTTTACCAAGGCTGGAAAAAGGAAGATGTAGAAGTTGAACTCTTCGCTTCGAAAAAGAAAACACCAAGCGAAATCGCTGCTATTTTAGAACAAGCTAAAGAAGTTTTAGTCGAAAGGGAGTTTAAAGCAGACGATTTAGAAGCCGCTATGAACGATTTCGTTAAGACCAACGAAATAAAAAAAGGCGATTTATTCATGCCCCTGCGTGTCGCCATGACTAACAGAAAGGTCTCCCCACCTCTCTTCACCACCATGGAACTGATCGGCAAGGAAAGAGTCATAGAGCGTCTTGAATTAGCTGCTCAAGCTTTGAAGGGGTAGTAGATAAAGCTTGGGTCAAGGGAAAAGTTTAGAAAAGTAAGATTTAAAATTTTAAAAAGCCGCAGAGTAATATCTGCGGCTTTTAGTTTTGGTATTTTAAATTTTAATCAAATTGACTGCAGGTTTTACTTCGCTGATTAGATCTTGGCAATGGTTTTTCAATTGCCTTACTTCTAATTCTAACAGGGATTCAAATTCACTATTTAAAGTAATTTGGAAGCAATAAGGCCTTTGGCTAAACAAAAAATTAGAAGAGCAGTTTTATAATTTTAAAAAAGCCGCAGAGTATTTTCTGCGGCTTTTAGTTTTTGTCTTTTAAATTTTAATCAGGTTGACTGCTGGTTTTACTTCACCGATTAGATCTTGGCGATGGTTTTTCAATTGCCTTACTTCTAATTCTAATAGGGATTCAAATTCCTTTTCACTTAAGTAGTCTAACTGGCGCAAGACGCCTAAGACTGCTGCATTAGTAGCTCTGCCGCCACCATCAGCGATTTTTAGCGACATGCCGATTCCCAATTCAGGAATGGCAAAACCGTAGATCGCTTCGGCTCCGCTTTTAGCCACTATTTTCCCTGGTGCTGCTGACATCAAGGCAGTGCAGAGTCGGCCTGTGCCTGCTACCATCTCCGGGTGTTTCATCATGGCAGTTCGCACTTTTTCAGCTGCTTCCTGGCGCTTTTCACTCATACCAATAGGGTTGATCAGCCTGGCCCAGGCTAGGGCCATATGATAGACGCTGAGGCCATGGACAGGCACGCCGCAACCGTCTATGCCGATGGGGATTTCTTCCATAGGCACTGAGGTAAATTCGCTGACACTTTGCAACATGGCTTGCTGAACCGGATGGCGCAATTCCGTGTAATAAGAAGGGTCGGCCCCTAGCATCTTGCCCAAGGTCAACATGCCCGAATGCTTGCCGCTGCAATTGTTGTGGATTTCACTGGCTTCGATGCCCGCTTCCTTTAATTCGGCAGCTCTGGGAGCATATAAAGGGTTGTGCACACCACATTGCAAGTAGGATTCGTCTAAGCCGATTTTCTTTAAAATCGACTGAACTGCATCGGTATGAAAGATTTCGCCGTTATGAGAAGCGGTAAAAACTGCCACTTCTTTGTCGGTTAAATTATACTTTTCGGCAGCTCCACTCTCTATAACAGGAATAGCCTGAAAGGGTTTAGCGGAAGAGCGCCAAAAAGCAAATTTTTCTCGAGGTGCGCCTGCATAAGCGATGAGTTTGCCGGTGGCGTCGACCACTGCAACATCGCCGTAATGAACGCTTTCGACCAAGCCGCCTCGGGTTACATGAACTAATTCTGCTGATCTGCTCATTATATCCTCCGTTTTTCAGATTAAAGACTAGCTAATCTGAAATTCTATTATATTTCTTCAAAATTTCTAAAACTTCTTCGATAGGTAAACCGTGGCGAATGGTATCGTCACAACCAATGGTGGTTTCTGCAGCGAAAAGGGCGTTGATAATCGCCTCTTCCGTCGCTTCTACCGTGGCGTCGAAGAGGGCCGTCATGACTGCCCCGTCTTCGTTGACTCGCTCAACTTTGCTGGTTATTTCTTGAGGCTTGTTCTCTTTAATATTTGTGGTGGAAAAAGCCACGACAAAGTCACCGCTGCCGTGGGAGGCCACAGAGCCGGTGCGAGACAAGCCAAAAGTGCAGCGCTTGGCCACTCTTTTCAGCTGGCGAGAGGTCAAAGGAGCATCGGTAGCTAGCACCATCATGATGCTGCCATCGCCTGGATGCTCGGTCTCGGGCCAGTTGATCAGCTGGCGGCCTACGGGCACGCCGGAGATCAGTAGATCATGCCTGCGACCAAAGTTAGCCATGACTAAAAGGCCTAGGGTAAAGCCGCCTTTATCTTCAGGTAAAACTCTGGAAGAAGTGCCAATGCCGCCTTTAAAGCCCAAGCAGCTCATACCGGTGCCGCCGCCTACGGCTCCTTCTAAAACAGGGCCGGCCTGAGCCTCGTTTAAAGCTTGGTAAACATGGTGCTTCTGCACATGGCGACCTTGAATGTCGTTTAAGGCGCTGTCGTTGCATTCCCCCACCATAGGGTTTAGGCTTCTGATATTCTCGTTTTTGTCGATCATCCAGCCGATTAAAGCGTCGGCTGCCAAGCCTACATTGAGGGTATTGGTCAAAAGAATCGGAGTCTCTAAACTGCCCAACTCTTCTATTTGGGCCAAGCCTATGGATTTGCCGAAACCGTTGATCACATGAACGGCAGCGGTGGGCTTTTCCTCAAAGATATCTCTGTCGTGAGGCAAAATCGCCGTAACACCGGTGCGCACAGGGCCAAAACCTGGAGTGCGCAGGCCTGAGCCGTAGTTTAAAGTGACCTGACCCACCTTGACCCCGGCCACATCGGTTATAGCGTTGTTGGGCCCGGTGGGTAAAAAACCGAAAGAAACCCCCACTTGGCGAGGGCGGGGGCGTTTATTAAGTTTCATTTATTTGCAGACTTCGATGAATTTTTTGAAAACTGAATCGAAGTTGTTGAAATCGTAGAAGGTCTCGGGGTGCCATTGAATAGCCATTAAGAAAGGATATTCGATGGATTCGGCGGCCTCGATGATTCCGTCGGGAGCTTTGGCGCTGACTTTCCAACCGGGAGCCAGGTCTTTGATGGCCTGGTGATGGTAGGAGTTGACGCGGATATTGGTTTCGCCGGGGAAGCACTTGGCTAATTTGGTGCCTGGCACTAACTCGACTGAGTGAGAACCATGCCAGCGAGGGGCAGATTGCACGTGTTTGAGCAAGTCGCCTTCTTTGTATTGGCTGGGCAAGTCTTGGTATAAGGTGCCGCCACAGGCGACGTTCATCAGTTGGCAACCGCGGCAGATGCCCAAGATGGGTTTGCCGGCGCTGATTACGGCTTTGGCTAAAGCCATTTCGAAGTTGTCGCGGGTTGGTGCGATGCCGCCCAAAGCGGGAACAGGCTCTTCGCTGTATAAAGCAGGCTCTAGGTCGGGGCCGCCGGAAAAGACGACGCCGTCTAAGTTTTGCACCAGCTCATCTAAGTCTTCTTCCTTGACGTAGGTCAGAAGGACGGGTAAGCCGCCTGCTTTTTTCACCGATTCTACATATGTACGGGCCAGGCTATAAGACATGGCGTTTTCGTCATAGTTTTGGGTAATTCCAATTAAAGGCTTTTTCATAAAAATATTCCTCCTAAAATTTAAGCTTAGCTTATATCTTCCTTGATTTATACGCCAAATTTTCACTTAAATCCTTCTTTACGAGGTGCTTTATAGCCTAAATTTATAAAACCTACCAAAAGATACTTATTAAAAGAAACCCTCCTGCTTCTTGACAGCGTATAATTCTCGATCCATGTGATAGAGCACGTGGTTTCTTAGAGGCTCATCTTCGGCAAAGCCTGGGTAGTCGAAAAAGCCGATATGTTTTAAGCCGATGCGTTTCATTAGGTTATTTATTAAAAGAAACCCTCTTGCTTTTTAGCAGCGTATAATTCTCTGTCCATATGGTAGAGCACGTGGTTTCTAAGAGGTTCGTCTTCGGCAAAGCCTGGGTAGTCGAAAAAGCCGATATGCTTTAAGCCGATGCGCTTCATCACATTTTCCGAAGGTACATTCAAAGCGGAAGTGTTGCTGAAAACTTCTTCTATATTATGGACTTCGAAGCCATGCTTTAAAGCAGCTTTCGCCCCTTCGGTGGCATAGCCAAAGCCCCAAGCATCTGATTTTAAGCGCCAGCCAATTTCTATACAAGGAGCAAAATCGGCCTTGATATCTAGCCAGTGAAAGCCATTGAAGCCGATAAATTCAGATGTTTCCTTAACCTCGACTGCATAAAGACCCCAGCCATATTTAGCAAATTGAGGCACAACGGTATTGTAATAAAACTTGACTGAGCTTTCTGGTGAGATCGTATTGCGAAAATATTGGCACACTTTCGGGTCTTGATTCATCTCGATAAAAGGAGCGAGATCCTCCTCCCTCCAGCGGCGCATAATTAAGCGTTCGGTTTCAAAACAAACTGACATGATACTTCTCCTTTTCTTTGTCAATACTCGGCAATGCAAATCGGATGCAAATCGGGGACAGTCCCCGTTTTGCAAAGCTTCTATAGAAACTGGGGTGATGGTGCGGTGATGCGAATTGGAAACCAATTTGCAAAGCTTTTATTAAAGTTATTAGATTATATGATTCAGCTTGATGCTTTCAGCACATACCGGGTTGCGGAACCTGCACACGATGTGTGCCTAAATTCCTTATAGACAGTCTAGGTTTTGCATTGCAGCTCCGGCTTTGCACGGTTTT
>JAAYKD010000112.1 GCA_012522585.1 Bacillota bacterium | reverse complement strand
CGTAAACTTTGAGTCTCTAAAGCAAGAATACGATTTTTGATACGGTTCTCTTGTCTTTCATAAAGTAAGTCCAGGGCTTTGCTATTGATAATAGCGAGAGCCTCTACTAAAGTTTGGCGCGCATCAGCGCGAGTCTTGGCGGTAAATTGAGCATTATAGATAAAGCGATTGCCTTTTATTGCCTCAGATGCACTGAGGTCGCGGGATGCCATATTATTTAGTAGAGATAACTGCTCAGTTTCGTCGCCTAAGTTTTGAGCCAATGCTTGATAATAGGTAGAGTTTCTGATCGCATCTAACTTAGCGTCAGTTGCAAAAAGACTCGTGCTGAAAATAGTAAAAGCTTCTTCTAAGGCTTTTTGTGTATCTAAGGTCGTGTTTGAATCCAGCATGGCATAACGGTGATATGACTCTTCGATATCTAAATAGTTTTCAAGTTGATTAGGTTCGGGCACACGTACTTGTGCTTTGCTGGTCCATTGCTCCTCAGCGGTAAAAGCATAAATGCCGGCTAATAAATGCTAAGACAGGTTATAGCAACAATTAGCCACTTGCCTTGCCATATCGTGCCAAATAATTCAAACAAATCGATGGTGTCGTTATAGTCTGTCTGTTGAGTGGAGTTTTGCATAGTTTATAGCTATTGAAAAGTTTTTTGTGTTCGTGTCATTATATTGCAAATAGCCTATTCATTCAGCCACCGCTTTGTTTTGTGTGGTTTTCTACGCAAGAGCAGCCCTTGAAAAACCCACTTTAGTCCTCACCATTAATTACCATCAACTTGAACTGTTATTCTAAACATAAGGAATTAATCAATGGTAGATCAGGCTAAGGATAGTCAAAATCAAACAGCAACAGCACGCACAATGGGGTTTCAAACTGAGGTCAGACAGCTTTTGCATTTGATGATTCACTCGTTATACTCAAATAAAGAAATTTTCTTAAGAGAGTTAGTTTCTAATGCATCAGATGCCTGCGATAAGCTACGTTTTGAAGCTATTGCTAATCCGGCATTGCTTGAAGAAGACAGCGATTTACGTATCCGCGTAAGCTATAACCCGGATGCTAAAACCATCACCATTAGTGATAATGGGATTGGTATGAGCGAAGAGGAAGTGATTAGTAATCTCGGTACTATCGCGCGTTCAGGGACTAAAGAATTCTTTTCCAAGCTTACTGGTGATCAGCAAAAAGACAATCAATTAATTGGTCAGTTTGATGTTGGTTTTTATTCTTCTTTTATCGTCGCAGATGAGGTTGTTGTACGTACTCGCCGTGCCGGTTTGGCTGCTAATGAGGCAGTTGAGTGGCAATCAAAGGGCGAGGGCGAGTTTAGTATCAAGGCTATTGAGAAGTCTGAGCGCGGTACAGATATTATTCTGTTCTTAAGAGAGGATTCTGAGGAGTTTTTAAATACTTGGAAATTGCGCAATATCATGCAGCGCTACTCGGATCATATTTCCATTCCTGTACAGATGGAAAAAGAAGATTACGACCAGGAGAAGGGTGAAGCGATTAAAAGTGGTGAGTGGGAAACTATCAACCAGGCAAGCGCTTTATGGACCCGTAATCGTAATGAAATTAGCGATGAGCAATATGCCGAGTTTTATAAGCATATCAGCCATGACTTCGAGGACCCACTCGCATGGACCCACCGTCGGGTTGAAGGTCGCAATGAATATACTCAGCTTTTATATGTTCCTAAACAGGTAAATTTTGATCTGTGGAATCGCGATGCGGCGCATGGTTTGAAGCTTTATGTAAAACGCGTTTTTATTATGGATGAGGCTGAGCAGTTGCTGCCAATGTACTTGCGTTTTGTACGTGGTGTGATTGATTCGTCTGACTTGCCGCTTAATATTTCTCGTGAAATTCTACAAGAAAGTCGTGATGTTAAAGCCATTCGTGATGGAGCAACTCGTAGCGTACTGAGCATGTTAGAAGACCTAGCTGAAAATCGCCCCGAAGATTATAAGATTTTCTGGACCCAGTTCGGTCAGGTGCTCAAAGAAGGTATCGGTGAAGATCAAACAAATCAGGAGCGTATTACTAAGCTAGTGCGTTTTGCCTCAACTCACGAAGACAGTGAGGTGCAGTCAGTCAGTCTTGCTGATTATATTGCTCGTATGAAAGAAGGCCAGGAGGCTATTTACTACGTGACGGCGGATAGCTATGCAGCTGCGAAGAGTAGTCCGCATCTGGAGTTTTTCCGTAAAAAAGGCATTGAAGTTCTGTTAATGTCTGAGCGTGTTGATGATTGGATGATGTCTTTCTGGAGTGAGTTTGAAGGCAAGAAGTTAGTTTCTGTGGCTAAAGGCAGTCTTGACTTAGAGGATTTGACTGATGAAGATGAGAAAAAACGTCAGGAAGAGGTCAGCGAGGAGTTTAAGCCACT
>JAAYKD010000111.1 GCA_012522585.1 Bacillota bacterium | reverse complement strand
CTAGTAATGGCCTAAAAGGCCATTACTTTCTTTGCTCAAATTTAACTTTGATTAACCTTTGCCCTTGAACAAGGTTTGATGTTTTTTACATTGAATTTTGACACACTCTGACAGTCCCCGTTTTGCATCTCTTCTCATTACTTCTATAGAAGTTATGAAGTTTAGATACTCTGAGACAGTTATAAGTAGCTTAGGCAAACGAAGTTTGCTGGTTCTATAACTTTGGTGTGTGCTGAAGGCATCATACTGGAGCATATATACTAACACCTTCTATAGAAGTTGTTAAAAGAAGTTGTTAAACAATTTAAAAAGCAGCCTTGTAAGGACAACGAGAGTAACTCTCCGACCTTAGAGGCTGCTTTTTTGTTATTGAGAAGGATTTATTTGCTCCAGCATGATGCCTACGGCATCTGCTGGAGTTGCGGAACCGGCACACAAGGTGTGCCTAAGTTCCTTATAACAGTCCCGGTTTTGCATGGTCAGCTATCTGATTTTACAATTTCAAAAATGCGAAAGCTGTCGCCACTTTGCCACGAACTTACATCTCTGCTGCTATATTCGCCCACAAGTTGATAGCCACACTCTTTAAAGGCTTCAAGCCACTCTTCTCTGTAGTAGCTTTGAAGGTAGAATGCGTGTTCAAAACTGTCAGTCTGGCCCTTTGCATCTTGGGCATAAAAAGTTTGACTAATGTAAGTGCGACCAGTCTCAGCTTCATAGCGGGTTTGGCCAGTCTTCCATACTTTAATGCCTGGGTAATTTTGGCTTAAGGGATGAAATTTTTGAAGCGGACTATAGCTAGATTCTTCGCCGAATATTCTCAGCCTGGTTTCAATGACTAAACAACCGCCTAGGCGCATGTGTTTAGCTATAGAAACCAGTGCTTTTTTTATTTCTTCCCTAGTTAGTAAGTGGCCAAAATCGGTGCTGTAGCAAAAATCTACAGGTTCAATCTCAAAATGGAAATTACAGACATCGGCTACTTGAAGCTGCAAGCCGGGCACGTCAGCGAAACGCTTTTTTCCTTCCTCGATCATTTCAGGAGTAATGTCAAAAGCAGTGACAGTCATGCCTCTTTCGGCCAGGTAAGCACCGGTTTCACCTAAAGCACACATGGGAATTAACACGTTTTTACCGTATTTGGCAGCGTATTTAAGCCAATACTCGTGTTCTTCAGTGCGATCATAACCGCTCCAATCCCAATACTGAGCATGCCGTGCATAATTTCCGATATTCTTTGTCATAATCAAACCTCCTATGCAAATCGTGCAACCTATGCAAATCGTGCAAATCGTGCAAATCGGGGACTGTCCCGGTTTTGCATCGCTATTGCAATCCAGTCTCTTATGTAGTAAAATCTAAAGTAGTGGTTTGGATATTCCGATTTTAAAGAAAGGAGGCATTATATGTTAGTTAAACGCACCTTAGAAAAGACAGTCCGAAACATAAGCGAAACCTTCTATGTTTTGCTTTTGACCGGGCCTAGGCAAGTTGGTAAAACCACACTTTTACAAAATTTGGCCAAGGAAGACCGAAAAATTGTATCCTTAGATAATATTGTGATTAGAGAGCTTGCCAAACGTGACCCTGAGCTGTTTTTACAACGATATTCGCCACCAGTAATGATAGATGAAATTCAATATGCCCCTGAACTTTTGCCCTATATAAAGGCCATCGTCGATCAACGCCAAATTTACGGAGATTTTTGGCTAACAGGATCTCAAATGTTTTTAATGATGAAAAACGTATCCGAAACTTTAGCCGGAAGAGTTGGTATTATACCTATGTTGGGGCTTGCAAACAGCGAAATCCAAGGAAATTTATTTGACGAGTTTTCTCTAGAACCTCAAATTTTAACCCAGCGCTTAAAAAAAGCAGACGCAATGAATGTGTCAGAAATATTCGATCGCATTTTTAAAGGTTCCATGCCTCGGCTTTATCGTGGAGATGAAGTAAATTTAAACATTTTCTTCGATTCATACATAAACACATACATAAGTCGAGATATTCGTGACTTGGATCAAGTCGGTGACATTCTTTCCTTCTTCAATTTTTTAAAAGTTGTGGCAGCAAGAACTTCAACCAATGTCAATTACGACGCTTTAGCTCGTGAAACGGGAGTTTCTGCGCCTACAGCTAAACGGTGGTTGTCGGTTTTGGTGGCAAGCGGCTTGGTTCTGCTCGTGGAACCTTATTCTAACAATGCTTTAACGAGAGTGGTCAAGGCGCCACGTATGTATTTTTTAGATACGGGTCTTTGTGCCTATCTGCAAGGGTGGAGTAGCAGCCAGGTATTAGAGAACAGCGCCATGGCAGGAGCATTTTTTGAAACCTGGGTTGTAGGAGAAATCTACAAAAGCTTTTTGAATGTTGGTAAAAGGCCGCCTTTGTATTTTTATCGAGACAGTAATCAAAAAGAGATTGATTTAATAATTTATCAAGACGGTGTTGTGCATCCTATTGAAATTAAAAAAGGAACCACACCACAAAACGCAGCCAAGAATTTTAGTGTATTAGCCCCAATAGAATCAACAAATGATGAGCCGGGAAGTTTCACAGTAAAAATTGGAAACGGCGCAGTAATCTGCTTAGCCAGCGATCTAGTGCCAATCGACAAGAAGAACTGGCTTGTTCCAGCCTGGCTAATCTAGCTCAATGCAAATCGGGGACTGTTATGAGGAACTTAGGCAAATGAAGTTTGCCGGTTCCGTAACTCCGGTATGTGCTGAAAGCATCATACTGGAGCATATAATCTAACAACTTCTATATCAGTTGGTGGTACATATGGTCAGGGTGTTGAGGGTGGGGTCGTCGCAGACGATATTGCCGCCCTGGGCTTTGATTTGTTTGAGGTAGGTAAGTATCTCTTTGCTTATCAGTTCGCCGGGCAGCACTATGGGCACGCCGGGCGGGTAGATGGTGATTGTTTCGCCGGCAATTCTGTTTTCCGTTTGGTCAAAACTCACTTTTTCTTTGCCAGCAAACCAGGCCTCTCTGGGGTTTAGTATGATCTCTGGTTGCAAATCGGCCCAGCTCAAAGGCTCAGTCTTTTGGGATCTGGGCTTTTTCTTTTGTTCTGAAGCGAATTGTAATAGCTTTGTTTCCACCTGCTCAATGAAAGCCCGATCGTCGGCTAAGGTGAACATTAGCAAGACTCCGGCATAATCAGAAAGCTCCGGCTCGATGCCTTTTGCTCGCAAAAGCTCAGCCGCTTCGTAGCCTTTTAAGCCAAACTCAAGGGTGTTGATATATACTTTGCTTATGTCATGGGCCTTTACTAAATTTGAATTCAGTTCATTCAAATTCAGCAAACTAAAACTGTTGTTGACTAAATTCTGTCTCAATCTTTTCACATTATCTAGCATGGTGTTTAGCTTCTCAGGCCCATCAGTATACATCTGAGCCATGGCGGCTTCTAAACTCAAAAGCAGAATATAGGAGGCACTTGTGCTTTGCATCATGCGCAAGGAAGCCTTGAGGCGTTCTTTATCTACCCGAGGCCCTTGTATGTGCAGCCATGAACTTTGCGTAAAACTGCTCAGGATTTTGTGGGGGCTTTGGGCAACCAGGTCAGCTCCGGCCTCTAATCCGCCGATGCCTAAGTTTTTTGAAAAATTTAAATGTGCCCCGTGAGCTTCGTCTATCAAAACGGGAATATCGTATTTATGAAGCAATTCCACTTGCTCTATCAAATCGCCGATTAGCCCGTAATAACAAGGTGAGGTCAGCACACACAGCCTAATATTCTGATGCTCTTGCAGCTTAGCCTCGATAGCTTGGGTTGACAGGGGCAAAGGCAGTAGGTGCTTCTCATCAAACTCAGGGCTGATATAAACAGGAGTGGCTCCGCTTAAAATCACCCCTTGGCTGATGCTGCGGTGGCTGTTGCGACTGAGCAAAACTTCATCCCCGGCCTTCAAATGAGCTAGCATGCTGGCCATGATGCCGCCGCTAGTGCCGTTGATCAAGTAGAAGCTCTGATCGGCACCATAAAGCTGGGCTAAAAGTTCCTGGCTTTTTTTAATCGGGCCAATCGGCTGAGCTAAGTCGTCGGTGGCCGGTATTTCCGTGTAGTCGAAAATTGCGGCTTGGCCCAAAATATGAAGCCATTCTGCCTGCAAGCTTCTGCCTTGCTTGTGCCCCGGCATGTGGAGGGGCATTTGTTTTAAGTTTCTAAATTCTTCTAAGGCTTGCTTTAAGGGCCAATTATTTTGCTTCATTTTATAAAGCCTCCCGCTTAATTTATCAGAAAAGTAAAGCCGCACCAGATTTCAAAAGCGAATGAGGTGCGGCTTTTTGTTTTATTCAGGTCTCGTCTATCTTCAACCGACCCAGGTTTTTCTATTTGCTCCAGCACAGTGTGGCATTCTTTCTATAGAAGTTGTTAGTTTGTTTGCTCCAGCATGATGCCTACGGCACCTGCCGGAGTTGCGGAACCGGCACACAAGATGTGCCTAAGTTCCTTATAACTGTCCTGGTTTTGCACGGTGTAGTATTTCTTCTATAGAAGCTTTGCAAATTGGGGACTGTCCCCGATTTGCACGTATTTTACCTATTCGACAATACCCTGGATTTTCATGGCTTTGAGGACGTTGCCCATGAGAATGGCGGTGGTCAAGGAACCAACGCCGCCTGGAACCGGAGTGACCAAGGAAGCAACTTCCATGGCTTCGTCAAAGTTAACGTCGCCGACCAATTTGCCGTCAACCTCGCTGATTCCAGCGTCGATGACAACAGCACCGGGTTTAATCATATCGCCGCTGATCAAATTGGGGCGACCGGTGGCAGCGATTAAAATATCCGCCTGAACCGTAATGCTCTTTAAATCTCTGGTCTTAGAGCGGCAAACGGTCAAGGTCGGCAATTCTCTCAAGAGCAAAGGAGACAAGGGTTTGCCCACTGTGGCACCATAGCCTACCATGACGATATGGGGTGCAGTCAAATCAATGCCGCTTCTGTGCATCAATTCCAAAACCGATTGAGGTGTAGCAGGGAAGAGCCAGTCTTGCCCGCTCAACAAATGACCCATGCTGATCGGTGTGACGCCGTCAACGTCTTTTTCCGGCTTGATCCAGGTCACTGCCTCTTTGGCGTCTAAGCCTTTGGGCAAGGGCAGTTCCAGCATGATACCGTGAACAGTTTCGTCTACGTTTAACTTCTCGATCAGCTCTTTTAAAACTTCGCTGCTCGTATCTGCTGCTAAAACATACTCGTCGAAAGCGATGCCGGCTCTGCGGCAGGCGTTCTTTTTCGAGCGCAGATAGGATACAGAAGCCTCGTCGTCTCCGACTAAAATGACAGCCAGTTTTGGTTGCACATGTTTTTCCGTAATTTCTTTTACTTGGGCGGCAATATCCTTGCGCATCTCAGCGGCTATTGCTCTGCCATCAATGATCTTTCCCATGTTAAATCATCCTTTCAGGTTAGTCAGTTAACAATTATAGCCTATTTGGCCCAGTCAATCAAATCCATCTTGTGCAAAATGTTTAAATAATCTTCAGCATAAGCCGAGACATCCATGCCCGTTTCCTTTTTAGTCAGCTCAATTATTTCGTTCAAGCTGCGTTTACCGTCAATCCAGTAGACAAACTGGCTCAAAGCACCGCGCATGCTGGGGTGTTTCTCGCCCAATTCTTTGTATTCTTTCTGGATTTCTTCAGAGAACATTTCCACATAGCCGCGAGCACTAAAGGGCCCTCTAAACAAGCGAATGGGTACCGGGCTCTTGTCTTCTTTTACTTCCTCTTGCTCCAATTTTCTGGGCAGGCCTAGGGTATTGGCTACATTTCTCAGAGCATTTTGGTTGAAAGCCTTGAACTCGGTCAATTTAGCTCTGATCAAGGAATTTGTCCGCCTTTTGTACCTGGGCATAAAGCGCAGAAGATCGTTCATTTCAACGATTTTCAATTGATAGAGATACTCTAAATTGGCTTCCAATTCTTTGAACAGCTCTATTCTTACTTTTTCTTCTAAGAGTTGAGCCTTGACCGGCAGGTTTTTAATCAGCTCGTTGGCCCTATTATAATAATGATAGCCTTGCAGGTTCAAAACCCAAGCTGCGTCTTCTTCGTTTAACATGGCCATGACATAAGCATAAGTCGCCGTCATCACGCCTACCCTATAGAGCATGTCCGGGTCCACCTTGTCTAAGGTGTCGGCGCTGGTGTGGTAGAATTTATCGGGCCACTGAATCAACATGGGGCTGGGGATGCCGACTGTGGGGTCAGAGGTGATATAATGGTCGCTTCCCCCGGAGAAGGGGCTCAAGGCATAACGGAATAAGCCGTAGCTGGCCGTGCCCGCGATATTCTTCGCTTCCGAGGCCAATTGGGTCAAGACTTCAGCCATCAGATCGCCAACAAAGGAGCCGCTGGCCTGAGGCGGATACTCAACCAAAAGGGAACTGTTGGTCAAAGCTTGGTTTTCCCCGACCATGTCCAGGTTTAAGCCGGCTAAGGTTCTGGGAATTCGATTTTCGTTATCGCTCAAATAAGCATAGGTGCCGGTAAATTCCGGGATGAGCAAGAAGCGGATGCCTCTTCTCGGTTTTTCCAAGACGCCTTCATCGATCAGCTTTTGCAAGGCTCTGGCGGCTTCTAAGGCTACGCTGACTCCGGAAGCATTGTCGTTGGCTGAGGCTTGGGGGTGGCATAAATGAGCCGTAATCAATATTTCTTCCATGGTTTGGCCCGGGATAAAGGCGTTGACATTTTCAATGAAGCCTGGGTAAAGCTTGGCATCCACATGGGCTTCGGCCATGATATAGGGTGAGTCGGCTTTACCTTTGGCATGCTTTTCTTTTTGTTGTAAGCATTTGTCCTTTAACCAGTCACCTTGCTTGGGCGAGAGGGCAAAACCAAAGGTCTTCTTTTCTGTGCCGGTCCACCAGAATGATGTATACATGATGGCATCGGCAATATCGAAGCGGTGGCGCACCGGCGGGAATTCCAACATTCTAAAGCTGATGATCCCGACAGCTCCTCTTTTCTCTACTGCCCAAGCTCTCACTTTGTTCCAATCGCCGTCGCTTAAGACCAGAGCACCGGTAAAGTCGATGTCTTCATAATGCTCCTCGCTATCGCCTTTCTCTAAGTAAATAATTGGGCCTTTGACCCCACCTTCCGGGGTGGCGATGCTGCGCTGAATAATGCACATTTTTTCCGCTTGGTAATCGCAGAGGCGCAGAGGCTCTTCCCCTAAAATATCTAGGGTAGCGCTGGTGCAATCCCACTCATCCCAGAGCTTGTTAGTCCAGTAGGCAGTGTCGTGGTCAGCCTTGTAAGAGTCGATCTTGACCCTGACCTTGCTGTCTCTAAAGACGTTGCGACAATAGAAAGCAGCGTTTCTATAACCTGGGCTGGCCTGGATGCGGTGATGCTGGCTCACCTCGGCCACGTGGTTGAAGGCTTTTTGCCCGCTAATCTCAGGCTTGATCTTGTTCATCACTTGATTGATCATGTTTTTCCCTCCAAAATTATTTTCTTATACTTAATTCTCATTTAGCCCCAGCAATACCTTCGTTTTCATTTACTTATATTTAATAGACAAAAGTGATTAATTTGTCCAAGATGAAGTGTTTTGGTCGTTAATTGTATCATTTACAATTTTTCTATTTTTAAGCAGGAAAGAGGTCTTCAATCGAGAAAAATTAGAAATTAAGGTCAGTTTACACTTATGAAAATGTTAAGGGAAAGGCAGGAGAATTCCATGACCCTAGATGGTCCCAGTGTTTTAGAGAAAGTTAGAGAACAGGAAGAACAGATTATTGCCGAGCTTTCCCATATTGTCTCCATGAGTTCCTATACATATTCACCCGAATCGGTTGATCTCTTGCAGCAATATTTAGCCGAACAATTGCGCAAGGAAGGTTGCCGAATAGAATTTTTACCCTCAGAGAACCCCCAGTTTGCTCGTCATTTGCGAGCCGAATTTGGCAGCGGCGAAGACCAAATTTTAGTCCTGGCTCACGCCGACACAGTCTATCCACAGAAGTATATATCAGCTGAGGCTATTTACCAAGAAGACGATCGGCTCTACGGCCCCGGTGTTTACGACATGAAGGGGGGCATCGTCCAGCTTTTATGGGCAGTCCGCCTGATCAAGGCTTTGGGTTGCCAGACCAGATACCGAGTCTGCATCATCATCAACAGCGACTCGGAAGCCGGAGGCATTTCTTCTCGCCGTCATATCGAAAACGAGGCGATCAAAAGCAAGGCCGTTTTCGTCTTAGAATCGGCCAGAGTTCCCGAAGGTGAGATGAAGAGCAGCCACTGTGGTTCCGGTCGTTACCGCTTAAAAGTCAGCGGCCAATCGGGGCACCCCAGCCAATCTTCACCGGCCACCTCGGCTATCCAAGAGTTATCCTTCCAAATTCAGCGTCTACATTCCTTGTCTCAACCGGAAAAAACCGTGGTGGTCAATGTGGGCCAGATTTGGGGCGGCGACACGGTCAACACCGTTTCACCTCATGCCACAGCGCTGATCGAAATGCGTTTCTTAGACCCTAAAGACGGAGCTGCTACGGAAGAGCTGATTTTAAACGCTCAACCTTTTACCAATTGTCAGGTAGAAATAAACGGCTCGATCACCCGCCCAGCCATGTTGCGCAACGCCTATACTCAAAGGCTGATGTGCCAGGTCAAGCATTTGGCCAAACATATCGGCTTGGAATTTGGCGACGGAGTGCCCGGCGAGGCCAGCGACGGCAACTATGCAGCTGCCTTAGGCGTGCCCACCTTAGACGGAATCGGCCCGGTCGGCGGTGGTGCTCACAGCGAGCAGGAATTCATCATCAAAGACAGTTTAGCTACTCGCACGGCTTTGCTCATCTTGATCTTGTGCAAAGCTAAATTCTGCTAAAACTTTTTGAAAAATATATTTAAGAGGAATTATATAATAGTTTGCAGAACTAAATAATTTGTACATATTTAGTTCAAAGAAAGGATGATTTTTTCCCAATGGCTTACAAATCTGACATTGAAATAGCTCAGGAAGCTAAACCCCAAAGAATCGAGGAGATTGCAGCCAAATTAGGCTTGCGCGACGAAGATATCGAATTATACGGCAAATACAAAGCCAAAGTCGATTACAATCTTTTGAACCAACCTCGCCAAGATGGCAAAGAAGCAAAACTGATTTTGGTTACTGCCATTAACCCCACACCCGCCGGTGAAGGCAAAACAACCACAACCATCGGTTTGGCCGACGGCTTATCTAAAATTGGTAAAAGCACCGCAATGGCCCTGAGAGAGCCTTCCTTAGGCCCGGTCTTTGGTGTTAAAGGTGGAGCAGCCGGTGGCGGTTATGCCCAAGTTGTACCTATGGAAGATATTAACCTGCACTTTACAGGTGACTTCCATGCCATCACATCAGCCAACAACCTCTTAGCTGCCATGATCGATAACCATATCTATCAAGGCAACGAACTCAATATCGACCCTCGTAATATTATCTGGCGTCGCTGCTTGGATATGAACGATCGTCAATTGCGTAACGTAGTCGACGGTTTGGGCGGCAAAGCCAATGGCACCCCCAGAGAAGACGGTTTCGATATTTCCGTAGCTAGCGAAGTTATGGCAGCTTTCTGCCTGAGCAATAACCTAACTGAATTAAAAGAAAAATTAGGCGACATCATGGTAGCCTACACCTACGACAACAAACCTGTTTATGCTCGCGACTTAAAAGCTCAAGGGGCCATGGCCGCTTTGCTTAAAGATGCTTTAAAACCCAATTTGGTCCAGAGCTTAGAAGGAACACCTGCCTTTATTCACGGCGGACCCTTCGCCAACATCGCTCACGGCTGCAACTCCATCGTAGCCACCAAAATGGCCATGCATCGGGCCGATTACGTCATTACCGAAGCGGGTTTCGGAGCCGACTTAGGCGCTGAAAAATTCTTCGATATTAAATGTCGTGTGGCCGGCATGAAACCCAATGCAGTCGTAATTGTAGCGACTATCCGTGCTTTAAAATACAATGGCGGCGTTGCCCGAGAAGATTTAGATGTAGAAAACCTGGAAGCCTTGGAAAAAGGTCTGCCTAACCTGCTCAAACACGTAGAGAATATGAAGAATATCTTCAACGTGCCCAGCGTTGTGGCCATCAACCATCGCTATACCGATACAGATGCTGAAGTCAAATTGGTCGAAGACCGCTGTAAAGAATTGGGCGTCAACTCCGTGCTCAGCAAAGTCTGGGCCGACGGTGGTGCCGGTGGCGTAGATTTAGCCAACGAAGTAGTGCGCCTGACCGAAGGTGAGAGCACATTTGAGTTCTTATACGACGACAAAATGAGCTTGAAGAATAAAATCACCGCCATCTCCAAAAAAGTATACGGAGCTTCCGGTGTCGATTTCTCAGCAGCAGCCAATCGCGAATTACGCAAGATCACCCGCATGGGTTACGGTCATTTGCCCATCTGCATGGCTAAAACTCAGTATTCCTTGACCGACGATGCCAAAGTTTTGGGTCGACCCGAAGACTTTACCATCAGCGTTCGCGAAGTAGTCCTGAACAGCGGAGCCGGTTTCGTCGTAGCAATTACCGGCAATATCCTGCGTATGCCTGGTCTACCCAAGGTGCCCGCCGCTGAAGTTATCGACGTTGACGACAAAGGCAAAATCAAAGGCTTATTCTAAGAAATAGAACAGTTAAGCTGGGAAAATTTAAAACTTACTCTAAGCTATAGACATAGTGTAGCAAAGCTGGTTTTGCTATAGCTAAGCGGCAATCTTCTGCAAATGCTTGATTTGCCCAAGGCAAGCTCATCCAAGTAGAAGGCGCTGGAAAAATTTAAAACTCACTCTAGGCTATAAATTAGCCACAAATACGGACTAATGGGGCTGTTTTACTTAGATAAAACGGCCCTTTTTTAAACAGGAGGAAAATAAAATGGAAATGAAGCACATGCAGATAAGCGAATTTATCGAAAAATTGGCATCTAAAGAACCCGTGCCGGGTGGCGGCGGTGCAGCCGGCCTGATGGGCTCTGTGGGAGCAGCCTTAGGCAACATGGTCATCAGCTTGACCTCGGGCAAGAAGCGCTATGCCAAATACGAAGAAGATCTAGCCAGAATCAGGGAAGAATTGACTCAATTACAGACCGATTTGCTCTCCTGCATCGACGAAGATGCTGTCGGTTTTTATCCTCTTTCCCAAGCTTATGGAATCAGAGCCAGAACTGACGAAGAAAAAGCTAAAAAAGAAGAGGTTTTACAAAACGCCTTAAAAGAAGCTAGCATAGTTCCCATGAAAATTGTGCGCCTCTGCTATAGAGCCTTAGAATTGCAAGAAGAACTGGCCGATAAAGGTTCAGCTTTAGCCATCAGCGACGTTGCTTGTGGAGTGCAAGGTTTAAGAGCTGGCTTGCTCTCAGGCAGAGTCAACGTTTTAATCAACTTGAACATGATCAAAGACGAAGCTTTCGTCAAAGAAGTCGGCACCGAATTACACCAACTTACCGAAAAAGGCGTTGCCCTCGCCGACGCCATCTTCGCCAAAGTCGAAGCCAAACTCATGTAACCAACCACCGGTGTGACATCATGCAAATCGGGGACAGTCCCCAATTCGCATAACCTCTATAGAAGCTTTGCAAAACCGGGACAGTCCCCGATTTGCACTCCAATTCCCATCTACGAAACAAGGTTGAGATTGCCAGCAATCTCTTCATTATAGAGTTTGTCGAACTTATTCATTTCATTAGTTTGAAATAGACAGCAACAAGACGGAGGGATAGGGCCGTCGTCTCACTTTCATGAGACGCCATACCAGTCACGTCAGTCTCATTGCAGCTGATCTCAATTTGCATCTTGCCTAATTCACATACTGGCGAAGAAGTTGTTAGAGAATATGCTCCAGTATGATTTTTAATTCGGGGGCGGAACCGGCAACTTCGTTTGCCTAAGTTCCTTATATATACCGGAGTTGCGGAACCGGCAAACCTCGTTTGCCTAAGTTCCTTATAGACTGTCCCCGATTTGCATGACCTCTATAGAAGCTTTGCAAAACCGGGACTGTCCCCGATTTGCACGAGTTGCATTTTAGAAAAACGAAAAAGAAGGTTTGATTCTATGCCCGAGCAAAAATCGAAATCCTTTGTGCTAAATACCATCATTTTAACTCTGGCTGGTGGATTCGCCAGGGTACTTGGTGCTGTCTATCGCATCTTCCTAACCAGAATCATCGGCGATGAGGGTATTGGCCTCTACCAAATGGCCTACAATTTAGCCTTGCTGTTCATGACAGTGGGCATGACCGGCCTGCCTTTAGCCATTTCGAAAATGGTGGCAGAGAAGACTGCTCTGCGCGATGAAAAATCGGTGCATAAAATCTTAAAACTTTCGCTTTTAGTCTCGGCAATATTAGGCATTGCTTTAGCTGCTGTTTTAGGTGCAGGTGCAGATTTTTGGGCTAATCAGAATTTAAAAGAGCCGCGAGCTTTAGGCCCTCTGATGGCCATAGCCCCGGCAGTTCTGTTCGTCTTTTTAATGGCACCTTTGAGAGGCTATTTCCAGGGTAGGCAAGAAATGCTGCCCCGGGCGATTTCCGATGCCGGCGAGCAGCTGGTTCGAGTCGCTATGATCTTGAGCTTAGCCTTCATGTTTATGGGCAATGGCATAGCCGCCGCAGCCACCGGAGCCGCCTTAGGAGTTTCCATTGGCTCCATGGCAGCTTTCTTTTATTTGCTCTTGCTCTATTTAAAAAGAAGATCCGGGCAGGGAGAGGAAAGCCCTGTCATAGGCATTATCGGCGGGCCAAAAGAAGAAGGCTCACTCAGCTTATTAAAACGACTGACGGTTTTGGCCGTGCCGGTCACTTTAGGCTCCTTAATTTGGCCTATGATGCAATTTGTCGATACTTTGTTCATCACAGCCAGGCTGCAAGCGGCGGGCTTCAGTGCTAGCGAAGCAACGGCTCTGTTTGGCCGCTATTCGGGCCAGGCCGGGCCTTTGATCAATATGCCCAGCATCCTGACCGTGGCAGTTGTAGCCTCATTGATCCCGGCAATAACCGAAGCCATGACTCAAGGCCTGACCAAAACCATGCAACAAAGAGCTAATTTAGCTTTAAAACTTAGCATGTTCATCGCCTTGCCAGCCGCAGCCGGGCTTAATCTACTGAGTCAGCCCGTTGCCACCATACTCTACGGTTCCAACGCCGCTGCCGATATTATCGGCGTCTATTCTTGGGTCATCCTGTTTTTGCTCATGTATCAAACTTCCACTGGAATTTTGCAAGGCATCGACAGCATCCGCATCCCCGTGCTCAGCATGGTGGTGGGAATTGCCGTCAAAGGTTTCTTTACCTTTTGGCTGGTTGGAATTGCCGAGATCAATATCTTCGGTGCCGCCTTGGCCACTTTAGCCGGGTTTTCCTTGGCAGTGACGATCAATCTTTTTTACGTTTACCGCCACACCAGAATGCCGGCCGATTTACGTGGCCTTGTTATCGCACCGGTGATCAGTTCTGCTCTGATGGGAGTAGCCGTTTACTTCGCCTATAAACTCTTGCAAGCAAAATTTACCTCACCTTTGTTACCAACGGCTGTGGCGGTGCTTTTAGGCATAATTATCTACGCCATCGTTTTGCTTTTAAGCGGCGGTTTGAGCAAGGAAGAGCTGAAAAGCATTCCTAAAATAGGCCCAGTTTTAGCTAAACGGATGAAATGATTTGAAAATCAAGAGTAAACAATTTTTTCAAATGGAAAAACCGGGGCTTCATTCGCCATAGCTTGCATTTGTAGCATAAAAACCAGGTATGAAAGAAAGCTCAGCCTATAAATAGCATTAAATTTTTCAGAAAAAATTGTTAAGCCCAGGTAAAACAAATGGGTCTTATCATCAACAATTTGCACTTGGAGTAACGAACTTTATTGCTATAAAAGGCTGACTAAATAAATCAAAATAGATTGAGTCAAAATTAGGAGATTTAAAATGGATAAGAACTTGCAAAATTTAATGGAAATAATGCGTGCTTTGCGCAGTGAGCAAGGCTGCCCCTGGGATCGAGAGCAAACTCATATGAGCCTCAGGCCCTATGCCATAGAAGAAGCCTACGAGGTAGCCGAGGCTGTTTTGAGCGGTCAAAAGGAAGCTTTAATCGACGAGCTGGGCGACCTGCTTTTGCAAGTCGTTTTCCACGCGGTAATTGGCGAAGAAGCAGGCCAATTTGGCATAGAAGATGTGATCGCTGCCATCAGCAATAAGATGCTGCGCCGTCATCCTCATGTTTTTGCTGAAGAAGAGGCAGAAAGCAGCCAAGACGTTGTCGACCTTTGGGAAGAAATCAAGGCCCAGGAGCGCCAAGGCCAGACCAAAGGCGCCCTCGACGGAGTGACCAAAGGCCTGCCTGCCTTAATGGAAGCAAACAAACTCCAGAGCAAAGCTGCTAAAGTGGGCTTTGACTGGCCAGCCCTCGACGGTGTTTGGGATAAAGTTCAGGAAGAGCAAGGAGAAATCAAACAGGCCCTCGAACAGGCTCAAGCTAAAGAGAAAATTCAAGAAGAAGTAGGAGATTTGCTCTTTGCCGTGGTCAATTTGGCCAGATTTTTGGATATCGAGCCTGAAACAGCCCTCTTACAAGCCAACAATAAGTTTAAAACTCGCTTTGCCTATATGGAAGCAGAAGCTTTAAAAAACCATACCGAATTGAAACAGCTAGACCTGGAAGCTCAAGAAGAACTGTGGCAAAAAGCTAAAAAGCATCTGCCCAAAAATTAAGGAGAATGCATTTTGCGACTGGACAAATATTTAAAAGTTTCTCGGCTGATCAAAAGGCGCACCTTGGCCAAAGAACTGGCCGATGCCAAGCGCATTGAGCTCAACGGAAAAGCAGCCAAGCCGGCAGCCGAAGTCAATGTTGGCGACACACTCGTTTTGCGCTTTATGAACAGAATAATGGAAGTGGAAGTGATCAGCCTCGAGACTTCCATTAGAAAAAGCGACGCCAAGAGCATGTACAAAGTGATTAGCGATGAGCGCATAGAAATCGATTTCGATTTTTAACTCCCATAAAAGAGTAAAGATTTCGTTTGCCTTTATTTTGAATAAATGCTAAAATCAATTTAATAATACTTTTTTGAAAAAAGAGGGGAGAGCAAGCTATGAACAAAGATTTGACCAAAACAGCTCAACACTTTGGCAAAGCCGGTTTGACCCTCATTTTAGGTAAAAACCCGGAAAAGCAAAACAAGAAGGAAAAGTATTTGCGAATTTTGGCAGTCAGTTTTTTGGTTTTGGTAGTGGCATTTTTCGCTTGGAGAATTGTCGATAACGAACTGAGGATAAAAAAGCTGGAACGAGCCTATTTAGACAACCAAATTCGGATAGAACAGCTGATCAAAGAAAAGAATGATTTGCTCAAACAATTGGAATATATTGAAAGCGACAATTATGTCAAGGAAATGGCCCGCAGCAAGCTGGATATGCTGAGACCCGGTGAAATAATGTTTGTAAGAAAATAGCGTTAACTTTTTAAGGAGGAAACAAAAAGTTAACGCTATTTCTATGTACAGATTTGTTTTTCGGTTTATCTCAGGAGGAATATTTTGTTTTTTGATTAGTATTATAGAACATTTCCAGTCGTTCGGGAAAAACACTGGCTAAATCGTCACGATTAGTTATTTGCAATTAAAAGTAGAGGTTCGTCCACCACGACTGGCTATTCTACAATCAAAAGTGGCAGTAAGATCTCGCTATTAGTTATTCCACTGCTTCTATTCTGTTATTAAAATTTGCTCGTAAATAGTATGAATTCTCGTCTGATTAACTCCCTGCTGCTGCCAAGAGTTCGCTGCGCCCAGTGAATGCTGAAAGCAGGGTCTCACTCTGCAAATTCTTTTTATCTCGGCCTTCAACGTCGATGATTATCTTACCGTCCTGCAGCATAATCAACCTATCACCATAATGCAGGGCGTCATGCATATTGTGGGTGATCATCAAGGTGCTTAAATTACCGTCTTTAACAAAATCTTTGGTAATTTCCATGACCGTGGCTGCCGTTTTGGGGTCGAGGGCTGCTGTGTGTTCATCTAACAAGAGCAACCTAGGCTTTTTCATAACCGCCATGACCAAGGTTAAAGCCTGCCTCTGCCCACCGGATAAAAGCCCTACTTTTACATTTAAGCGATCTTCCAGCCCTAAATTAAGGCGACTCAGGTGCTCTTTAAATTCCTGCCGCTCTTTCCTTTTTAAAGCCGGCAACAACCTGTGCTTACTGCCACGGCGCAAACTCAAGGCCATATTCTCTGCAATGGTCAAATCGGCTGAGGTGCCTTGCATGGGGTCTTGAAAGACTCGCCCCAAAAAGGCTGCTCACTTGTATTCGGGTAGGGGCAGCAAATCTTCTCCGTCTAAGTGCACGCTGCCACAATCGGGCCTGGCGCTACCGGAGATGATCTGCATCAAAGTAGATTTTCCCGCACCGTTGCCCCCAATTACCGTCACAAACTGCCCTTTGGGTATCTTTAAAGACAGGTCGCTCAGTGCAATTTTTTCGTTAATGGTGTCTTTGAAAAAACTTAAAGTAACATTTTCTATAGAAAGCATTAAACCATCTCCTTTTTGACTAGACCTTTGGGTAAGCTCAAGAATAGTGCCACAAAAGCCG